>CAYWXW010000057.1:0-21063 GCA_964462265.1 uncultured Porticoccaceae bacterium | reverse complement strand
ACGTGGGTCATCGCGATCTTATGAGTTATGACACCTGAATGCTTCGCCGCTGCCCGAAGGTAGGTGATCGCCAATCGTCTGACCAATAAACAATATGAAAAGCCGTTCGGTAGTAGCTGGGTTTTTGCTAATTTTTGATGCTTCTCAATCTTATTTTAAGTGTAGCGGCGGGTCTTGGCGGCCATGCAATACGCGGATAATTTCTACCGTGTCTGTTGTGACTCTGTAAAACAGGGTGTGGCTTTCAATAGGTAGCCTTCTGACGCCGGGTAAGAGGTCTGAGCGCTCGAGACCCATTAGCGGTTGTTCCGTGATTGACCAGAATTGAGCTTTAATGTTTTCTAGATAGCTGCCGGATTGGGCTTGCCCCCACTGGCGAAGTCCGTATTGGTAGATATCTTTAAGGTCTGTTTTGGCTGCAGGCGAAATAATGAGTTGGTGTATTGGCATTCGGCTCAGGCTTTAATGTCGTCAAATAAGGCATCCAGAGCCTTTTTTGATTCAATCACAATGCCTTCGCCGCGGTCTAGCTGATCAGTGCCAACTTTTAGCTGTTCGCGTAAGCGAGCCAACTTCACTTCATGAATCCAGTCTTCGTGCATATCCATAAAACGTAATGCTTCGCGAATGACTTCGCTGGCATTATTGTAGAGGCCACTTTTAACTTTGCTTTTAATGCGTGATTCTAATTCGCTAGTTAGGGATACGTGCATGATGACCTCCAAGGGTAGATATTTATACAGGCCATGCTAGGCATGGATACAAAGATTGTCAATGCTTGTCGGGTGCTGGAGGCGGCGGGAATGGGCCGCTCTAGGCCATGGCTCAGGCCAGCTTCTCGACCTTTCCGGTCTCACCTTCTCCAGCCCTTCGCGGCAGACGCACTTCCTGTACGCCACTCGCAGCGCAAATGCATTCAAATCTTGCTACTCGGGTCAATAAAAAACCCCCACCACTAATGTGGTGAGGGTTGTTTATTGGTGGAGGCGGCGGGAATTGAACCCGCGTCCGTCAGTCCGCTGCTATCGGCTCTACATGCTTAGTTCGGTCTATTATTTTTAACCTCTCACTGCCCGGCCGGCAGGGCATGTGAAATGGCGATTCTGGTTTAGGTTTTAGCGAGTCACCCCCAGACGTGGGTCATCGCGATCTTATGAGTTATGACACCTGAATGCTTCGCCGCTGCCCTGGTTTTAACACCCTGGCAGATGAAGCCTGGACGCATAAGCACGGCTCCAGTCAGATGGCACTCTACTGGTGTTTAAGCAGCGAGTGCGTAGTTGTCGTCGTTGGCAACTATAAAGTTTGCGACTTTGGATTAACGAGATTGGTCACCATCTCGGCATGCACCTCAAGTTTTGTAACCGGCGTCGAATCCAAAACGCCCCCAAAAGCTTGAATGTGTTGTGGGCTCTATTCCTTGTTGGCCCAGGTTATATATGGGGCCAACAAGGGTTATTTAAAGTCCACGAGGGGATTTTAACACAGTCTATGTAGTGTCAGGCGGGTAGAGGTGTTTCTTTAACTTGAATGGCTGAGAATACGTTGCTTCTGGCGCTGCCAATCGCGATTTTTGTCATCCTGACGCTTATCGTACTCGGCCTTGCCTTTGGCGAGGGCGACTTCGCATTTCACCAAATGGCCCTTCCAGTACATGGCGGTGCAAATGCAGGTGTAGCCCTTTTGCTGAACGGCGGCGGCTATTTTGTCGAGTTCGCGGCGGTGCAGTAGCAGTTTGCGGCTGCGATTGGGCTCGGTGACAAAGTGGGTAGAGGCGGTGGGCAGCGGTTGAATATTGGCGCCAAACAGCAGGGCCTCGCCATTTTGAATGTGCACGTAGCTGTCGGTGAGTTGAATTTTCTTCTCACGAATACTTTTTACTTCCCAGCCCATTAACGCGATGCCGGCTTCAAATTTCTGGTCAATTTGATAGTCGTGGCGAGCGCGTTTGTTGACGACGATGGTATTGGAGTTGGATTTGTTTTTGGGTTTTTTTGCCATGGCGCGATTATACGGTGTGACGCGGGTGCTGCCTATGCTTAGCGAGCTTTGTCCTGGTTAAGGAGGGTGTTGCGGTTTTGTGTGGGCGGGGCAAGGGGTACAATGGCGGCCTTGTCATACAAATGAGTTCCGTCTTGAGTCAGACACAGTCCTATCCGGCGTGGAGCAGTCGCTGGGTGTTTATTATGGCGGCCACCGGTTCTGCGGTTGGGCTCGGCAATATCTGGAAGTTCCCCTATATCACCGGCGAAAATGGCGGCGGTGCTTTTGTGCTGGTGTATCTGGCGTGTATTTTATTGCTGGGTATTCCGGTGATGGTGGCGGAGGTGATGCTCGGGCGGCGCGGGCGCCAAAGCCCGATCAATACTATGCGCCAGCTCACCCGCGAGGCGGGTTTGCACGGTTTCTGGAATAGCATCGGCTGGCTGGGCGTGGTGGCGGGTCTGTTAATTCTTTCCTATTATTCGGTGATTGCCGGCTGGGCGCTGGCCTATATTCCCGAGATGGGCAAGGGCACTTTTCAGGGCGCGGGGCCGCTCGAGTCCCAGGCTTTCTTTGACGCCTTGCTGGCCGATAAGGGCCGCTTGCTGGGTTGGCAGTCTTTATTTATGTTGTTGACGGTGGGCGTGGTGGCCTTCGGGGTGGTTAAAGGTCTTGGCGTTGCGGTGCGCATATTAATGCCGCTGCTATTTGTTCTGCTGCTGGCTATGTTGGTTTTCGCCTATCGTCACGGCGATTTTATTGGCGCTGCTGAGTTTCTATTTCGCCCTGATTTTTCTGCCCTCACTGGCCGCTCTGTGCTCGAGGCCCTGGGCCACTCCTTTTTTACCCTGAGTTTGGGCATGGGTTCCATTATGGCTTACGGTGCCTACATGCCAGCGAATGACAGCATCGGCAAAACGGTGTTGGCGGTTGCCCTGTTAGATACGCTGGTTGCGTTGATGGCGGGTATGGCTATTTTCCCCATTGTTTTTGCCCATCCGGGGATTAACCCCGCTGCGGGGCCGGAGCTGTTATTTGTCAGTTTACCGGTTGCCTTTGGTGCCATGACCGGCGGTTTGGCGGTCGGCATGTTGTTTTTTATTCTGGTCACCATTGCTGCCTGGAGTTCGGCGATTTCCCTGATCGAGCCAGCAGTAGCCTGGTTGATTGAAAAACGTGGTTTTAATCGCTTCTCGGCAAATATCCTGCTGGGCCTTATGGCCTGGGTTTTGGGGCTGGGCACGATATTGTCATTCAATGACTGGTCTGGTTTTACACTGGGTGGCTTTACCTTCTTCGGCGCCATGGACTTTTTGACCTCGCGCATACTGTTGCCGCTCACGGGCTTGTTTATCGCTATTTTTGTCGGCTGGGTAATGCCGCGAGCGACGGCGAAAGATGAGCTTAATGGCGACAACTCGTTAGTGTATCCCGTCTGGTTGTGGGTGCTGCGTTACATCTGCCCGCCAGCTATTGCTGTGGTGTTGTTGGTGGGTCTCTACGATACGTTCGCAGCGGCTAGCTGAGGGGTGGCCAAATGAAAACAACGTCTATCCAGCGTAGCGCCCTGGTACTGTACTCGGCGCAGGCGATGTTCGATTTGGTGAATGATATTGAAGCCTATCCTCAGTATATGGATGGTTGCAGCGGTGCTCAGGTCATGTCGCGGGACGATAAAGAAATTATTGCTCGCCTCGATTTGCGCAAGGCGGGTATTAGCCACAGTTTTACCACGCGCAATCATTTGTCGGCACCCCAGTTGGTGGAGATGACCCTGGTCGATGGCCCCTTTAGTTACTTTCAGGGCGTATGGCAGTTTAAAGCCCTGCAGGAAAATGCCTCGAAAGTCAGTCTCGATCTGGAATTCGCACTTAAAAGTGGCGTGTTGAATAAGGCGGCGGGAAAGCTGTTTACCCGAGTGGCTGATAATTTGGTGGCGGCACTGGTGCAGCGTGCCGATGCCGTACTTTCTGCTGCCGATAGTTAGTTTGTCTGAGGTCGTGTAAAAAATGTTGCCAGAAGATGTGCCCGAAACTGCACAAGAAACCTTGCTAGAAACCATCGCGGTCGAAGTGGCTTACGCGCTGCCCGATAAGCAAAAAATTATTACCCTGCAGGTATCGCCCGGCACCACGGCGCGGCAGGCTGTGCGCGCGTCGAATATTGTCGCGGTATTTCCCGAGATCGATGTCGACAATGCGACTCTGGGTATTTTTAGCCATACCCTGGGCACTAAAGGCATGCCTCCAGCGGAAGAATATGTGTTGAAGTCTATGGACAGGGTGGAGATTTATCGTCCACTGATTGTTGATCCCAAAGAGGTGCGCAAACAGCGCGCCGCCAAAGCGCGGGAAGAGCGAGCGGCACAAAAAGCCCAGCAAAAGGCTGGGCAATAGTTTGAGCAATAGTTTGAGCAATAGTTTGAATTTACAGACCGTGCCTGCGGGTGTTGATTTAGCAGTGTGGGCTCACTCAGTGGGTGTGGGGGCGTTGGCCTCGAGCTTGGCGGGTGACGGCAGCGCTTGTGCTTCAGCGGTATCACTTGCTTTTACCCGGTCGGTTGCGGCGGGTTTTAAGCTACTCGGCAGGTAATCGCCACTAAAGTGGCTGAGGGTATTGCCGTCAAAAAAGACGGCGATTTTTTCGCGCATCTCTTTCTGGCCGGGGCGCTTGATACTGTAATAGTAGTCCCAGCGATCCTGGTCGAAGGTATCCATAAGTAGGGGGGTACCCAAAATATAACGCACCTGCGAGCGGGTCATGCCGGGGCGCAACTGGTCGACCATTTCCTGGTTGACGATATTGCCCTGCTGCACTGTCACCTTGTGAATGTCGGGGTATTTGAGGTAAGAGCAGCCGTTTAAAAGAGCGGCGGTAACAATTAGGAGGGCCAGGGGAAAGCGGCTTGGCATTTGGGGTTCCAGTCTGTGAATCGAACGGGGATAATACCCTATTCACCAAATCTGTGAGAAGAGGTCATCAATGTCTCAGGGTAATCAAGAACTGAAAAAAGCGGGTTTGAAGGTGACTCACCCTCGCATCAAAATCTTGCAAATTATGGAGAACGAAAAACAGCGGCACTTGAGTGCCGACGATGTGTTTCGCTGCCTTCATGAAAAAGGCGACGATGTGGGTATCGCCACGGTTTATCGTGTGCTGACACAATTTGAAACGGCGGGCCTGATCCAGCGTCACAGTTTTGATGCTGGGCCGGCGCTCTATGAGCTCAACCGAGGCGAGCATCACGACCACATGATTTGTGTCGATAGTGGCGAGGTGTCAGAATTTCACAGCGAGGAGATCGAGGCCTTGCAGCGTCGAATCGCCGCCGAAAAAGGTTACGAACTAATAGGCCATAGCCTGGTGCTCTACGTAAAGCCAAAACAATAGACGGTAGTTGTTTTTCATTGCCAGCGTGCTTGTTGCTACTGGCTGAAAAAGTTAACAGGGGTGTTGTTTAGCACCCCGCGAATGAGGAGAAAAAAGTGGAAGACATTAGTTTGCAGTCGCGCATTGACGTGCTCAGCGAAGAGCAGGTGATGATTCAAGATAGTGCTGTTGCATTTATTGCCCAGGACGAAGAGCTTAAAAAGGTCCGTGAAAATCGTTTTACCCAGCCCGGTTACGACGCACAGACCTGGGCCGAAATGGCCGAAGCTGGTTGGTTGGGCTTTTTGGTACCCGAAGAATACGACGGTATTGGCCTGGCGTTTTCCGATGTCAGCCTGGTGTTGATCCAGTTGGGTAAAGGTCTGGTACCGGCACCGTTTTCTGCCACTGCCGTACTAGCCGCACGCACCATTGTTAAAAGCGATAACGAAGCCTTTAAAAAAGCCCGCTTGCCCGCCTTAATTAGCGGTGAGTGGAAGCCGGCAATTGCCTGGCAGGAAACGCGGGCAACACTGGATGTCAAAGCCGAGAAGGTCACCTGTGGCGATGGCAAACTGAATGGCCAAAAGTTGTTTGTGCCCGATGCCGGTGGTGCCGATGCCTTTATCGTTTCTGCCGCGACAGCCGAGGGCACAGCCCTGTATATGGTTGAAAAAGACGCCAGCGGCCTGAGCATTGAATACGCCCAGCGTGTCGATGGTGGTTTTTATGCCACCCTGACTTTCGACAATGTTGCCGTCGGTGAGCAAGTCGCCAGCGCCGCCGTTGCCGAGCAAGCCCTGGCCGGGGCCTTGGACGAAGCGCGTGTTGCCGCCAGTGCCGAGCTACTGGGTGTGATGACGCGAGCGCTGGAAATCACTGTCGACTATCTCACTCAGCGCGTGCAGTTCGACAAGCCCATTGGCAGTTTTCAGTCCTTGCAACACAAGGCAGTCGATCTGTTTGTTTTGTCGGAAATCTCTCGCTCGGTACTGTTGCAAACCACGGCCCTGTTCGACGGCGATGCCTCTGATGAAGAGCGTGCCATTGCCGCCAGCCAGCTTAAAGCGCGCTGTGGTGATGCGGCCCTGCAAATCACTAAAGATGCCATTCAGTTACACGGCGGCATTGGTTATACCGACGAGTGTAATATCGGTCTCTATCTGAAAAAAGCTATGTATCTCTCCTCCCTGTGGGGCAATGCCTCCGCCCACCGTGGTCGTTATGCCGCTCTCGCTTTATAAAGCGGTTTTATAAGCCGACAGGCTTCGGTTTGAGTTAACGACACAATTTAAGTTTTAGGAGAGAAGATGACTGATTACAACGCAATGGCGGATGACGACTTCCGCAAAATGCTCAACGACTGGCTGGTTGCGAATTACCCCGACGAGCTACGCTTTCCGGCTGCACGCATGCACTGGGACCAGTGCGGCGACTGGTACATGACCCTGGCCAAAAAAGGCTGGCTGGCACCGGGTTGGCCTGCGGAGCACGGCGGTATGGGGCTCGATGCCAACAAGCTGCTGATATTAATGGAAGAGTTTGAAGGTTACGGCGTCGGCCGTACGCCGGATCAGGGCATGACCATGATCGGGCCGCTGTTAATTCAGTACGGCACCGACGAGCAGCGCGCACATTATTTGCCGAAAATTCTTAATGGCGAAAACATCTGGTGTCAGGGTTATTCCGAACCGGGTGCCGGTTCCGACCTGGCCAGTCTGCGCACCGCCGCCGTGCGCGATGGTGATGATTACATTATCAACGGCCATAAGATCTGGACCACCCTGGCGATGGACGCCAACATGATCTTCACCCTGGTGCGCACTAATAAAGAGGGCAAGAAGCAGCAGGGCATCACCTTTCTGTTGATCCCTCTCGACAGCCCCGGCATTACCGTGCGTGGCATCGATAACCTCGGTATGCACGACGAATTTGCCGAAGTGTTTTTCGACGATGTGCGTGTCCCCGTTGCCAACGTGGTGGGTAAAGAGGATGACGGCTGGACTATCGCCAAAGCATTGCTCGGCCACGAACGCATTTTTATCGGCAGCCCAAAGATGGCCTCGCTGGCGATGAATCGCCTCAAAGCGCTGGCGGAAAGTGCTGACATGTTTAGCGACCCTCTCTTTGTCGAGCGCTACACCGTGCTCAAACTGGAGATTGAAGATCTTGCTGCCGCTTATATGCGTTTTGTCGAAGTGCTGAAACGCGGCGGCAAAATTGGCGCTGAAGTGTCGATGTTGAAGATCTGGAATACCGAGACTCAGCAGCGCATTACTGACTTAATGCTCGACGTGGCTGGCGAAAACTGTGGTGTCTCCGATGCTATTCCCACAGGCGACACAGCGGTCAGTGCGCCGGGTGAATTTATTGGTGCTCGCCCAACCACTATTTATGGCGGTAGTAATCAGATTCAACGCAATATTTTGGCGAAAGCCGTATTGAAGCTGCCGAGCTGATTGCTCGATAAATAGCGGCGGGTGCAGAATCGCCCCGCCGTTTTCTAACAGCTTATTTTAATAACAACAGGTAGCTAAGAATGGATGACCAGGCATTTCGCCTCCACGTTCGTGAGTGGCTTGAGGCAAACTTTCCCAAAGAAATGCGCTTTCCACCCCGGCGTCTGAATTTTGATCAGGCCATGGGCTGGCAAAAAAAGCTCAACCAGCAGGGCTGGGTGGCACCGGGTTGGCCGACTGAGCATGGCGGCATGGGCCTCAGTCCCTACCAGCAAATTATCTTCTCTGAAGAGCTCGACCGCGTTGGCGCTTTTATTATTCCCAGTTTTGGCGTCACCATGTTGGGGCCGCTGTTATTGGGCTATGGCACCGATGAGCAGCGCGCGCAATACCTGCCGAAGATTCTCTCTGGTGAGCATATTTGGTGTCAGGGCTATTCTGAGCCGGGTGCCGGTTCCGATCTTGCCAGCTTGCGCATGTCGGCTGAGCTTGATGGCGATGACTACATCGTCAACGGCCAAAAAATTTGGACCACCATGGCGCAACAGGCCAATATGATTTTCCTTCTGGTGCGCACCGATAAAGAGGCGAAGAAGCAAAAAGGTATTAGCTTTTTACTGGTGCCCATGGATACGCCGGGCATTACTGTACGTGAGATCGACAATATCGGTGGCTATTCGGAGTTTGCCGAAGTCTTCTTCGACGACGTAAGAGTGCCACGCAGCAATATGGTCGGTGCCGTGAATCAGGGTTGGACCATGGCGAAGGCTTTGCTGGGCGCTGAGCGTATTTTGCTCGGTAGCCCCAAGCTGGCGAAATTCCCCCTGCAGCGCTTGCAGGCAATGGCTAATGAATTCGGCCTGTTTGACGACCCCGTGTTTAAAGAACGTTTCACCAAATTACATATGGATGTTGAAGATTCGGTGGCCGTTTATATACGCATGCTAGAAGTGATGCGTCGCGGTGAGCAGCTGGGCCCGGAAATATCTATCTTGAAACTGGCGGTGACGGAGATGTTTCAGCAAGTGGCGGATTTAATCCTCGATGCCTCTGCTGAGTTCGCTGGCACGGAGTCAGTGATCCCCCTGTCTGACGGTACATCCTATAAGCCCGTCAATACCTACTACCTGTCGCGGCCCTCCACTATTTATGGCGGCAGTAGTCAGGTGCAGCGTAATATTTTGGCCAAAGCGATTTTGAAATTGCCTGGCTAGGGTGTTGAATATAGATGGTTGGAGCGCGTGTTTAGCCCTTAAAAATTCTGCTGCCGCCTCAGAGAGGTTGCAGCAGAATAAGAATAGCGTTTGTTGATATTTTGGGACGCTTTAATAAGCCGCTATCTAAAAAAGCGCTGGCGATGACAGAAAGGGTGTTGCAAGGTTTTGGTGTTTTATTACGGCGACAGCGGCTGCGGAAGCCAGTAGAAAACCGATCAACAACCAGTTGGCATGTGTCTTTCTGTGCCAGTTGAAGTGCCAGTCAGGGTGCCAGTGTAATAAAGAGTGTAGATCGTGCTTGAATGACATACAAATACCCTCCGGGTTTCTTGGGTGGTGTTTTATAGCCTTAGATGCAGTCTGCATCACGTCGAATAATAGTAAAAATGAATGAAATACCAAATGGTTTAGTGTTATGCGACGCAGTCTTTCGAGTTATTTGAAACACGCTTGGCAGTAACAGAGCAGGGTGAATTTGCAGCGTTTGCTGTGTCGCCATTTTCTTTTAAGGGCGACACAGCCGGTGGGTGGGTCTTTGCGCTGTCTCTCTTCTCGTTGGGCTGCAGCGGGCAGTCTTTAATAGCATCGCCTAAAAAGGTGTTGGCGTGGATAGAAAGGGCGTGTTCACCTGGGCTATTTGTATTAGCTCTGCCAGGGCTATTGCGAGAACGACAATGCCTACTGTAATACTGGCAGTGAGTCGTTTTTTACACGCTTGTGTTTGACATTGAGTAGACATGATTTCTTCCTTCGTCGGTTGGTTTGCGTTGACCAGTGCGAGAGGCTCTCTTCTGGCTTGGAAAGAAGATTACGCCTGAGGCCCCTTTGTGTAAATTCACACAAAGTGCAAACTACCTGTGCAATAATGCACGAATGAATGATTGGGATGATTTGCGCTATTTTCTCGCAGTGGCGAGAAATGGCACGGTTTCTGGGGCAGCGGTGGAGCTGGGTGTCAATCACTCCACCGTTTCTCGCCGCATAAATGCCTATGAAAAGAAGCATGATGTGCGTTTATTCGAGCGCCTGGCCCAGGGTTATGAAATGACCCAGGCGGCGGAGAATATCTATCGCTATGCCCTGGAGATTGAAGAACGCACCCATATTGTCGAGCGAGAGCTGTTTGGCCGCGATACGCGCTTGCAGGGCCGGCTTTGTATCACGGCTTATCACAGTACGGTCAATGACCTGCTCATACCGTCGCTGAACGATTTTTGTGAGCGCTACCCTGAAATTGATCTTGAGCTTTCTGTCACCGCCGATGTGCGCGATTTATCGGCGCGAGAGGCCGACATTGCCATTCGGGGGACACCGCAACCGCCGGATCATCTGGTGGGCAAAAAGGTGGCGGATCTGGATTCGGCTATTTATACCTCTGAGAATTATCAACAGCGTCAGTTGCGCCGCCCCGAGGTCATACTCTGGCGTGATGAGGTGGTGTTGCCCGAATGGGTAGCGCAGCACTTTCCCGATGCGCGAGTGGTCCTACGTGTCGATGATGTCACCGCGATGCGCGCTGCTGTTAAAGCGGGCCTGGGTGTTGCGAGACTGCCCTGTTGGGTGGCCGATGTCTGCCCCGGTTTGTTTAGGCTCAAACTCGATGTGGCATCACTGGGTTGGGGCTTGTGGGTGTTGATTCACGCCGACCTGCGCTCCACTGCCCGGGTGCGGGTGTGCCGTGATTTTCTCATTGAGACCCTGGAGAATAAGCGCGATCTCATTGAGGGGCGCTGTTCTACTTATCTATAAATGAGCCAGCCTACTTTTAATAGGGCCACGTTTAATAGCCCACAATAATAATGAACAGGAGTTAGCACCATGCAAATCCCCCTTACTGGCGGCTGCTTTTGCGGCGCCCTTCGCTATACCGTTACAGCCCAACCTTTTGGGCAGGCCAATTGCCACTGTCGGGCCTGCCAGCATAGCACCGGTGGTGCCTTTGCCGGCGTTGTACTGGTGCCCACTGAGGCGCTGGAAATTAGTGGCGACTACACGGAATATGCAGCGCCAGGGGACAGTGGTCATCAGGTCAACCGTGGCTTTTGCCCCCAGTGTGGCACTACCGTTTTTGCCCGCACCACGCGCATTAAATCGATGCGGCCGGTGTATGCGGCGACCCTCGACCACCCCGAGCACTTTGTGCCGAGCCTCGATGCCTGGGTCGATTTTGCTCAAGCCTCGGTGGCGATGGATCCTGATCTACCAAAGTACAAGCGCGACCTGCCAGCGGAATGCGCAGGTTTACCGGCACCTAAAAACCGCAAGCCACGCTCGACAAACGAGAGCTAGAATAAAAGTATTGTTAGCCTTTTATGTTTGGTGAATTTACTGTACTTGCTGTTAGTATAAAGCCGTAGCCGTTCTTCTAAGTTGTTAGCTAGAGGCTATTTGTCAGCAAGATAAAAATTACAATATTTAAAGCAGGATGCAGTATGAACCTAGATTTAATTGAACAAGGCGGCCCCGTCGTTATTGTTTTAATCGGCCTCTCGGTTGTTGGTTTAAGCCTGGTTTTTTTCAAACTCTTTCATTATCGCCATTATTCATTGGCGAAGATTCGCCACATCGAGAGTTCGGTAGATTTGTGGGTGAATGGCGACAAGCAACAAGCCCGCGATGGCTTAAGCAAAGACCCAGGCCCCTATGCCGCCATGCTCGGGCAAGGTATTGACTGGCTGGATCAAGGTGAAAAAGATCAAACTGCGATTCGTGAAGAATTAAATCGTCAGGGCCAGCACATTATTTCCCGTGTTAATGGCATGAATGGTTTTATTGAACAAATTGCCTATTTATCGCCCATGCTCGGTTTGCTCGGTACAGTGCTGGGCATGATCGATGTGTTTCGTGGCCTGGCCAACCAGGCCGGTGGCGGTGACACCGGTGCGTTGGCCGGTGGTATTTGGGAGGCGCTGATGACCACTGCTGTGGGCCTGACTGTCGCTATTCCCTTCGCGCTAATTTATTACATGCTCGACAGCCACGCCACGACGATTCGCCGCAGTATGGAAGACCAGCTGACGCGGCTCTTTACCGTCAAACTCTACGACAAGCCTTAAGCACAGCTGCAAGGGGTCGCCTCGATATGCATTTGCAGTCCCACCACCGCAAAGCCCTGCGTCGCATTAGCCTGACGCCACTGGCTGACCTCGTCTTTATTTTGCTGGTTTTCTTTATTCTTGAAACCAGCTTTGTACAGTTCAGAGAGGTGGCTTTTAAGGTGCCCGATGAGCCTACAAAGGCGAGTCACGCCGAGGGTGAGAGCCTGAGTATTCAGGTTTTTCCCGGTGGTAAATTGTGGATAGACGGCGAGTCGATGGCACTGGCAGAACTCACGCCGTGGCTGGTGCGCGAGCAATTGAGTGCAGAAACCGCCGTTATTCTCAAAGCCGAAGACAGCGTGGCCCTGCAAACTTTGGTCGAGGCGATGGATCTGCTGCGCGCCCAGTCTTTGCCTCGGGTGCAAATTCAGGCGCTGGGAGATTAGCCATGTTTAATCTCGGTAGCGAGCACGATAAAAAGAAGCGGTCTGACGACAATATGCTGCCCGTTATTAATATGACGTTTTTGCTGCTGCTGTTTTTTATTGTCGTTGGCAATTTTAGCGAAACCTACATGAAGGACGTCGCACCCCCCGAATCCAGTAGCGAGGTACTGACGCAAAAGGCCGAGGAGTTGTCGTTAACGGCCGATGGTAAATTGTGGTGGCGAGGCGAAACGACAACGTTGTCAAACTGGGCCAGCCAGGTACAGGCCGAGGGGCAGCCAGTCCCCGTTCGCGTCAGCTTGCGGGCCGATGGCCAAACTCCCGCATCCATTATCATTCCCCTGATTGACGAATTGCGTCTGCTCAAAGTCACGCGGGTGGCACTGGTCACCGTCAATAAGCCCGGTACGCTGTAGTGGCACTCTTGCGTGGTCGCCTTAAAGCGATTGCTTTGTGGCTGGCGTTGCTGCTGGTTTCCCTGATGATTCATTTAGTGCTGACCTGGCAGGCCTCTCTGCACATTATTACCCCCGAATCGTCAACCTCGAACAGTGTTGAAGAAATTGAAATCATGCTCGACATTGCCGAGCCAGAAGAAGAAAAAGAAGAGCTGGTGTTTGAAGAGGCCATTGAATTTGAACCGCCTCCGGTACTGGTCGCCACATCGGCGCTGGCGCCACCGCCCCCGGAAGTTAATCTGGCGATGGAAGCTGCGGCCGGAGGGCAAAGTGCCAGCGGTTTTTCTGCCCCTCTACTATCAAACACGGTAGCTACGGGGGGTGATGGGCTTGCCGGTTTTGGCACAGGTGTCGGCACTGGCTTGAGTCAGTCGACCAATCAATTTGCCGCTTATGTGCAGGGTTTGCGCGAAACCGGCCTCGACGTGGTGTTTGTGGTTGATTCCACTGGTTCCATGGATTGGGTGATCGAAGAGGTGCAGGCGCGCATTGTCGATATCGTCGACGTGATTCGCACCCTGGTGCCGGTGTCTCGTTTTGGCGTGGTGGCTTATCGCGATGTGGGGACGCCGTCTTATGTTACTCGCCACCAGGTGCTGACCTTCAGCCTCAATAAGTTAAGCCGATTTTTAAACCAGTTGAGTGCCGAGGGTGGCGGCGATATGCAGGAGGCGGTTTACGAAGGCATGCTTGTCGCCACAGAAAAAAGTGGCTGGCGACTGGGTGCGAAAAAAGTCATTGTACTGATCGGCGATGCGCCGCCCCATCAAGATACTTTTAGTCGTTTATTAGCGGTTAACCGCGAATTCGCCAGTGGCCACGGCCAGATCTCGACGCTTGACGTCAGCCACCATGCCAACCCGGCGGTGCTCGAAGCCAAGCTCGGTCGCCCCGTGAATCGTGCCTTCTACACGGCCACGGCGATGCTCGATTATCAATTAATGGCCGAAGCCGGTGGCGGTGTGGCCTCTACCCTCGATGGCGATGTGCATATCACCCGCCAGTTAGTATCGCTAATTATGGGCGGACAGTTCGCTCGTGAAATGGCCCTGCTACTGGAGGGCTTTTAATGTTGTTGCCCGTGAGTACTGGCCGACTGATTCGCGGTGCTGCGTCGAGCATGATGCTGCTTGCGTTGTTACTGCCCGCTATCTCGCTGGCAGGCAAACAGGACGGCCAGTTAACTGCGTTACTGACACAATCTGCCGAGGTGACGACACCTGCACAAAGCAAGGCTCTACTCGATAACATTCACCGCCACCTTGAAAAAGAATTGGCGAGTCTCGATACCCAATCCTTTGTTAGCGCTGCCGATGCCTACGGTAATGTGGTGGCGGGAGCACAGGAGCAGGGCGCAAGTCAGGCTGACTTTGAATATTTGCTGCAACGTGGCGAGGGGTTTTTCAAGCGCTGTCGGGCGAAAGTGCGCGATCTTGAACAGGCCACGGGTGACCGGGAAGCGGCGCTGGAAAAACTCTATCGCTCCGACGTTTGGCACGATATTAACTATGCCCTGTCAGCGTTTAATTACTGGCAGGCCTGGGGCAAGTTGGGCCTCGCCCATGCCTATGAAGGGCAGCGCGAGCAGGTCACGTGGCTGAATGAAGCCGAGCACGGCTTTCAAAGTTCATCGGTGCGCGTTCTCTATCCGGGTATTGTCTACGGCAGTTGGCTGGGCATGGCTTATGTTGCACAGGCAAAGGGCGATGATGAGCTGGCCGAGCAGCGTTTTCGTCGTTTAGTGCTGGCCCTGGCAGGTGATGAAGACAACCCGGCGCGTGTGCGGGCCGAAACGGAACTGACTCTACTGGCCATCCGCAAGGGTGAGCTACCCAGCTTGGCTCCGATGTCGGATGAACCGCTGACACCGACTACGGCACGTGTTTATCAGGAGCAGGCCTTTATGCTTCTACAGCGCCAGCGCGATATTCAAAGTGGTGCCATTGAGGCAGCAGCGCGCTTGAAGCGCGTGATTGAACTGGGCTATTTGAACGATGCTTTGTTGAATCGAATATTGTCTTATCGCGATGAAATTGCCGGCCATGATATCGGCCTTTTAACCCTCTATGTCGATAGTGAATACGCCTATGCCTGGCAGCAGTACGACACTGCGGTGCTGAAATATCAGGCGTTTCGCCAGCAGGGTGGCCTTGAGCTAGGGGTGAATGTTCGCGTCTTGCAATACCACTACGCGGTTGCATTGCTCAAGATACAGATGGCGCGAGATGCGCTAAAAGAAGTGGAAAATCTGCAGCATCAAACTGACTTGCCCCAGCCCGTGGCTCAAGCCCTGCCCAAGTTAAAGTTTCTCGTTGCCCAGGCCCTCTACCAACGCCGTGACAACAGTGCAAACCGACAGCGAGTGCTAGGCGAAGCGGAATACTTTCTGCGTTTAAACCCGAACGATGCCGATGCTGGCAGTGCGCATTTATTAATTGCCCAATTAAGTGATGATCCGCAAAAGGCAAAGCGTCATTTAAAAGCTGCGCAGAAGAATAAAAAATTAAAAGGCAGTATTGCACTGACGCAAATTCAGCGTGCGGTTAATGCTTTTAATCGAGCAGTGGTGAGTGGTGAGCTTGAGACCCAGCGCGATGAGGCCGAAAAAGTGCTGGCGGCATTGGCTGATTTACCCCGAGCCAAACGCAAACAGCCCTGGTTTAAAGCGGTTTCACTGCAGATGCGAGCGGTATTAGGTGAAGAGGGGGGTGACAAGCTCGACCAATATCAGCAGGGTAAAGGTTTACCTGCATTTATCGCCGCACTGGCCCATCAGCCCGCCAATGCCATGGCGCAAAAAGAGGTCTATCAGTTTTTACTGGCTAAAGAACAGCAGCGAAGCTACGCTCAGGTATTAGAGCTTGGCGATGTTTTTTACCCAGCTCTCGCCGGCCAACCACAGGATCAACGGCAGTTGCGCTTGCTACAAATACGCGCCGCCAATGCTCTTGGCCAGACGCAGCGGGCCTACGCCATTGCTCAGCAATTGATTGCTGACTTTCCAGACTCGGGTAATGCCTGGATGGCCTACGCTGAAAGCGCTGAGCAATTACAGCGCTGGTTTGAAGCCGAGCGGGCCTGGGCAAAAATCACTCGGGGCCAGGTTGAGGGTTCGACGCGCTGGCGCGATGCCATGCAGCGGCGTAGTCTTGCTCTTATAGCTCAAAACAGTGGAGCGGCTCAAAGTGGAGCTGTTCAAGAGAATGATGCGGCCAGTTTACCGGTCAAAGACGAGACGACAGCATTGTGTAAAATACTGGCTAGATCTGCTGTGTACCGCCACTTGATGAATAATATTGAGCAGGCTGAATTGGATAAACGCGTGAACAAATGGGGCTGTAAACAATAATAAAATAGGAATAATCATGCGAATTCGTAAGTACGACTTTAATTTTGGGCGCCGCCATTTTCTTGGCCAATTAAGTAAAGGTGTACTGGCAACGGGGGTGTTGTCGCCACTGTGGCAGGCCATTGCCGATACCGGTGATATTAGCGGCGTCTACCCCGACGAACTGATGTCTATCGAGGGCTATACCCAGGGCAAAATCAGTACTGGCGATACGATCTCTGCCGATAATGTTGAGCATGTAAAAGATCTCCTCGATCCCATCCGCTATACCCAGGTTGCGCAAATGGGCCGGCAAATGCGCATGATCGACACCACTACCGACATTATGAAACTCAGCGCCTGGGAGTATAACGAGGCGACATTGCGCAATTACGGCAAGGCAATGTTCGACGCCAATGGCAATGTGGTCACCAAAGAAGGCAAGCCCTGGATAGGCGGTAATCCCTTCCCCAACCCGACAACTGCCCTTGAGGTTTTCGCAGGTCTTACCCTGAGCTGGGGCCGCCACGATGCCTCGTTTTATGCGATCAAAGAAGAAGATATCGGCCCCAGTGGTGATATTGAATACAACTACGAACTGGGCTGGGCCGAGATGTCGCCAGTGGCTAGAACCGTCATTGAGCCAAAACCCTATTGGCCCGGCCACGAAGACAAATTGCGTTATCAATCGGTATTTTTTGTCAGCCCCAACGATATTGCTGGCACCTCATTTTTAAATGTCTGGCACTATGATCAGCGTCGCTTCCCCGATTTGAGCGGCTACCTACCGGCCTTTAAACGAGTGCGGCGCTTTCCTACCAATCAACGTTTTGAGCCGATGATTCCCGGCTCCACCCTCTATCTTTCCGATGCCTGGACGGCAGGTGATCCTTTCCTCACCTGGGGCAATTACAAAGTGGTTGGCCGCGGCCCGACCCTCGCGGCTATTTCTCGCAGTTGGAATTCGCAACATGATAACTGGGAGGGCACGACCCACGGCGGCCCCAAGGGTAATACTTTTTGGGATATGGATGTCGAACTGGTGCCCGAGGCGATAGTGGTCGAGGCCGAGCCGGTTAAATTCCCCCGCGCACCGATCAGTAAAAAGCGCGTCTGGTTTGATGCCCGCACACTGCTGCCACTGGCAATGGTGTCCTACGACCGGCGAGGTGAAATGTTCCGCTCCTTTGACGGTGCCGCATCGCTTTATACCGATGGTGAAAACACCGTTTATGATGGTAAGCACCCCTACGCTTCATGGACGCGAGTGCACGCCCACAATATTCAAGTTGATCGTATGGCCAGGTTGGCACAGGTTAAAGAAATATCAGGCGGCTATAAAACCAGTGTCAATGAAGATAATCTTTATGAGAAGTTTTTAACTCAGGCGGCGATTCGGCGCTTGGGGCGCTAAAGGGCATCGCTATATGAGACGCTATAGTGAAGAATAAGTAATTCTTCACTATTTAATTATGCCGGGCATGAATGGCTATCAGCTTGCCTCTATGGTGTGCAAAGAATATCCAGCAATAAAAACCCTACTGGCCAATGTTTTTGTCGAGCAACCAAATTTCGATAAAGTTGATCGGCAATTGCAATGCGTAAATGTTACACAAGCACCATAATTGCAGAGTATTATACTCAACAGTTCGCGACTTGCTGGATCCTGAAAGTACGCCGCTAGTCTGAGATGGACGCGCTAGCCGCTAACGGACCAGTGCTTGAAAGACGCGGGCTGGTAATATGAAAATGGATGCTACACATAAAATGGGAAACAAGCGTATGTTTTATAGATCGTTTTATTTCGCTATTGCAGCCTTAATGGGCGCTTGTTTGATAGCGTCGTGTTCCGTGACGACAGCACCTACCGATGCCAGTTCGGGCACCACAGGGCAGACCACGGATGCCTCATCTGATTTAACGTCTAGCACCACGTTGGATGATGAAGATGATGACGAAGAAAAGAAAGAAGAAACAGTTGAGGAGTTTGTGACGGCTAACTTTTCTCAGTTGCGCTCTAATATGTCAGTGGGTCAAGGCGAGTATCTGGTTAGTTTGGCGGCTTTGTTAGCTATAGGCGAGGTGGATAAAGAACAGTTTTATGCCATGACCAAAAACAATTTTACCCAGCTTTT
The DNA here is from genome assembly GCA_964462265.1 of uncultured Porticoccaceae bacterium. GTDB lineage: Bacteria > Pseudomonadota > Gammaproteobacteria > Pseudomonadales > Porticoccaceae > Reddybacter. The sequence continues at coordinate 2,630 of CAYWXW010000057.1, read as the reverse complement.
CGTGTCACCAGAAACGACAGCTAAAGAGTTGGTCGTTAATTTAACGCAAGAAATGACTGGGGCAAACATTTAATTGTGTATTGTTCCACGCTCTAGCGTAGAACGTTCATGCCTTCTTTCGTTGATAACTCGTTTTAATCCCTCGTATTGTTATTTAAATCTGTCGTAATGACTGCCCTACTGGCAGTGCTATTGACATTGCCTGCAGCCGTTAGAGCAGGCGCTACAGTTAGTGAAAAAAATAAAGCACTGACTTTTTTTATTCACAAGGCTAGAGCTGAGAAAATATGGCTGCGCCCCGAGTGGCGAGCGCTGATGCATTTACCACCTGCATTACTGGGCTCGCGGCAAACAAGCCTGGTTGATGAGCCGCGTTTTTTTCTATCGCCACAGGGCAAAACATCAGCCCAGGCTGAGCTGGAAGCCACCTTAGAGAAATTATTTTCTGTCACAGAAAATAATAATAAAATTGTCGCCTGTCGCTTCCCCGCCAGATTGGTATGGTTGCGAAAAGTGCTGGATATCGATAAAAATACTTTGCCAGATTATCAATGCAGCGATTTAAATAATTGGTTGCGAAAGCTGGATGCCGATAGTCTAACCTTGATTTTTCCCGTTTCGGTATTAAATAGTCCAGCCTCGATGTTTGGCCATACCTTTTTAAGACTGGATCGCAGGGCCGATAAAAAACCAGACCTGCTAGCCTGGACAGTCAACTTTGCCGCGTATGCGGATCAGGGGCGTGGTTTAGGGTTTGCATTTAATGGGATTTTTGGTGGTTACCCTGGGCGCTTTACCCTTGCACCTTATTATCAACGTGTTAAGGCCTACAGCGATATTGAAAACCGCGATTTGTGGGAATATGAACTTAACTATAGCCCAGCCGAAGTTAATTTTATGCTCTTGCATTTATGGGAGTTGTTGCCGGCCTATTTTGATTATTACTTTATTGATGAAAATTGTTCCTACCATTTATTGGCTTTACTTGAAGTGGCGCGACCAGGTCTGAACTTAACTCAGGGTTTTTATTGGGATGCGACACCCGCCGATACTGTCCGAGCAATAAGTAGCGCGCCCGGTTTGCTAAAAAAAGTCAATTATAGGCCGTCGCTGCGAGAGAATATCAAGGCGCGCGCCGAGGCACTGAATTTGCCCGAACAAAAAGTAGCTAAAGCTCTGGCCCTCGGTGAATTGAAATTGCATGAGCCAGTGTTCGCTAATAAAACTGAAAATGCACAGGCAGCAATTCTTGAGCTAGCGACGAACTACCTTTCTTACCGACAGGCGAGCAGTCATAAGGCACAGGATGTTTTTGACGTGGCTCCTGATGCTGCCATCGCGGAGGATCGCCGCGACGTTCTCGCAAACAGGCAGCATCGGCTGTTAACGGCGCGCAGCAATATGGCTGTTGAATTACCAGAGCCGCTGAAAGCAGAACCAGCGTTTCGTCCCGATCAGGGGCACCGCAGTCGCCGTATGGGTTTGCGTTATGGCAGTGAGGACTCCGAACAGTACTCGCAGTTTGACTTCCGCTGGGCCTACCACGATTTATATGATCCCGATGGTGGCTTTATAGAAGGTGCTCAATTGGCATTTATAGCACCCTCGTTGCGCTTTTACCCCGAAGAGAATAATTGGCAATTTGAAGGGATAGATTTTGTCGATATCATTTCAGCGCCAGCCCGTAACTACTTTATTCGGCCCTTTTCCTGGAAGGCCTCTGCCTCGCTGCGCCGCTACCAATTTGATGACGATGAACGCCCTCTAAGCGTTGATTTTCAGATGGCTGGCGGGCTCAGCTATCAACTCGCTAATGCCGTGGCGGTGTCGGTATTTGTCGACACCCAGTTGCTGCTGGCCAATGAATTTGATGGCAGTGCAGCGCTGGGTTTTGTGGCCACTACCCAAATCATCTATACCTTGACCGATAAGTGGAAAGCCGGTTTACATGCTGAGCTGATGCAATATGTCGAGGGCGTCACCCAGACTTCCTATGAGCTTGGTGGCAGGTTGCGACTAAGCCTCGATAAAGACAGCGCCGTTTTATTAGAGCTTACTGAAAACAGAGAGTTTTCAAGTTCATTTGTTAAGGCCCAATTTTCCTAGCAATACTATTTTTGAACAGTGTTTGACCTGCATCGCCTCCGAACGGCTAAAGCACTTAACTAGCTGAATAGGGTCTTTTACGGATCAAAGTAATAACCTGGGGTGTATGGGTTAAAATACCTGCTCAGCCAATAGCCTGTATTTTGACGCCACCTATGCTCGACACCAGCCTGCCTTCTCAACACCAGCAAAACCTTGAGCCCGACACCGACAATGTAGAAACAGTTATTGAAACCGTACTTTCTGGCAAGAGTTTATGCCCGGTTACCGTTATCGTGCCTGCTTACAACGAAGCCGATTGTATTGCCGATACGGTGAATAGTTTGTTGGCGCAGACACTGGCGGCAGAGGAAATTATCGTGGTTGATGATGGCTCGACCGATGACACTGCCGGCGCGGGCCGATTTCGATTGGCCCGCAATTTCATGCGCCCTATAGTCTGCGACATGATCACAGAACTCGGACATTTCGCCCTCATCCTGGCCTTCCTGGTCTCCCTCGTGCAGATGGTTGTGCCGCTGATT
>CAYWXW010000056.1:3206-21474 GCA_964462265.1 uncultured Porticoccaceae bacterium | reverse complement strand
GAATGTCACCGGCTGGGTCGTCCGTTTCTTTATGAGCCCGCTGTGGCCTTTTTGACAATGACCCTTTTGGCACCCGTGCATTTGACAGCTGGTTTGGCGAGCAGGAGTAAATGATTATGTTGCAGCGACTCGAATTTATGCAAAATATTAAGCGACTGGGCTCTGTTTGTTTTATAGCGGTGCTCTTGCTCTGTTCGGCGCTGCCTGTGGCGGCAGACCGGATCAAGGATATTACCTCCATTGCCGGTGTGCGCTCCAACCACCTGGTGGGTTACGGTCTGGTCATTGGCCTCGATGGCAGCGGTGATTCGACTAACTCGGCACCTTTTACTGTGCAGAGCTTAAAAAGCATGCTGTCTAAATTTGGTGTCGTTGTGCCACCGGGTGTTAACCCCTCGCTGAAAAATGTCGCGGCAGTGATGATCCACGCCGAATTGCCACCCTTTGCCAAGCCGGGCCAGACGATTGATATTACCGTGTCCTCCATCGCCAATGCGAAAAGCCTGCGTGGCGGCAGTTTGTTGATGGCACCCCTGAAAGGTGCCGATGGCCAGACCTACGCCATCGCTCAAGGCAATATGGTGGTTGGTGGTTTTGGCGCTGAGGGTGGTGACGGCACCAGTGTCACCGTCAATATCCCCAGCGTAGGGCGTATCCCCAATGGCGCGACCGTCGAGCGCGAAGTGCCGACCCCTTTCTCCCAGGCGGGGCCGATTGCGCTTAATTTGAATACTCCCGACTTTACTACCGCGATGCGTGTCGCGGAGAAAATTAATGCCGTGGTTGGCGCTGGTACCGCCCTGCCGGTCGATAGCTCATCTGTTCAAGTGCGGGCACCGGTCAATCAGGGTCAGAAGGTGGCTTTTCTGGCCATGCTGCAGAGCATTGAGGTGGAACCTGGCGAGGGCGCGGCGCGGGTGATCGTTAATGCTCGCACCGGCACTATTGTCATTGGCAGCCATGTGCGCGTAACGCCTGTTGCGGTGGCTCACGGCAGCCTCACCGTTTCGGTGTCGGAATCTTTCGATGTCAGCCAGCCCGAAGCCTTTGCTCGTCGTGGCGATACGGTGGTGACACCGAGTTCGGGGGTGGCCATCACTCAGGAGAAAAATCCCATGTTCGTGCTCAGTTCGGGTGTTTCGCTGCAAGATCTGGTCAGAGCCGTCAATAACGTCGGTGCAGCCCCCGGTGACATGGTGTCGATTCTCGAAGCCCTCAAACAAGCCGGTGCCCTGCGCGCCGACTTGATTGTGATCTAGGGGCAAGTCATGGCTATGCAATCACTTGCCAGTTCGCCCGTTGCCGCCCAGCAGGTTTATCACAGCTTTGAAGGCTTCGAGCAGATGCGCGCCCAGGCCCGCGATGGCGATAGCGAGGCGTTGTCGGGTGCCGCCAAACAGCTTGAATCCGTATTTGTGCAGATGATGCTCAAGGCCATGCGTGACACCGTGCCCGAAGGCGGCTTGTTCGACAGCGAGCAATCTGACTTTTATGAAGGCATGTTCGACCAGCAAATCTCCCTCAATATCGCCAACGGTAAAGGCATTGGCCTGGCTGAGGTCATTGAGCGCCAGATGAGTGGTATGCAAGGCGGTGCATCTGCTGCTAATGCGCCGGGGGAGCAACAAAGGGCACCCTTGCAAATGCCGGTGCGCTCGCCATTTGCCGCTCTGCGCCCTCTTGCCATCGAGCGCCCGCTTGCCATCGATAGGAACACCTTAAATACAGAGTCGCTCAAGCAGAGCACTGAGCAGCAAATTAGCTCGCCAACGGCTGGCAACTGGGCGCCGGTCAGCCCAGAAGCCTTTGCCGATGAACTGCGCCCCTACGCCCAGCGCGCAGCAGCAAAACTGGGTGTCAGTGAAAACCTGCTCATCGCCCAGGCCGCGCTGGAAACCGGCTGGGGCCAGAAAGTCATGCCGCGCAACGAAGGCGGTAGTAGTTTCAACCTGTTTGGCATTAAGGCCAATGCCAGCTGGCAGGGCGATAAAGCCAGCACCGCGACCCTCGAATATCGCGATGGTGTCGCTCTGCGTGAGCGCGCTGATTTTCGTGCCTATAGCTCACTGCAGCAGTCCTTCGATGATTATGTCAGTTTCATCAGCGAACAACCGCGCTACAGCGAGGCTCTTAACGCGAGTGACGATAAGGGCTATGTCGAAGCTCTACAGCAAAGCGGTTACGCCACCGACCCTGCTTATGCGGAAAAAATCCTCGCTGTGAAGCAGCGGCTCGACCGGGCTGAGCCAACAATATTAGCGAAGGGTTTAATAAGCCACGGAGACAGGAGCTAAGCCCATGGCAGACTTATTAGGTATAGCATCATCGGGCCTGGGCGCCATTCAACAGGCATTGAGCACTGCCGGGCACAATATCGCCAATGTGAATACCGAGGGTTATAGTCGTCAGATCGCCGATTTCTCGACCCTACCTGCCCAGCGGATCGGTGACTCCTATGCGGGCAGTGGTGTTGAAGTCGGCGCCGTGCGTCGCGCCTATGACAGTTTTGTGGTCGACGAATTGCGCACCCGGGGCAGCAAACTCGGCATGGCAAGCGCTTTTGAATCCTTGGCCTCGGGTCTTGATAGTTTAGTGGGTGATAGTGACAACGGTCTGGCGCCGGCACTCGAGGGTTTCTTTAATTCGGTACAGGGTGTCGCCAGCGACCCTGGCAGCCTGTCGGCGCGACAAATATTATTATCCGATGCGCAAATTCTCACCGACCGCTTTACCCAGCTCAATAGCAGCTTGCTGGGCTTTGAGCGCGATGCCAATAACCGCATTACCTCGGCGGTGGGTGAAATTAATGGCCTGGCGACTAATATTGCCGAGCTCAATGGTGACATTACCCTGGCTTTGGGCAGTGGTGGCGACCCTAATGATTTACTCGACCAGCGCGATGCCCTGTTGATGCAGTTGTCGAACAAAGTTGGCATTATTACCCTTGAGCAGACCGACGGCGCCGTGAATGTGTTTATCGGCAAAGGGCAGCCCCTGGTGATCGGCGGTACAGCTCAGCAGCTAGAGGTTGTGAGCAGCTCGATCTACCCCAGCCGTCTTGAAGTGGGGGTTGCCCAACCGGGTGGCTCCACGCAAATTATTTCACAGCAAATTAGCGGTGGCGAATTACAGGGCGTGCTCGACTTTCGTTCGCGGGTACTCGACCCGGCAATATCTGAGTTGGGTCGCCTTGCCGTCGCTATGACTGATCTGGTCAATGCCCAGCACAAGCTGGGTATGGATTTAAACGGCCAGCTCGGCGGTGACTTTTTTAATGCCCTCTCGCCCACTGTTATCGCCTCCGCTAACAACAGCACAACAGCGCCAGTAGCGACGGCCAGCTTGACCATCGACAGCACCTCAGACCTTGAGGCCACTGACTACCTGCTGGTGTACGACGGCGCCCAGTGGGGGCTGACACGCACCTCCGATGGCGCTTTCTTTAGCGATGTCGCGGGCAATTTTGCCCTCGATGGCATCACGGTTAGTGTTGGTGGTACGCCAGCGGCGGGGGATACCTTTTTACTGCGCCCGGTCTACGGTGCTGCCGGACAATTTGGTCTGGAATTAACAGCCCCCGACCAATTCGCGGCGGCGGGGCCAGTGGTTTCCTCCCAGGCTTTAAGCAATAGCGGCTCGGCCAGCGTCGGTGCCCTCGCTGTTAGCTCCACCGTAGGCTTGCCTTTGGCGGGGGATATAAGCCTGACTTTCAACCCCGATGCCCTGGGTGCCGGGGTGCCGGGTTTTGATGTGGTCGGCGGCCCGGGCGGCACTATCGCCTTTGACCCCGCCACCGAGAGTGGGGGCAAAACTTTTACTTTTGCCGGTTCCGGTGGTCTCAGTTTTACCCTTAGCGGTCTTCCCAATAATGGCGATACGTTTACCTTGTCGGCCAACGCCGGTGGCCCTGGTGATAACCGCAATGCCTTGTTGTTGGGGGCGATGCAAAGCCAGAGCCTGGTTGATGGCAGCAGCGCAACCTTTGGCGAGGCCTACAGCGGCATGATTGGTGGTGTCGGTGTCGCCACTCGCCAGGCCCAGGCCAATTTACAGGCCGAAGACAGCTTGATGAATAACGCCATTGCCGCCCGTGAAAGGGTATCGGGCGTTAACCTCGAACAAGAGGCAGCCGAGCTGGTACGCCTACAGCAGGCCTACCAGGCTGCTGCTCAGTTAGTCGCCATTGCCGATACCCTGTTCCAAACCCTTCTCGGGGCTACACGGCGTTAAGCCGACAGTGCCCGAAGTGAGTGAACTATGACAATTTCAACCACACAAATCTTCCGCCAGGGCATTAATGCAATCCTCAGTCAACAGGAGGGGCTGTCGCGCACCCAGCTAGAAATCGCCAGCGGCAAGCGCATTCAATCGCCCTCTGACGACCCCTCTGGGGCCGTTAAAATTATTGATATTGACGAGCAAATTGCCACCGCCGAGCAGCACCTGCGCAACGGCCAGTTTGCCCGCACCGAACTATCCCTCGAAGAGGGTGCCATGACCGGGGCGCAAAATGTCCTGCAGCGGGTGCGCGAATTAATGATTCAGGCCAATAATGACACCCAGTCAGAGAGTACCCGCCAGGGCATCGCCACCGAGGTTCGGGCCCGGCGTGACGAACTACTGGCTCTGGCCAATACACGCAATGCCAGCGGTGATTATCTTTTTTCCGGCTTTCAAACCGACAGTCTGTCATTTAGCATGAGCGGCGGTAACGTGGTTTATAACGGCGACCAGGGGCAGCGGCGCATTCAGGTTGGCCCCTCCTCGCTTGTACCTATCAATGACTCCGGGGTTGATGTTTTTCAGTTAATTAAAACCGGCAATGGTACTTTAAGTGTCGACAATACAAGCACTAACACTGGCTCGGGAATAGTGCAGTCATTGAGCCAGGACAGCAGCTTAGTCAGCGATACCTACACCCTCAACTTTATTCAGCTCGCCCCTACTGACCCCGTTACCTATGAGGTGCTCGATTCGTCTGCGGCGCTGGTGGCCTCGGGCAACTATGTCAGCGGTGAGTCCATCGATTTTAATGGCGCGGTCATGGTGCTTAATGGGGAGCCGGCCAATGGTGACAGCTTTACGATTAGCCCCTCGGTTAATCAAGATGTGTTTACCACCCTTAATGACATTATTGCCGCCCTGGAGGCGCCCTCCACCGAGCTTGCCGATAACTCCAGCTTTCACAACGACATGAACGAGGGCTTGAATAATATTGATCGGGCTCTGGACAACTTTTTACGCATTCGCTCCAATATCGGTTCTCGGCTAAATAATCTCGATAGTCAGGTTGAAGTTAACGAAAACTTTTTGCTGCGCATGAAAGATGCCGCCTCACAAGTGCAAGACCTCGACTACGCCGAGGCCATTAGTCGGCTCAGCTTGCAATCCACATCCTTAGAAGCTGCACAAAAAGTGTTTATTGAGGTGCAAAGTCTCTCGTTGTTTGACTTTCTTTAAGTCACTGGCAAGTCTGTCTGCGTAAATTTTCTCCTGTCTTAAGCGCGTACTTCAAGGCTTGCACCTGTTTCTGTCTTCATTAGGGCGTGCTTGCCAGGCAAAAGTAGAACTACATCACAAAACCTCTCGCTTCAGAAGATTTCCCTAAAAAGTCCTAAAGATTCTCCCGCCCCTGTCGATAACTATTGCGGAGGCAGCACTTACATCGTGTTTTGGCAACAAGCACAACACCGTAAGGCAGCCATAAACAGCAAAGTGTTTCAGTCAATAAGCAAGTCGAGAGCTTGCGCAGGAGCCATAAAATGCCCCAGTTTATTAACAGTAATATTCCCTCACTCACGGCGCAGCGAAACCTCAACACTTCGCAGAACTCCTTGAATACATCCCTACAGCGCTTGTCATCAGGTTTGCGCATTAACAGCGCGAAGGACGATGCGGCCGGTCTTGCGATTTCAGAGCGCTTTACCACCCAGATTCGTGGTCTTAACCAGGCAGCTCGAAACGCCAACGATGGTATTTCTTTGGCGCAAACCGCTGAAGGTGATCTCGCCGCTATTACCAATAACCTACAGCGTATTCGTGAGCTGTCGGTACAGTCGGCCAACGCCACTAACTCCGCATCTGACCGTACGGCACTGCAGGCGGAAGTGTCAGAGCTGGTCTCTGAAATCGACCGTGTCGCCTCAACCAGTGCCTTTAACGGCGTTAAACTCCTCGACGGTTCTTTCTCGGCTCAGCAGTTTCAGGTGGGTGCCAACGCCGGTGAAACGGTAACTATTTCCTCTATTACTAGTGCTCGAACTAGCTCGCTGGGTTCGTCCCTTAGTGCTACCGTTACTAGCGGTCGAGTTGCAGGTGCTTTGAGTTCGACTGATCTCACTCTTAACAATGTGGCTATAGGTGCAGCTACGCAGGATGCAAAAGAGATTGCGGCGGCTATCAATGCTGCTTCCGGCACTAATGTCACCGCTACTGTAAATGCTAATACCAGTTTGACTACGGGTGTTGATGCTACAGGTTTTGCGAATGCAATTGCTGGTGACGACACAGACTATATCGCGATTAATGGCGTTAAGCTTGGAGCACTGGCTGCTGATGCAGACGCAGCCACCCGTGAAGGCGATGTGATCGCAGCTGTTAATGCTATCTCAGCGGCTACTGGTGTCACCGCTGGGCTCGTGTCGGGTGATATTGTGCTGACCGCTGCTGACGGCCGAAATATTGCGGTTACCTCAGGTGGTACGGGGGCTACGGCTGCAAATAGTGGAATTACAACTGAGGTTAGTTACGGAACTTTTGATTTGTCTTCTACTGCGGGGGCGATCGTTGTTGCGGGAGCTACACCTGGTGATGCCGGTTTAACTGCTGGCACGATAGCGGCTACTCAGACGGGTACAGCGGTTTCTGTTCTTGATATTTCGACAGTGGGGGGTGCCAATACGGCCCTTGCTTCGGTGGATGCGGCGCTGACCGCCATCAACGGCAGCCGTGCCCAGTTGGGTGCGATTCAAAACCGTTTTGACTCTGTAGTTTCCAGTATTCAAACGACCAGTGAAAACTTGAGTGCTTCACGTAGCCGGATTCGTGATGCTGACTTTGCCGCTGAAACAGCTGCGCTAACGCGAGCGCAAATTCTGCAACAGGCGGGTGTGTCAATTTTGGGCCAGGCTAATTCCTTGCCACAAAATGCACTCTCCCTGCTGCAGTAAGGGCAAAGGGAATGATATGAGCGTTATAGCTCGCAGCCATTAGGCACTTAAACCGACACTGTTATTCACAGTGTCGGTTTTTGTCTTGGCGCATATTGTCTTAGTGCGTCTGTTTTGACGCAAGGTGAATATTATGGATACAAGTAACCTCACATTAGCGCCCTCCGCAGGGCATAAAACGCGGCCGGGCTCGAGTCCTGCGGTAGCGGCTGAAGCTGCCAGTCAAGGGGCAAAGGCGGCTGCACCCGATCCCGTAGAAAAAGCAGTAAAAGAAGTCGCTGCGAGTGCTGAAGCGGAAAGCTTCAGTCAACCCGTTGCCACGTCGGGTGGCGAAGCTACGCAAAACCAAAACCTCGTTCAGGATACCCTGCGTAAGCTGAATGATTTGTCACAAACCTCCATTGCCTTTTCTCAGCATGAGGAGACGGGCCGTACAGTTATCACTGTCAGTGACAAAGAGTCGGGGGAAGAGATACGCACTATCCCCAGCGAAGATTTACTGGCCATTGCCTCGCATCTGGAGGAAGCTCTGAGCAGTAGCGAAGGCCTGCAGCCCGGTATGTTGGTGAGTAGCAAAGCCTAGTAGGGCTTTTAGCAGCTCCTTTTTAGTTCAACGCTTAATCCAGCTTTGTTTTTCTGCTGGCCAAAACGGTTAATGTAGGCATTCTTACCGCCAGCACTGGCAGGCTCTTGCCGCATTGTGGAGCCACCTTGCCGTTATGGTATGTGTTTGTTTCGCTTATCCAGTTGCTACCCCCTCGATTGATAGTTCTCACGGCCTGACTTTAAAGGTTTGTACCCCATTTTTTTTAACGTACTTGCTTCTCTTTTGTTTGGTATGTTTTGTGCAAAGCATTGGTATGTTTGATGCAAAACTGGGAGCATTGGGCTAAAGTTTTCTTCAGGTGGGTCGACAACAAAATAAGCATTGGTTTTGTTTTAGGTTTCACTAGCTTGTGTATCGCTTGTCCGGTAAAGCAAAGCTGGTGCAGGTAGCTGGGTAAATGACTAAGCGCGAAAATCACTAAGCCCGTAAATTAATAGGTTTATAAAATGGCAATTACATCGAGCGGAATAGGCTCAGGACTCGATATCGAGAGTCTAGTAACCCAACTGGTTGCCGCCGAGCGCTCGCCCACAGAAAATCGTTTGGTTAAAGCCTCGGCTGAGTATCAGGGGCAGATATCCGCTTTTGGTGCTTTAAAGGGTGCCTTGTCAAGCTTTCAGTCTTCGCTGGGCTCACTGCAAAGTTTGTCGACCTATAACGGCCGCAATGCCACGGTGAGCGATAGTGACGTGTTGACGGTTAGTGCCGGTAGCGCGGCGGTCGCAGGTTCCTATGCCATAGAGGTCAACAGTTTGGCCAGGGCTCACTCACTGGCTTCGGGCAGCTATACGGCAACCACTGATGTGGTGGGTGAGGGTACTTTAAGCTTCCGCTTTGGTAGCACTGACTATGTCGGGCCGGATCCTGGCCCCGAGGCTTATAATGGCTTTACGCTGAATGCTGACAAGGCTGCGGCCTCCATTACCATCGACAGTAGTAACAATACCCTGGCGGGAATACGCGATGCGGTAAACGATGCTGACATCGGCGTTAATGCCTCTATCATTAATGATGGCAGTGGTTTTCGCCTGTTATTTGCCTCCGAAGATACGGGTGCCGAGAATAGTCTTGAAGTATCGGTGACAGAGTCTGGCTCGGCGGGTCTCTCCGCGTTTGCCTTCAATGCATCGGCAACGAATTTAAGCCAAACGGTGGCGGCACAGGACGCGAACCTGACGGTTAATGGTTTACCAGTGACCAGTGCGTCAAACACGGTTAGCAGCGTGATTAATGGCCTCGATTTAACATTGAAAGCAGAAACCTCGGGTGTGCCGGTGGATGTCAATGTTTCTAGGAATTCCGCTTCAATTACAGGTGCTTTAAACGGTTTTATTTCGGCCTATAACGGCTTGATTGATACGACTAATGCGCTCTCCAGTTACGACCCTGCGACCAAAGAGGCAGGCTTGTTGCTGGGTGATGCGACATTGCGCGGTATTAGTGGTCGATTGCGCAGCGAGTTAAATACCGCAATCAGCGGTGTGGGGCCTTACGACACCCTGGCCAGTATCGGTATTACTACGGACAGTGATGGCAAGCTGGGCTTAAATCAGGCCAACCTCGACAAAGTGCTGGAGGAGGATTTCGATGCTCTGTCTGCTCTGTTTGCCGCACAGGGAGTGGCCAGTGCCAGCGGTGTGAACTACATTTCGTCGACTAGTAAAACCGCGATTGGCGACTATGCGGTAGAAATTTCTCAGGTGGCGACCCAGGGCGTGAATACGGCGACAGCCTCGGCGGGTTTTCTCGCCGCTATGGATATTACCGGCCTTAACGACAGCTTTAAGCTGAAAGTAAATGGTGTGCAAAGCAGCGAAATTACGCTTAGCCAGGCGACTTACGCCAACGGTGATGCGCTGGCTGAAGAGCTGCAAACCAAGATTAACGGCGATGCGACGTTCAAAGCTGGCGGGATTACCGTTGCGGTAAGTTTTGACAGCGGCACGGGTGCTTTCTCTATTACCTCCGAGCGTTATGGTTCAGATTCACAAGTGGAGTTTACAGAGGTCGACACCGATACAGCGTCAACCCTTGGTTTTAGCGTTTCAGCGGGTACGGATGGCGTCGATGTGGAAGGGACTATCGGCGGCGTGAGTGCGACCGGGGTGGGCCAGCGTTTGACGGCGGCCACAGGTTCCGATGCCGAGGGTCTGGCCTTGCTGATAACGGCTACCAGCACGGGCTCGTTGGGTACGGTTAACTTTACTCGGGGCCTGGCCGATGGTCTGGATAGCTTGCTCGATAATTTTCTCGGCGCCGATAATATCCTCGAAGTGCGTCTCGATGGTTTACAAGACAGAATTGATAAAATCGATGAAGACGGGCTGGTGCTGGATCGGCGCATGGAGGCTTTGGAGACACGCTATCGCTTACAGTTTGGCAACCTCGATGCGCTGTTGTCGAGCCTGAATAACACCGGCAATTTTTTAACCACCCAGTTGGCGAACCTGCCAACATTTTTTGGTAAAAACAAATAATGAGTCGTAATACCTATTACGTAAAAAATACGACGTTGAGGGCAAAAAAATGAGTATCAACCAGTACCGTAAAGTGCAGTCGCAAAGTGCAATAACCGACGCCAGCCCGCATATGCTGATTGCCATGTTATTCCGTGGCGCCCTCGACAACATTGCCGTGGCACGGGGTGCTATCGAGCGCGGGGAAACCGCCTTGAAAGGTGAGAAAATTGGCCGCGCCATCGATATTATTGACAATCTCCGCTCTTCTCTGGATATGAGTGTGGGAGGCGAAGTCGCACAAAATCTAAAGGATCTTTACAATTACATGGAAGGCCGCCTGTTGACAGCCAATATGGAAGATAATACTCAGGCATTGGAAGAGGTCGCCAGCTTATTAAGTGAAATTGCCCAGGGCTGGAATGCCATGCCAGAAGAGTATAAAAAAGCGCCGTCAAGACATAGCGAGGCCAGCTAATGAGTGATTTACCGATTATTGGTGTTCAGCGCCAGCAGCAGTTGCAGGACGCCATTGCGCTGTCGAAAAATATGCTCGAGACCGCTGAGCGGGGTGATTGGGAAGGGATTATCGAGCTTGAAAAACAGCGTCGCGAGGGCATGATGGCTAGCCTCAAAGAACCCGTTGCGGCGGAAGAGGCCGAGGGTGTCAATGATTCCCTGCAAGCCCTAATGCAGCTTAACGATCAATTGACCGGAATGGTGCAGCGTGCGCGCAGCGAGAGTGCCCAGCAGTTTGCGGCTTTGCAAAGCGGGCGTAGCGCCGCTAGTGCCTATCAGAGCGTTAGTAAACAGAGCTAAGTAATTAGCTCTGTTGTCCCTCTTTTCGTTCCTGTATCTGGATGCCAGCACTGGCTGGCCTGTTGTGATCGGCGGTACGGCTCGTACAAGGTTTTATAAGATTTACTTCAAGCTTCATCTCAAGGTTAAGTGCAAAGTGTATTTTTGCGCTGAATAAGTTCGAATCAAAACTCAATAAGTTCATCATTTCTATTGCAAAAAAAACCTATCCGGCCCATTCTTAGTGGCGAGTGATGGTTTTTTGACGCTTGGCTTTTGTGGCGTAGAAATAGCCTTTTAAAGCCTTAGATAAATAAAAAGAAAAACCAAATCACCCGTCTTAACTGATCTGCTTTATTGCCTGTGGGCCGGGAGCTTAGTGCCAGTATGGGGAACAATGATTCTTTTTTTCAGGGCTTGTATTACGAGAGCAATATTTCTCTTGTTTGGCGGGTTGTGGACGGCCTGCCCGCTGATAATGAGTTAGTGAGGATCAACGAAGACAATAGCCGTTTTCTCAAAGCCCTGGCGGCTTTGAACGAAGGTGCTCCTGAAGCCGGAGAGGAGCTTCCTCAAACCGCTGCAGAGTTGCAGCGTCTCGACCTCAAGTTAAACCTCTTACTCGAGATAGTCGGCGAGTTATTGGCGAGTCAGCGCACCTTGCCAGCGCCAACGAAAGTGAGGCTGGGGCATACGGGTATCGAATGGGTGACGCACGATTGCCCGCCCTCGGGTGCACAGGTCTGTATTGAGGTTTACCTGCGCAGTGAGCTGCCATCGCCGTTGACGTTTCATGGGGTGGCGGTGTTGGCCGATGCGGAGGATGGCTCAGCCAGTGCGAGCAAACGTGTACAGGTGCGATTTGTCGGGCTAAACCCTGCCCTGCAGGACGATTTAGAAAAGTTTATATTTAGGCGGCATCGCCGCAGTATTGCCCAGCGCCAAGTTGGAACCGCTCCGTAGAAATGATGACCATGCCTAATAATATAAGGAGTCAATGTGTCTCTTGATCGGAATAACAGTCTCGATACCTCTTCCCGCCCTGGAGTTGAAGGTGTGCTCGGCCAACACCGCCTGGTGGGCGACAACCGAGATATGCAGCAGGTCAGGCGTTTGATCGAACAAGTTGCTCACAGTGATGCCACGGTGTTGATTCTCGGTGAGTCGGGTACGGGCAAGGAGGTTGTCGCCCAGACCTTGCATCGCCAATCCCTACGCGCCAAGCGCCCTTTTGTGCCGGTCAACTGCGGTGCCATACCGCCGGATCTATTGGAGTCTGAATTATTCGGCCATGAAAAGGGCGCCTTTACCGGGGCTATTACCGCTCGCCAAGGGCGTTTTGAGCTGGCGGAGGGCGGCACGCTATTTCTCGATGAAATTGGCGATATGTCCCTCGAAATGCAGGTGAAACTGCTGCGCGTGTTGCAGGAAAAATCCTTCGAACGCGTTGGTGGTAGCAAGACCATTCACTCCGACGTGCGGGTAGTTGCCGCCACTCACCATAATCTTGAACATCGCGTTACTGAGGGCTTTTTCCGTCTCGACCTGTTTTACCGTCTCAATGTTTTTCCCATTGAAGTGCCGCCCCTGCGTGAGCGCAGCGACGACATTCCCCTGTTAGTTAAATACACCACCGAGCGCCTGCAGCAAGGCGGGCAGCGCGTTGCCCAATTGAGTGACTGTGCCCTCGCGGCACTGGCCACTTATGCCTGGCCGGGCAATGTGCGCGAGCTGGCCAATTTAGTGGAGCGTTTGAATATTCTCTATCCGGGCCAGCAAGTGCGAGCCAAAGATTTGCCCGATAAATATCGCTGTAATGTCGACTGGGTAGCCGAAGTGATAGATAACCAGGCTGCAGAGGAGGCCATGCTGGCCGATATCGGCGTCGAAGAGCGGAGTATGCCCCTGGCGCCCCGGGGCGCACAGCTCGGTGAAGAGGGTCTCGACCTGAAAGATTACCTGCGTCAGGTCGAGGAGGATTTGATTCGTCAGGCTCTCGACGATAGTGACTGGGTGGTGGCACGGGCGGCTAAATTGCTGCGACTGCAGCGCACAACCCTGGTTGAGAAGATTCGTAAGTTTGACATTTCCCGTACTACCACAGTGTCGGATTTTTGACGACCTCCGATATATTTTCTGTAACTCTTTAAAATATAAGGTATTTTATTATAGGCATAGTTGTTGCTTAATGATTTTACGGCATCTTAATTTGCACCGTAAATCAGCAGGGCGGGACAGCTATGGCACAGGCAGCGCAAACCACAGAACAACTGGAAAAGGTTTTCGAAACGTTTAATCGCGTTTCTGAAGAGCTGGATACCAGCTATCGTGTGCTGCAGGTGAGAGTGAGCACCTTGACTCAGGAGCTGGCCGAAGCTCGCTCCCAGCGTTTACAAGAGTTGGCCGAGAAAGAACGCCTGGCCAATCGCCTGGCACTGCTAATGAGTGAGTTGCCCGGCGGTGTTGTCGTTGTTGACGGCAGCGGCGTTATTAGCCAGGCCAATGCGGCGGCCGAAACTTTTTTTCAGCAGGCGGATGGTGAAACTCGGCCCGTCCGTGCTCGCGACACAAAACAATCCCTGCTGGGTAAAGCCTGGCCCCTGCTAATTGCCCAGGCTAGCCGTGATGGTGGCGCTAGTGAGAATGGCACCGAACTCTTGCTGAGCAATGGTCGCCGTTTGTCTGTGAGTCGCCAGCCCCTAAGCGATGCCAATGAAGAGCTAATTCTGCTCACCGATACGACACGCTTGCACGATCTGCAGGAAACCGTCAGTCGCGACAAACGGCTATCCGCACTGGGTGAAATGGCGGCTCGTCTGGCCCATCAAATCCGTACCCCTTTGAGCTCCGCACTACTTTATGTTTCTCACCTCGCCCGACCCTCGGCAAGTGCCAGCGAGCGCGAGCGGGTGTCTGCCAAAGTGGTCGACAGCCTGCGCCACATGGAAGGGCTGGTAAATAGCATGCTCACTTTTGTGCGCGGCGGCCCCGTGGTTTTTGAAACTATCGAGCTGAAAGGCTTCGTTGCAGAGCTACTGACGTTGACTGAACCGCTGGTCAATCAGGCGGGTGGCGTACTGCGTGCCGACGTGGCGCCAGGTAGCGGCGAAATAACCCTTGAGGGCGATCGTGATGAGTTGCTCGGCGCGGTGCTCAATCTCGTTAATAACGCGATTGATGTCTCCGATAAAAGCCTGTGCCTCGATATCAAAATAAGCACCGTGGCTGGGGTGCTGAAGATTTCGATTGCGGATAACGGCCCCGGTGTGGAAGCCGATATTCGTGAGCGAATTTTCGACCCCTTCTTTACCACGCGGGTGAAAGGCACGGGTCTGGGTTTAGCCGTGGTGGCAATGACCGTGCGCAGCCACGGCGGCAAAATCAGTCTCGATACCCGAGCCGATGGCGCCACCGTATTTTGTCTTCAACTGCCTTTGCTAAACGTCGGTACTGGGCAAGCGGTGGCTGATTTGGCAAGTCATGAAAGTCCTCAAATAGCCCTGTTCGATGACCTTGCTGGGCTTGATTGCGCGATGAAAAGCCCGGCTTTTGACGACGAAGTGTTGGAGCGGTCTATGCAGCATGTTGGTGGAGGTTTGCAATGAGTGAATTGGGTTTAACAATTTTGGTTGTCGAAGATGATGACCTGCTGCGCGAAGCGCTCTGCGATACCCTCGCGTTTGCGGGCTACGGTGTCGTGTTTGCCTGCGATGGTGTCGAGGCACTAACCCTGTTGCATCGCCAGTCGGTCGATCTGGTGGTCAGCGATGTGCAAATGGCGGCCATGGATGGACATGCCCTGCTACAAAATATAAAAGGCACCTGGCCGAGCTTGCCCGTGGTGCTGATGACAGCCTTTGGCTGTGTTGAAAAGGCCGTAGAGGCAATGCGCGATGGTGCCGCCGATTATTTAATCAAGCCTTTCGAAGCCGAAGTGTTGATTGAAATGGTCAGCCGCTTTGCTGTGGTTAAAAGCGATGCGGGTTCGAGTGAAATGATTGCCGAGGATCCCCGAGCACAACAGGTTGTCGAGTTGGCGCGGCGGGTTGCCGCATCCGATGCCACGGTAATGTTGAGTGGTGAGTCGGGTACCGGCAAAGAAGTGCTGGCACGTTTTATTCACGATCATTCGAATCGCTGCGATGGTCCCTTTGTGGCCATCAACTGTGCAGCGCTGCCGGAAACCATGCTTGAGTCCATCCTCTTTGGTTATGAAAAGGGTGCCTTTACGGGCGCTCATCAGGCGCGGGCCGGTAAGTTTGAACAGGCTCAGGGCGGCACGCTGTTACTCGATGAAATCTCAGAAATGGATGTTGCCCTACAGGCCAAGCTGCTGCGCGTTTTACAGGAGCGCGAAGTCGAACGGCTCGGTGGCAAGGGCGCTATCCCCCTCGATGTGCGCGTGCTGGCAACAACTAACCGCGACCTGCGCGGCGAGGTGAGTGCCGGGCGTTTCCGTGAAGATCTGTTTTATCGCTTGAATGTTTTCCCCATTGCCCTCGCGCCCCTACGTGAACGCCGGGGCGATATTCTGCCGCTGGTGCACCGCTTTGTGGATGAGCAGAGCGGCGAGGGCCAGTCAGTGAGTTTGTCAGCTGGGGCGGAACAAATGCTGCAAGCCTATGCCTGGCCGGGCAATATTCGCGAATTACACAACGTGGTGCAGCGCGCAATGATATTGCTCAGCGGCGCTACCCTGACGGAGGCGGATATCCATCTCGAAGATCCGGGCAGCAATTTGTCGATATTGCCAGTCGGTGAAGCATCTTCAGTACCTGAAGTAAGCAGCGAGCCAGTTGATGGTTCGGCACTGGAAAACGACCTGCGTAGCCACGAACAACAAATTATTGTCGATGCCTTAAAAGCCGAACACGGGCGTCGCAAGGAAACGGCTGAGCGCCTGGGCATTAGTCCGCGCACCCTGCGCTATAAGTTGGCCAAGTTGCGCGATGAGGGTATCGCCCTGCCAGGACTCTACGGCACTTAAGGGCAATAGCATCGACCGCCAATTTTTAGTAAGTACAGGTTAACAAGTACACGTTGAGGAATAAACAATGAGCCAGGTAGCGATCAATCAAGTGTTATCTCAGATGCGCGCACTCGAAGCGGCGGCGAAGTCAGGCGAAGGGTCAAACATTGGTGGTGTGGCTGGTGGTGGCAGTGAATTTGGCAAGATGCTCACCGAGTCCATTAATAAAGCCAGTGAGGCGCAGAACCTGGCCGGTGATCTAAAAGAAGCCTTTACCCGGGGCGATGAAGGCGTAGAGCTGCCCCAGGTGATGGTTGCTTTGCAGGAGGCGAGTATTTCCTTTCAGGCGATGACCCAGGTGCGCAATAAGCTCTTGTCCGCCTATCAAGACATTATGAATATGCCGGTGTAATGGAGTTGATAGTGACGTTTAGGGCTGTGAGCACAATCGCGAAAATGAGCGCCGGTGTGGCTATAGTCAATAGAGCAACTGGGTGCGAGGGAGTAGGCTGAGATGGCTTTGGTGAATCCAGACAACATGGTGGGTCAATTTGTCGGCATGAGTAATTTGCCGGTCATTCGGCAGGTAGGTTTGTTGATTGGCCTGGCGGCGAGTATTGCTCTGGGTGTGGGTATTTATTCCTGGGCCAAAGAGCCCAACTATGTGCCGCTCTTTGAGGGTATGAGTGGTGCCGATGCCGCCCAGGTGGTGACGATTCTCGAGCAGGGTAATACGCCCTATCGCATGCAGGGCTCAATGGTTGCCGTGCCGGCAGGCAAGGTGCACAACCTGCGTATTCAACTGGCCAGTCAGGGGCTGCCCAAAAGCAGTAGTCCAGGGTATGAGTTACTCGATGAAGAGCAGAGCTTCGGCACCAGTAGCTTTGTTGAAAAAGCTCGTTTTAATCGCGCTCTGGAGGGCGAGTTATCGCGTTCAATTGCCACGCTCAATAGCGTCAAAGGCGCACGGGTGCATTTGGCGATTCCCAAAAAATCGGCTTTTTTACGCAATCAGCAAGGCCCCAGTGCCTCCGTATTGATCAGTCTTTTCCCGGGTCGTAAGTTGAATCAGGCTCAGATTGCCGGCGTGATCCATTTAGTGGCTTCCAGCGTGCCGGGGATGGATTCTGAGCAGGTGACGGTTGTCGATCAGCAGGGCAACCTGCTCACCGGTAGCGGCGGCTCATCGGCCATGGCGATGGGCTCGGAACAGTTCTCTTTCGCCAGTAGTATCGAGGAGAATTACTCCCAGCGCATTGTCGATTTACTGGTGCCCATTATGGGTGCTGGCAAGGTGCGCGCCCAGGTGACGGCCGATGTTGATTTTACGGCGGTTGAGCGCACCAGTGAGACCTTTGGCCCCAATAATACTTTACTGCGTAGCGAGCAAACCTCGGAAGAGCGCAGTAGTGATAACAGCAAGGCTTTCGGTGGTGTGCCGGGTGCCCAGTCAAACCAGCCCGCCGTCGCAGCAGCTACGCCAGGTGCCGATGAGGCGGCTTCGAGTAATACTAGTGCGGCAACGCAAACCTCAAGGAATGCGACGCGCAATTATGAGCTAGATAAGGTCATTAGCCATATTAAGGAGGCGCCGGGCAGCATTAAAAAGCTCTCGATAGCCGTCTTACTTGATCATCGCCAGCAAACTAACGAAGCCGGTGATACCGAACGCCTACCCCTGCCCGATGAAGAAATTGAACGTTTAACCCAGCTGGTGAAAGAGGCCGTTGGTTTTAACGAGGAGAGAGGTGACAGTGTCAATTTGATGAATGCCTCTTTCCTCGAACCCGAGTTGATGGAGCCTCTGGCCGAGATTCCCATTTGGCAGGAGCCCTGGGTGCTCGATATCGTCAAGCAAACCGTCGGTGGCATCGGCATTCTCATTCTTATCTTCGGCATTCTGCGCCCGGTCATGAAAAATCTGGCGGGCTTTGGTAAATCGTCAGGACGTACGGTAAATGGTGAGCTGCAACTGGGTGGCGATCAAGTCACTCTCGGTGGTGCACCACAGCTGCCACCGGGTGTTACCAGCTACGACCAGCAGGTACTGCTGGCTCAGGATATTGCCGGGAAAAGCCCGAAGCGAGCGGCCAGTGTGATGAGTGATTGGGTACAGGATGGCGGATAAAGCAGAAGCCCTGAAAGGGGTGGAAAAGGCGGCGGTCTTCCTGCTTGGTGTCGGCGAACAGTCGGCGGCGCAAATACTCCAGCACATGGCCCCCAAAGAGGTGCATAAAATTGGCGCTGCCATGGCGACCTTGCGCACAGT
>CAYWXW010000056.1:0-3196 GCA_964462265.1 uncultured Porticoccaceae bacterium | reverse complement strand
AATACGGTGATTATGGGTCGTGATTCTAAGGGTGTTGAGTCCCTGAAGTGGATGGACTCCCGCGCCGTTGCGGCGATCATTCGCGGTGAACACCCGCAAATTATCGCCATTGTTTTAGCCTATCTCGACAGTGAGCAGTCGGCAGAGGTGATTAAGCATTTACCGGAATCAATCCGCAAAGATGCGGTGGTGCGAATTGCCCAGCTGGATGCGATTCACCCCTCGGCCCTGCTTGAACTGGACGAAATCCTCGAGCGACAATTTCGCGATGGCAGTCTCGCCCAAGCCTCGGCGGTGGGTGGTTTGCAATCGACGGCCGATATCCTCAGTTATATCGATTCAGAGCTGGAAGGTGAACTCATAGAAGCCATCGCCGATGTCGACCGAGAAATGAGCGATAAAGTGCGGGATTTGATGTTTGTCTTTGACAACTTGCTCGATGTTGAAGATAGAGGCATTCAGCGCCTGCTGCGAGAGGTGTCCTCAGATGTGCTGGTTATTGCGCTAAAAGGTGCCGATGCCCCGGTGCGCAAGAAGATCTTTGGCAATATGTCCAAACGTGCCGCTGAAATGATGGAAGAGGATCTCGAGACTCGTGGTCCGGTGCGCCTCAGTGAGGTTGAAGACTCCCAGAAAGAAATCCTGGCAGTCGCCCAACGCCTGGCAGAAGAAGGTGAGATTACGCTGGGCGGCACCGGGGGTGACGAGTTTGTCTAAGGTGGTGCGTGCAGGTGAGCAGCCTCAGCTCGCCCGTTGGCAGGCACCCGATGTGGGCTATGTCGCCCGTGAAGCCCACACTGATGAAGAGATCGAAGCCATTGAGAAACAGGCTCGCTCCAAGGGTTACGAGGTGGGCCGCTGGGAGGGGCTTGAAGCAGGACATCAGGCAGTTCAGGAAGGCGCACAGCGTCTCGCGCAGCTCTATGATGAAGCCGCTCATCCCTTTCGCCAGATTACCGAAAATGTTGAAAGTGAACTGGCAAAATTGGCTGGGGCCATAGCCAAAGAAATTGTTCGCCAGGAATTAACGACTCAGCCAGAGTTGATCCTCGAAATGGTGAATCAGGCCTGCTCGGTATTGTCCGCAGCGGCGAGAGACGTTGATATTCATCTCCACCCCGACGATGTCGCCATTGTTAAAGACGGCTTGAAAGAAGACCCTCCGGCCCAACATTGGCGCATTCTTGAAGACCGCAGCCTGGCCCGTGGCGACTGTCAAATTAATAGCAGTGCTGAATTTATTGACGCCACCCTGCAAACCCGTATCGACGCTATTGTCGCTGGGCTGTTGTCTGCTGATCTGGGGGCTGAAGAATGAGCCAGCCCCATGGCAATGAAATTATTGGTGCCGAGCTGATTAGCCGTCGTCTGGCGGCTCGCAGTGACGTTCTGCCGCGAGTGGTTGACCCGATGGCCATGGTCAGGGGCAAGCTGGTGAGAATGGTGGGCCTAACGCTGGAGGCAACGGGTTGTCAGGCGGCGATTGGCAGTCGTTGTCATATCACTGCCGCCACCGGGGCCTCGATTGAGGCAGAGGTGGTGGGTTTTGGTGATGATAGATTGTTTCTTATGCCGATTGGCTCGGTGCATGGCTTGACGCCCAATGCACTGGTCACCCCCGTTCCCGGTGACACCGAGGTTGAGGTGGGCGACGCCTTGATTGGTCGAGTGATAGATGGCGCTGGCCGGCCTCTGGATGGCGGTGATACCCCCGTGCTGGCGGGTCATACCAGTCTGCAGGGCCAGGCGGTGAATCCTTTACAACGAGCGCTTATTACCGAACCTCTGGATGTCGGCATACGCGCCATTAATGCCTTGCTGACGGTGGGTCGAGGCCAACGCCTCGGCCTGTTTGCCGGTAGTGGTGTCGGTAAAAGTACGCTGCTGGGTTTGATGACCCAGTACACCGATGCCGATGTCGTGGTAGTGGGTTTGATCGGTGAACGGGGTCGTGAGGTACAGGAGTTTATTGAAGAAACGCTAGGCCCGACGGGTTTGGCGCGAGCCGTGGTGGTGGCTTCACCAGCCGATGACACCCCTTTAATGCGTTTGCACGGCGCTTGGCGCGCCACGGCTATTGCCGAGTATTTTCGCGATCAGGGCCTCAATGTGCTGTTGTTGATGGACTCGCTGACCCGCTTTGCCCAGGCGCAGCGGGAAATCGCACTGGCTATTGGCGAGCCACCGGTGACGCGGGGCTATCCGCCCTCGGTTTTTTCTCGTTTACCGCAGTTGGTTGAGCGAGCGGGAAAAATCGCCGGCAAGGGTTCGATCACCGCTATTTACACGGTGCTGATGGAGGGCGATGACGAGAACGACCCGGTGGTCGACTCGGCGCGGGCGATACTCGATGGGCATATTATTTTATCGCGACGCATTGCCGATTCTGGTCGCTATCCGGCGATTGATATCGAGTCGTCAGTGAGTCGGGTTATGAACAGACTGGTTGGTTCGGAGCGTTTCAAGCTGGTGCAGAACTTTAAACAACTGTACAGCCTGTATGAGCAGAACCGCGATTTAATCAGTGTCGGTGCCTATGTGCCCGGTAGCGATAGGCGCATTGATCAGGCGATAGAGACCTACCCACGTTTGCAGGGTTTTTTGCGACAAGAGACTGGTCAAAGTGTGACTTTAGACCAGAGTTTTGTGGCACTTGATGGCTTACTAAGCAATCTACAAATGCCATCGTAATGGTGTTGTTATTCAATTTTACAGGGCATGAGCAGGCTGTTTAATGACTAAGATAAAACGCTTCCAGCAGTTAGAGAAAATGGCGGAACACGCCTGTGATAAGGCCGGTCGAGAATTAGGTAAAGCGCAGGACAACCACAGTAAAGAGCAGGATCAGCTCAAGCAATTAACCGGTTTTTTTGAAGAGTATAGCGAGCGTTTTAATAACGCCGGTGCCACCGGCATGAATGCCCGGCAGCTGGGTGACTTTCGCGCTTTCTTTGGTCAGCTGGATAACGCCATCGAGGCCCAGCGCGAAACCCTGGTTGACCTGGGTGCGCAAGTAACGGAACGCCAGACCCTGTGGATCGAGAAACACCAGCGTACCCAAAGCCTTTCTCAAGCCCTGGTGCAGGTGCAAAAAGAGCAGTTGTTACAACGCAATAAGCGTGAACAAAAAGATCAGGATGAGCGCTCCGGTCTTGCCGGTAAAGGTGGCTGGAGCTAAAAGCGACTTTACTTCGCT
>CAYWXW010000055.1:12547-21778 GCA_964462265.1 uncultured Porticoccaceae bacterium | reverse complement strand
GCTGGTCGGTGGTGATACCACGCGTGGCCCGCTAACTATCAGTATTACCCTAATGGGCACTGTGCCTTCGGGTCAGGCCCTTAAGCGCAGCGGTGCAAAGCCCGGTGATACGATTTATGTTACCGGTAGCCTGGGTGATGGTGCGGCAGCACTGGCGGTGCTTGAAGGCAAATTGTCGACCAGCGCTGAGGATGATGCTTATCTGAAAGAACGCTTTTGGCAACCCCAGGCCCGCGTTGCCCAGGGCTTGGCAATAAGAAATTTAGCCTCTGCAGCCATCGATATTTCCGACGGTCTGTTGGCTGATCTCGGGCATATTGGAGAGGCAAGCCAGGTTGGCGCTGTGCTGGACGTCGATAAGCTTCCTTTTTCGCAGGCCTTGTGTCGAGCCACAGATCCAGAGCGTCGGCTCAACTGGGCGCTAAGCGGCGGCGATGATTACGAGCTTTGCTTTACCGTACCGGCGGATAAGGTCGCGCAATGTCAGCGTCTGATTGACGAGGGCGGGTTGACGGCGACGCCGATTGGCCAGATTATCGACGGCCAGGGTGTACGCTGTGTTGATACGCAGGGTGTACCCTTTGAGATTACCGGTTCCGGTTATCAACACTTTTAACGAGAGCGTGATTTGAATGACCTCCCAGCTTAAACCGACCTTTTCCTCTTTGCGCCAAGACCCCGTGCTGTTGCTGGGCCTGGGTTTTGGCAGTGGTTTGTCGCCCTTTGCACCCGGCACCGCTGGCACCGTAGTGGCCCTGCTATTCGTACCCTTACTGGCTTTGCTATCGACGGGCTATCTATTGGCTGTACTGCTCATTGCCAGTCTTGCAGGTATTTATATTTGCGAGTATTCCGCCAGAAAGCTGGGTACGAAAGACCCTTCCAGCGTCGTATGGGATGAGTTTGTCGGTTTGTGGATTGCCCTGGCGGGGTTTCCTGTAAGCTCTTTCTGGCTACTCAGCGGCTTTGTGGTGTTCCGCTGCTTTGATATTCTCAAGCCCTGGCCCATCAGTGTGCTGGATAGAAAAGTACCGGGCGGGCTGGGTATTATGTTGGACGATATTGTCGCGGGGGTAATGACATGGTTGGTATTGCGCTTGGTCGCCAGTGTGCTGGGTTTAAGTGTATGAAAATGAGTGGCTTGTGTACGGCGCTGCTGTTGTTTGCATTCAGCGCACCGCTATTTGCGGCCCCAGAGATTATCGCCTCGGGCTTGTTCAAGGATAAAGCCCTGCTGACCATTGATGGCAACCCACGCCTGTTAAAGGTTGGCGCGAGTAGCCCTGAAGGGGTGAAGCTATTAAGCAGTAATAGCCAGCAGGCCAGTATTCTTGTGGATGGGCAGACGCTGACCTTGCACTTGTCGCAGCGGATTTCTACGGCGTTTAAAAAGCCAAAATTTTCCGAGGTAAAAATCCCTCGCAGTCGTAATGGCCACTATTTTACGGCGGGTGCGATTAACGGTCGGCCGGCGAAGTTTATGGTCGATACGGGTGCAACAGTTATCGCCATGAATATTAATGAGGCTCGCCGGCTGGGTATTGATTTGCGCCAGGCTAAACCGGGCATGTCATCGACGGCAGGGGGCATGGTTGAGACCTTTCGTGTGGTGCTTGATAAAGTGAGTGTTGGCAACGTTACTCTGCACAGTATTCCCGCCTCGGTGATTGATGGTGATTTTCCCGAGCAAATACTCCTCGGCAACAGCTTTCTGAGCAAAGTGGAAATGACCGAACAAGCTGGCGTTTTGGTGTTTCGCAAAAAATATTAAGGTTTTCTTAGGCCGACAGCTACGCTATCTATCGAGTATTATTCGCGACTAAAGATGAAATTGAGGCTTGCCCATGAGTGCCCTGGCTAAACGTATTATCCCCTGCCTGGATGTGGAAAACGGACGTGTTGTCAAAGGCGTACAGTTTGTCGATATTCGCGATGCGGGTGATCCCGTTGAAATTGCGCGGCGCTACGATGAGGAGGGTGCCGATGAAATCACCTTTCTTGACATTACCGCCAGCCATGAGGGTAGGGATACAACGCTACACACCGTCGAGCGTATGGCCAGTGAGGTTTTTATTCCCCTGACCGTGGGTGGTGGGGTGCGCAAGCTGGAAGACATTCGTGCCTTACTACAGGCGGGGGCTGATAAGGTCGGCATTAACTCAGCCGCTGTCAGCAATCCAGAATTTGTGCGCCAGGCGGCGGAAAAGTTTGGCTCCCAGTGCATTGTTGTCGCCATTGATGCCAAGCAAGTGGATGCCCCAAAGGGCGAGCAGCGCTGGGAAATATTTACCCACGGCGGGCGTAAGGCGACGGGTCTTGATGCCGTGGCGTGGGCGGTGCAGATGGCGAGCTACGGTGCTGGCGAAATTCTACTCACCAGCATGGACAGAGATGGCACTAAGAACGGTTTTGATTTGGGTTTAACCCGAGCCGTCAGCGAGGCAGTGAATATCCCCGTTATCGCCTCGGGCGGTGTCGGTGAGCTACAGCATTTGGCCGATGGTGTGCTAGAGGGTGGCGCAGATGCCGTCTTGGCAGCGAGTATTTTCCATTTTTCCGAATACAGTATTGCCGAGGCAAAATCATTTATGGCGGAGCAGGGTATAGAGGTGCGGGTATAGCCGCAGGTGCCAGCTGCCGATTCGGTAGCTGGTCTTTAGAGGCGTTAGTCTACAGCCAGCACAAAGCGCGAGCAGCGCGAATGAGGGGTTTGAGCGTTTAGTGTGTTGCCAGCAGCTTTAACATGGCGGGAGTCGCTTGGTTAACAAACTGAATATAGTCTGCCACAGCGTCCTGTGCCTGATCTTTTGAATCGTAGGGGCCGAGTGTTGCGCCCTCGCGGGTGGTGAAGTACCAATAGTCAGCAAGTTTAAAGTAACGGTCACTACGCAGTGGCGCTGTTGAGGCGCTTTCTGAATCACTTTCCCTGGTGATGTAGACGACATTATTCATGGTTACACACCTGTTCTGTGTTGTAGTTATTTTTTATAGGACATCCTGCCAATTTATAAAGGACAACATTTCCTCATCAATTGATACCTCGCAAAGCAATTCGCCAAGTATCGTTCTTTATAAGATAGTTGAACTCTAATGTAAAGGGTCTCAGTCAATGCTCAATTGATGGGCGGTCGTTCGGATAAGATGGATAGTCCTTTTAGCAGGTTTAAGGCTTCAATGAGTTGGTAGTCTTTGATTTTTTCCCGCTTTTTCGTCGAGCTATCCGTCGTTGGGGAGTCTGTTCCCTGGCTGAGATGCCCGCTTAAATCAGCTTCCTTGATGCCGCGTTGTTGCGTGTCTTGCCGTTGGATTTCAGCTCGTTCCACCACGATATCGGGATGTATTCCCTCTGCTTGAATGGAGCGACCATTGGGGGTGAAATAGCGTGCTGTGGTAAGTTTGATGGCCCGGCCATCACTGAGGGGCAGGATGTTTTGTACCGAGCCCTTACCAAAACTGCTGGTGCCCATAATGACACCGCGACGGTGATCCTGAATGGCCCCGGCGACAATTTCTGAGGCGGAGGCGCTGCCAGCATTGATTAAAACAACCAGAGGGATGCCTTGCAGTAGCTCGCCAGCTTGTGCGGAAAAGCGCGTGTTGGCGGAGGGTGCTCGGCCCTCGGTGTAAACCACCAGGCCGCCATCGAGCATTGCATCAACCACTTCTACCGAAGCCGGTAAGAGGCCGCCGGGGTTGTTACGCAGATCGAGGATCAGGCCTTTAAGGGAGCTTTTATCTTTCTGTAGAGCTTCAATGCTTTGTCGAAACTCCTCGCCGGTGTTGGCTTGAAACTGGGCAATACGAATATAGCCGAAGCCCTCTTCGAGAGTTTTGTGGCGCACACTGGCCGTTTTAATAATGTCTCTGATGACAGTGATGATCAGCGGACTGCTTTTATTTTCTCGGGCGATGGTCAGGGTCAACGGCGAGCCCTTTTCACCGCGCATTATATTTAGGGCCTCTTCGAGATTCATGCCCTGCACGGCATGGTTGTCGAGTTTAATAATCAGGTCGCCGCTCTCTATCCCAGCGCGAGAGGCGGGGGTGTCATCAATGGGCGATATCACCTTGATAAAGCCATCCTCCATGCCGACCTCGATACCAATACCGCCGAACTCGCCGCTGGTGTGTTCTTGAAGATCTTTATAGGAGTCCTCTTTTAAGAAGGCGGAGTGGGGGTCGAGCTCACCCAGCAGGCCAGCAATGGCATTTTCAATGAGGGTTTTGTCGTCAATTTCCTCAACATAGGCAGCGCGGATTTGCTCAAACACCTGAGCAAAAAGCTGTAGCTCTTCAAGGGGTAGGCGCGCTTCCTCAGGGCTGTCGTCTGCCTTGGCGAGTGGTGTTGACAGCAATGTGAGTAGCAATCCGCCGTGGGCTAAATAGCGGGTGAGTCGTTTCATTGTTGTTATCCTGGGGGCTATGCTCTTCGGGCGAGGGGGGGAGTGTAGCGTAAATTCGTGTCATTAAGCGCGAGGCTTAAGCCAGCGTTTGGGGTCGACAGCTTTACCTTTACGGCGGATTTCAAAATACAGGGCACTGCGTTCCAGACCGCCGGTATTGCCGACTTTGGCGATGGTTTCTCCGGGGTGAACCCAGTCGCCAGTTTCTTTGAGCAGCACTTGATTGTGGGCGTAGAGGCTGAGGTAATTGTCACCGTGGTCGACAATGACCAGCAGGCCCTGGCCACGCAAATAGTCGGAGAAAACCACCCTCCCGTGGTGGATGGCGTTGACGGGACTGGCCTCTCTGGCATTAAGTAGCCAGCCGTGCCACTTGAGGTGAGAGCCGCGAGCCGAACCAAAGCTGTGACCCACGCGGCCTTTGACCGGCCACGGCAGTTTGCCGCGCCGCTGGCTAAAGGGCTGGTTGTCGGGAATTTTTAAATTTTGCACATGTTTTTGCAGGGCGTTAATGATGCTCTCAAGCTGTTTGCGCTCCAGATTGAGCTTGGCGATACGGGCCTTTTCATTCTTAATTTGCTGACGCGAACCTTTTAGCAGGGCGCTGCGTTGTTTTTTCTCATCGTTCAATGTTTGCTGAATAGCCAGTAGCTGCCCTTTTTTGTCCGCCAGCGCATTTTGCTTGCTCAGCAAAGATTGTTCGACCGCGTCCAGCTTGCGAATGGTGCTTTGGTAGTCTTCGAGAATTTTGCTGCGGGCTTTGACGACGTGCTCATAATATTTCAGCGTGCGGCCAATCTCTTCGGGATTTTCCATATTGAGCAGCACCTTGAGAGGCTCTTCCCGGCCTAGCCGGTAGGCGGCGGAGAGTTCCTGGGCAACTTGCCCAGCCTGGCGCTGGCGCTGGTCGTCGAGCTGTTTTTGTTGGCTATATAGCTTGCTCAGCTCTTTACCCAATAAGCGTATCTCTTTGTCGAGGTTCAATACGCCAGCTCGTGTTTGGGCGCTTTGCAGCTCTATGTCTCGCAGCCGTGCAGCAGACTTATCGCGCTCGGTGCGCGTCACCCGTAGTTTTTTTTGCAGTTGCGATATTTCGCTGCTCAGCGTTTCAAGCTTGGCTTGCTCGCCCTTGGCAAAAAGCGGTACAGGCGAGCACAGCGCTGCGACCAGCGCCAGCACTACCAGAGCCGCAGGAAATTTTGCCATAAGCATTTGCAGCATCGTTTTACTGCGCAGCGTTAAGACTCGCGGTATCTGTGCTGCAAAGCAGGGAGTGGCCACTCATCTCCGTCGGTTGGGGCAGTTCCATCAGGGCCAAAATGGTCGGTGCGATATCGGCGAGGGAGCCTCCGTCATCCAGCCGTACCTGCTTCTTGCCGACGTAAATCAGCGGCACCGGGTCGATGGTGTGGGAGGTTAGTATCTGCCCTGTTTGTGCATCGACCATGTTCTCGACGTTGCCGTGGTCGGCGGTAATCAGGCAGTCGCCGCCGACGTTATCGAGTGCTTCGAGGACTTTGCCGATGCAAGTGTCGAGGGTTTCGACTGCTTTAATAGCCGCGTTGAAAACGCCGGTATGCCCGACCATATCGCCATTGGCGAAGTTACAGATGATGGCGTCGTATTGCCCGCCGGTGATGGCGGCGACTAGTTTGTCGGCGACCTCAGGGGCACTCATTTCAGGTTTTAAGTCGTAGGTGGCGACGTCGGGCGAGGGGATTAGCGTGCGCGCTTCACCGGGGTAGCAGTCTTCGCGACCGCCGCTAAAGAAAAAAGTCACGTGGGCGTATTTTTCGGTTTCGGCGATTCTGAGCTGGGTCTTGCCCTGAGCAGCAAGATACTCACCGAGGCCATTGACCAAGGTTTGTGGTGGGAAGGCGATGTGGGTCTTGAGTTCGGCTGCGTACTCGGTACTGGTGACGAAGTCGGCCAGCTGGGGATGAGTGGGCCGGGGGAATTCGCTAAAATCAGCATCGACAAAAACCCGCGTTAATTGGCGGGCGCGGTCGGGACGGAAGTTGATAAAGATTATGCTGTCGCCGTCATCAATACTGACGGGGCTTTCGCCCTCGGCCACAATTTGTGTCGGGCTGACAAACTCGTCGTTTTCATCACGCTCATAGGCCTGCTCCAGTGCCTCCAGTGCGTTGGCGCTGCAATACTCCGCTTTGCCTTCGGTGAGCAAGCGGTAGACCGGTTCGATGCGATCCCAGCGCTGGTCTCTGTCCATGGCGTAATAGCGCCCGCTGATGGAGGCTGTGCGGCCGATGCCGAGCGCCTTGAATTTGTCATCCATTTTCTCGAGAGAGGCTTTGGCGCTACGCGGCGGGGTATCCCGACCATCGAGAAAGGCATGCAGATAAACCTGTTTGGCACCGCGCTGGGCGGCCATATCGAGCAGAGCCAGTATGTGATCTTCGTGGCTGTGTACACCACCGGGTGAGAGCAGGCCGAAAATATGCAGCTTTTTATCACCCTTAACGGCTTTATCGATAGCAGCGCTGTAGGCGGAATTGGTAAAAAAGCTGCCGTCGTCGATGGCTTTATCGATACGGCTTAAGTTTTGGTAGACCACGCGTCCGGCGCCGAGGGTCATGTGGCCGACTTCGGAATTGCCCATTTGGCCTGCCGGCAGCCCCACGCGTTCGCCAGAACAGTGCACCAGGGTTTTGGCCTCGCTCTGCCACAGTCTGTCCCAGTTGGGTGAGTTGGCGCTGTAAATAGCATTGGCTTCAGTGGCTTCGCTATATCCCCAGCCGTCGAGGATGAGCAGTAGTAGCGGTACTTTTTGTGTTTCCATAATCGATTGCTTAGCCTGAAGTCTGTTGCAGAAGTGGCACCGAGGGGCGCGCTTGAGCGAGGGTTTTTGTTGCTGCAAATTCTACTCGCTCGGGGCCACAAACGCCATTTCATCGCGGGGTAAATATCGATGTATGCGCGGCCTGGCTCGGGTTTCAAGTCTGCTGTCGGCGGTGTAAGTTGTGTATACTACGCCGGAAATTATTAGCCGCTTCCTGCAGAAAAGGTAATTGTAACGTGAGTTTTTTTGTTTTCATCAGTGAGCAATGGATGCTGGTCAGCGCCTTACTTGTGTTGATTTACGTGTTTGCATTTAGCGAGCAGAAAAAAGCCGGCAAACAACTGTCGGTGCATGAGTTAACCCGCCTGCTCAATGGCGATGAGGCAATTCTGATTGATTTGCGCGATAGTAAAGAATACGCCGCTGGTTGTATTACCGGCGCTATTAATATCCCGAGTGCAAAACTGGACGGACGCATTTCTGAGCTGGAAAAATACCGCACCCAAAAAATTGTATTGGTTGACAAGATCGGCCAGCAGGCGGCCCCTGCCGGGCGTAAATTGCGCCAGGCGGGCTATGATGTGCAGCGTCTACGCGGTGGCATGGGTGAGTGGATGCATCAAAGCTTGCCGGTGGTCAATCCGTGAGCGCCTCGATTAGTGAATCGGCGAGTGCGGTGAAGATGTTCACCACTCGCTTCTGCCCCTACTGCGTTGCGGCGAGAAGGCTTTTAGAGCAGCTGGGCATCGACTTTGAAGATGTGGCTGTCGATGGTAATGCCGAGCTGCGCGGTCAAGTCATGCAGGCCAGTGGCCAGCGCACGGTGCCGCAAATTTGGGTTGGCGAGCAGCACGTTGGTGGTTATACCGAACTCGCTGCTCTGCATCAGCAAGGTGGTTTGTTACCTTTACTTGATGGCTGAGCTTAATAGCTGAGTTTAATGGCTGCATCGTACATTCTTTACGATGCAGCCTGTAATGATTTTCTGAATGATAATTGACTGAGACAACTATGGCTGAAAACGAAACGACAGGCGCACCTTCTGGGGATGGTCTCGACACGGGTGCCGGTACACAATTTGCCCTAAAGCGCATTTTCCTCAAGGACTTGTCCTTCGAGTTACCGATGGGCGCTCAGGCCTTCACGCGACAGTGGGCGCCTCAGGTCAATCAGGATATTGGCACCGAAGTGAATAAGATTGATGACGAGCACTATGAAGTGGTGCTGCGCATAACCATTACTGTCGCCGAAGGCGATAACACGGCTTATCTCATTGAAGTGCAGCAAGCCGGTATTTTTATGGCCAAGGGCCTCGAGCAACCACAGTTGACGCAGCTGTTAAATACCCAGTGTCCGGCGATTCTCTTTCCCTATGCCCGGGAGCTGATTGACAGTGTTTCGGTGCGAGGTAGCTTTCCAGCGCTGATGTTGCCGCCGATTAATTTTGACGCCCTGTTTCAGCAAGCCGTGGCGGAGCAAAGAAATAAAGCCGCCGAGAGTCAGCCCGCGAGCAAATTGAATTAGGTCGGGTTTGCTTTCGTAAAAACGCCGCTGTCGATGACTCTTCAGCGGCGTTTTTGTTTTCGGCCTGGGTGTTGGCGAGCGCTGGGTTCAATTGGATCGGCGCTATTTGGACCTGTGCTATTGAATCTCTATATTGAGCTCGTGCAGTTTGCGCGTCAGGGTGTTGCGACCCCAGCCCAGTAATTCAGCGGCATCGCGTTTGCGCCCGGCGGTGTGTTGCAGGGCGGTTTCGATGACGGTGCGCTCGAAGGAGGGCAGGGCTGTCGCCAGTATGTTTTTCTTGCCCTGAGCTAGCTCCTGTTTTAACCACTGCTGCAGACCCTGCTCCCAGGTTGTCCCCGAGATACGTTGATCGTTGGGCTTGTCGCGCATTTCCGGCGGCAGGTCGTCGAGCAGCACTTCGCGCCCGGCGGCCATCACCGTCAGCCAGCGGCAGGTGTTTTCCAGTTGCCGTACATTACCGGGCCAGGGCTGGTTGCTGAGAAAGGCCTCGGATTCAGGTGA
>CAYWXW010000055.1:9950-12447 GCA_964462265.1 uncultured Porticoccaceae bacterium | reverse complement strand
CCGCCAACGCGATAAAACTCACCGTCGGCCAGTACCCGTAAAAGGCGCGTTTGTGCTTCCTGGGGCATGTCGCCAATTTCATCGAGGAAAAGAGTGCCGCCCTCGGCCTGCTCAAAGCGTCCGACTCGCCGTTGGGCGGCGCCAGTAAACGCCCCCTTCTCGTGGCCGAAAAGCTCCGACTCGATCAGGTCATGGGGGATGGCCGCCATGTTGAGTGCCACAAAGGGCGCGCTTTTGCGTGGGCTGTGGCGGTGTAGAGCCTTGGCTACCAGCTCTTTGCCGGTGCCAGATTCGCCGTTAATTAATACCGTAATGTTGGAGTGGGAGAGTCGGCCGATGGCGCGAAAGACCTCCTGCATGGCGGGTGCTTCGCCAATGATTTCGGTTTTATCCAGCGGCGGCGCTTCAATGGTTTTCTGGGCCTTTTCCTGAGCGAAGGCTATGGCGCGGTTGGCGACTGATATCAAATCGTCGACGTCAAAAGGCTTGGGCAGGTATTCGAAGGCACCGCCCTGATAAGCGGCAACGGCGCTGTCGAGATCGGAGTGAGCGGTGGTAATAATAATCGGTAGTTGGGGAAGCTCGGCGTGAATTTTGTCGAGCAGGGCGAGGCCGTCGATACCCGGCATGCGAATATCGCTAATAATGGTGTCGGGCTCGTCGGGGCTTTTGTCGAGGGCGCTGAGCAGCTTGCTGGCGTCCTCGAAACTGCGCACCTCAAGGTTGGCCTTTTCGAGGGCCTTCTCCATAACCCAGCGAATTGAGTTGTCATCGTCGACGATCCAAATTGTCGGTTTTGTCATATCAGTCTGTCCTGAATAGGTTTCAGTGGAAGGTAAATAGAAAAGCGTGTGCAGCCCGGTTCACTTTCACACTCGATAAGTCCTTGATGTAGGTGGATTGCCGACTGGGCAATGGGCAAGCCCAGACCGCTGCCCTCGGCGCGGCCGCTAATCATCGGGTAAAAAATACCTTCGCTGATATCATTGGGAATGCCCGGCCCGTTATCAATGATTTCGACGCGGCACACCATGGGTTGGTGTTTTTTGCCGATTGTAAAATGGTTGAGGATGCGGGTGCGCAGGGTGATTGTCCCGCCGTGGCCGATTTTGTCAGCGCCATCCAGCACCTGCATGGCGTTGCGCACCACGTTGAGTACGGCTTGAATGAGTTTCTCTCTGTCGCCAATAATTTCGGGAATACTGGGATCGTAATCTTTCTTGATAATGAGAGAGCCGTGAGTTTCTGCCTGAACCAGTGTAGCCACATGCTCGGTGACTTCGTGGATATTGAGTTGGGCGAATTGGGTTGGCAGGGGTGAGCCGAGCAGCCGGTCAACCAGCTCACGTAGACGGTCGGTCTCGGCGATGATGACATCGGTGTACTCGACAAGCTCGCTTCTATCCAGCTCGAGAGCCAGTAATTGGGAGGCACCGCGAATGCCGCCCAAGGGATTTTTGATTTCGTGGGCGAGGCCACGGACCAGATTACGCGAGGTGTCGTTAGCCGAGAGCAGGGCCTCCTCCCGGTCGATGCGCAGAGTCCTGTCCACCGGCAGCATTTCGAGCAGGAGCAGCGGCTGAGCACTTTCTACAAGCGGCGTTACCGAGTAGTCGACGGTAATTTCGCGTAAATCCGGTAACAACACTTTCACTTTGCGTTCGGTAAAAGCTGAGCCATTTTCGAGAGCATCCTGGAGCAGCAGGCGTCGAGGTTCGGCATCGGCAAACAACTGTGGTGAATAGCTGTTGAGCAGGCGGTGGGCGCTAACCGCGAGTAGACTTTCGGCGGCGGGGTTCAGGTAGGTGATGGATAGCTCGTTGTCTATCAGCAATACACCTGCATTGAGGTTGTCCAGCACGAGCTGGTTGGTCTGATTGCTATTCATTGGTGCGGCAGGGCCAGCGTATTATTAAGGTGATTGGTTTAAAGCAAGTA
This sequence comes from uncultured Porticoccaceae bacterium, assembly GCA_964462265.1. Classification (GTDB taxonomy): domain Bacteria; phylum Pseudomonadota; class Gammaproteobacteria; order Pseudomonadales; family Porticoccaceae; genus Reddybacter. The sequence continues at coordinate 10,509 of CAYWXW010000055.1, read as the reverse complement.
ACAGGCCATCTTGGCAGCTCCTTGGCTAGTAGGTCTTATCAGTGCTAGTGTAGCGGTAAAAAATCAAAGGCGCACTATTTTGGTGCGCAGGATGGGCGATTGGCGGCTGTTAGTTGTTTGCGGAGTGCTGCTTGACGTGAAAAGTAATCGTTTTTGCTTTGGCTTTGCGTTTTTTATCGCCACCGAGTACTTCTATGTACACCTTATGTTCGCCCCTGTTCAAGTTCGAGACGGAAAAGGTGGTGGATGCAGTGGCGGGGCCCTGGGCGCGACCATCAATATAGAGCTGCGCCAGATGGCCCTCCTGTAGAGCGGGCTCTAGTGCCAGCGTAACAACAACCATCTTTTGCCCGGGAGGAATGGTTGCATTGTTGAGTGGCTGGGTAATTCGAGCGCTGGTGTAGGGGACTTCTTCCCCTGCGGCTTCCCCTTCACCTTCAATTGTGCGTGGCGGGGGTGCTGTGGCGATATTGGTTTTGGGCAGATCAACGGTTTCGGCTTTGGTATTTGCGGCAGGTGAGTCGGTAAAGGTGACTTGACCCTCTGCGTCAACTATCCG
>CAYWXW010000055.1:0-9850 GCA_964462265.1 uncultured Porticoccaceae bacterium | reverse complement strand
GTAGAAAAGAAAAAGCCCGATCTCCATGGAAGACCGGGCTTTTGTGAGCTAGCTCTATTGAGCCGCTCGGTAGAGTCAGGCTCTGACGAGCTTAGACGCTGTAGTACATATCGAACTCAACGGGGTGAGTGGTCATGTTGAGTTTTTCAACTTCTTCCTGCTTCAGTTCGATGAAGGCATCGATGACGTCGTTATCCATGACGCCGCCAGCCATGAGGAATTCACGATCGTTGTCGAGAGCTTCCAGTGCTTGCTCCAGTGAAGAGGCAACGGTCGGAATAGCGGCTGCTTCTTCGGGAGGCAGGTCGTAGAGATCCTTGTCAGCAGGATCGCCGGGGTGGATCTTGTTCTTGATGCCGTCGAGGCCAGCCATCAACATGGCAGTGAAGGCCAGGTAAGGGTTGGCTGTGGGGTCGGGGAAGCGCACTTCAATACGGCGTGCTTTGGGGTTCGGCACGTGGGGAATGCGGATGGAAGCAGAGCGGTTGCGTGCAGAGTAAGCGAGCATAACCGGTGCTTCAAAGCCGGGTACCAAGCGCTTGTAGGAGTTGGTTGAGGCATTGGCAAAGGCGTTAATGGCGCGTGCGTGCTTGATGATGCCGCCAATGTAGAACAGCGCCGTTTCAGACATGCCCGCGTAAACGTCACCGGTGAAGATGTTGTTGCCGTCTTTAGACAGTGATTGGTGGCAGTGCATGCCAGAACCGTTGTCGCCCACTAATGGCTTGGGCATAAAGGTCGCTGTTTTACCGTAGGCGTGAGCGACATTGTGTACGCAGTACTTAAAGGTCTGAATTTCATCGGCTTTTTGTGTCAGTGTGGCAGGGCCAACACCAATTTCGCACTGCCCGGCAGTACCCACTTCGTGGTGATGCACTTCAACTTCGAGACCCATTTGCGTCATCGCGCCACACATGGCGGCACGCAGGTCGTGCAGGGAGTCGACGGGGGGCACGGGGAAGTAACCGCCTTTAACGCCGGGGCGATGACCCATGTTGCCATCGGGGAAGTCGTGCTCGGTGGCCCACGCAGCTTCTTCAGAGGCGACTTTATAGAATGCGCCGCTCATGTTGGCGCCCCACTTTACGTCGTCAAAAACGAAAAACTCGGGCTCTGGGCCAAACAGCACGGTGTCGGCGATGCCTGTAGAGCGCATGTAATCCTGAGCGCGGTCGGCGATGGAGCGTGGGTCGCGGCTGTAGCCCTGTAGTGTTGCGGGCTCAAGAATGCCGCAGCGCAGGATGATAGTTTCTTCATCGGTGAAGGGGTCGAGCACGGATGTGCTGTCGTCGGGCATCAAAATCATGTCCGAATCGTTAATGCCTTTCCAGCCAGCAATAGATGAGCCGTCGAACATTTTGCCTTCGTCAAAGAAGTTCTCATCGACCTCGGTTGAGGGGATGGTGACGTGCTGCTCTTTGCCCTGCGTGTCGGTGAAGCGCAGGTCAACCCAGCCAGCTTCACTTTCTTTAATGAGATTTAACGTTTTTTCAGACATTGATGTCCTCCAGATCTAGATCAGTGTGGTTTTCTTTCACTCGCCTCCTGCAATAGGAAAGACGGTGATTGAGCGTGGAACAAAGTAATGGCAAGGTCGTAGAATTGCCATCGGTTTTTTAGCTTATGTGTTATTGCGATAATGCTGCACAAGCACTACTAGTAGTTAGTAGTGCTTGTGCAAATAGTAGCGCTTGTGCAAAAACTGCGCCACCACTCCTGCATTGTGCCGGGGAGGATGTACGGAGGGCTTTTGGCCAAAAGTGGCACTTCAGGCCTCCAATATGGTGCGCAGTATAACCCACAAGCACCAAAAGAGAGCGTCTCTTGTGAAGGAGTTTGTCCTCTTTGTTGTCAATTCAGGCTCGGAGTTTGCCACTCGAGAGCGGGCGGCAAGCCGTATCTGCGCAGTGGTGACTACTCTATAATACGCGCCACTTTGAACTACCTATAGTGTCCCTAGCCCATGCATTTTGTCGTCAAGCTCTTCCCCGAAATCATTATTAAAAGCCCACCCGTTCGCAAGCGCTTTATTAAACAGCTGCGCGAGAATCTACGTCGATTGGTTAAAGGTCAGTACCCCGATGTCAAAGTGCTGAGTCAGTGGGACAAAATTGAGCTGGTCGCCGAGGGTGTCGATGTTGAGCGCGATGCGTTTATCGCTCGCTTGCTGGGCAATACGCCGGGGGTGGCCAACTACTCCCATGTCAGCACCCACCCGCTGGGTGACTTTGATGAAATGTCTGAACTGCTCTGGCCCTTGTACGGTGAGAGTCTGGCTGGCAAGAGTTTTTGTCTGCGGGTGAAGCGCACCGGCAAGCATGACTTTAGTTCGACAGAATTTGAGCGCGAGGTGGGCGGGCGCTTGTTTCAGCGCTCTGGCGCACGCAAAGTACAGCTCAAGGGGGCTGATGTTGAAATACGCCTCGATATTCGCGGTCAGGTGCTTTCCGTACTGGAAACCACAGCCCAGGGTTTGGGCGGCTTTCCCCTTGGCACACAGGATGCTGTGTTGTCATTAATCTCCGGGGGTTTCGACTCCACCGTGGCCAGTTATATGACCATAAAGCGCGGTTTGCGCACGCACTATTGTTTTTTTAACTTGGGTGGCCGCGCCCATGAGCTGGGTGTTAAAGAGGTCGCCTGGTATTTGTGGAATAAATACGGCGCTTCTCACCGGGTAAAGTTTATTACCGTGCCCTTCGAGGACGTGGTGGCGGAAATTCTCACCAAGGTCGATAACTCGCAAATGGGCGTGGTGCTAAAGCGCATGATGTTGCGCGCGGCAACAGAGGTGGCGCAAAACTGGAAGGTCGAAGCTCTGGTAACGGGCGAGGCCGTGGCTCAGGTCTCCAGCCAAACCCTGACGAATTTATCGGTGATCGACAGTGTCACCGATATGCTGACCCTGCGGCCATTAGTGACGATGGATAAAAATGCGATTATTGATGTTGCCCGCGCCATTGGCACGGAAGAATTCGCCGCCAATATGCCGGAGTATTGCGGGGTTATTTCGGTCAAGCCGACCACGCGAGCCAAGCCGGAACGCATTGAATACGAAGAGTCTAAGTTTGATTTTGCCGTGCTCGATGCGGCGATTGCCGGGCGTCGCGAAGAAAATATTGACCAGATGATGGACGACTGGGTTGACCTGCCCAACGTTGAAGTGTTCTCGGCACCTCAGCCGGGCGCGATTATTCTCGATATTCGCCATCCCGACGAAGTTGAGCGCAAGCCCCTCGACGCTGGCGCCACCGAAATACAGTTGGCGCCCTTTTATGCCCTGCAAAACAGCTTCAAAAAGCTTGACCCCAGCCTGCAGTATTTACTCTATTGCGACAAGGGGGTGATGAGTCAGTTGCACGCTGAGCTGTTGAAAGAGCAGGGTTTTGACAATCTTGCGGTCTATCGCCCCGGGGCGGCTTTATAGTCTGTTGAGCCAAGTTTAAGCAGGGTTTTTATTTGTTGGTGGTGCAATGACTTCTCACGCACTTTTCACTATAATGCGCCCCACTTTTTCCCCGCGAAAACCTATCCCATGTCTGATGTCGAAAAACTGCGCAATATTGCGATCATAGCCCACGTTGACCACGGTAAAACAACCCTGGTTGATAAACTCCTGCAGCAGTCCGGCACTCTCGATCGCAAAGATCAGGGCTCTGAGCGCATTATGGATTCCAACGATCAGGAGAAAGAGCGGGGTATTACCATTCTGGCAAAAAACACCGCAGTTGAGTGGAAGGATTATCACATCAACATCGTCGACACCCCCGGTCACGCCGACTTCGGTGGCGAGGTTGAGCGCGTACTGTCGATGGTCGACTCAGTGCTGTTGCTGGTTGATGCGGTCGACGGCCCCATGCCGCAGACGCGCTTTGTTACCTCCAAGGCCTTTGAACAAGGCTTGAACCCGATTGTGGTGATCAACAAGGTTGATCGCCCCGGTGCTCGCCCCGACTGGGTGATGGATCAGGTGTTTGAATTATTCGATCGCCTTGGTGCGACTGATGAGCAGCTCGACTTTCCCGTTATTTACGCCTCTGCCCTCAACGGTGTTGCGGGTCTTGATCACAATGATCTGGCGGCAGACATGCAGCCACTGTTTGAAATGATTGTCGATAAAGTCCCTGTCCCTGACGTGGATCGTGACGGCGCCTTTCAGATGCAGATATCAGCTCTCGATTACGATAGTTATATCGGTGTTATTGGTATTGGTCGTATTTCTCGCGGTTCTTTACGTCCCGGCCAGCAAGTGACCATCGTCAATAACCTGGGCGACGAGAGAAAGGGCAAGGTGCTCAACGTAAAAGGTTATTTGGGCCTTGATCGTGTTGACACGGATCTTGCCGAAGCGGGCGATATTGTCACCATTAATGGTCTCGATGGCCTGGGTATCTCCGATACGCTGTGTGACCCCGAGTGCGTGGAAGCCCGTCCGGCCCTCTCGGTTGATGAGCCAACCGTGAGCATGGTGTTTTTGGTCAACAACTCGCCCTTTGCCGGTCTCGATGGCAAATATGTGACCTCGCGTAATATTAAAGATCGCCTTGAACAAGAGCTGATTCACAATGTGGCGCTGCGTGTTGAAGATGGTGGCAGCCCCGATAAATTCCGCGTCTCCGGTCGTGGTGAATTACACCTTTCGGTATTGATTGAAACGATGCGCCGTGAGGGTTTCGAGTTGGGTGTCTCGCGCCCAGAAGTGATTCAGCGCGAAGTCGATGGCGTGATTCAGGAGCCCTTCGAGCAAGTAGTGATCGATATTGAAGATCAACACCAGGGTGCGGTGATGGAAGAGCTGGGCCTGCGCAAGGGCGAGCTGACCAATATGGAACCTGATGGTAAGGGACGCGTTAAGCTTGAATTCCTCATTCCGTCCCGCGGTTTGATCGGTTTCCGTGGTAGTTTTCTGACCATGACCTCCGGCTCTGGCATTATGACCAGCGTCTTCGATCACTACGGTGAAGTGAAGCAGGGCGAAGTTCAGTCCCGCCAAAACGGTGTGTTGGTGTCGATGGTTAAAGGCAAGACTCTCGGCTACTCCCTGTTTAACTTACAGGAGCGCGGGCGCATGTTCCTCAGTCACGCCGAGGATGTTTACGAAGGGCAGGTTATTGGTATTCATTCGCGCAGTAATGATCTCTCCGTGAACCCGACCAAAGGCAAGCAGCTGACTAACGTGCGTGCCTCGGGTACTGATGAAGCGCTGACGCTGGTGCCGCCAATTATCTACACCCTTGAGCAGGCGCTGGAATTTATTGAAGACGATGAGCTGGTTGAGGTTACGCCCCATCATATTCGTATTCGCAAAAAGCTACTGACTGAAAACGAGCGTAAGCGAGCGGGTCGCTAGAAATAAGCCGCTAAGCCCTGTTTAAAAGATCGTTCTAAAAAACCCCAATAACAAACTGTTATTGGGGTTTTTTGTTACTGATGTAGGGTTATTCTTTTAAGCCGTGTTTTTTTAAGGTCTTAGCGCAGCGCACTCGCTGTGGCGAAAACAGCTCGTCACATGATCATTGACCATGCCCGCCTCTATCTTCAGACGATTGCGCACAATACTGGTATCGTTCATCGGTCGCGCTAAGCTGGGCCTATTAAAGCGTGCGAATTTTCCAGTATTAAAATTGGCGAAGGCGCGGCGGTAGTTTTCTCACTTGCGTACAATGGTAATCCACGACAGGCCGGCCTGGGCGCCTTCCAGTATTAGAAACTCAAATAATTTGTGATCGTCGAAGCAGGGGACACCCCATTCCTCATCATGGTACTGTTCGTAGAGGGCATCGCCGTTTGCCCAATCACAGCGCTTGCGTTGTTCTGTGTCTGGCGGGGGTTTTATCGAGGGCATTGTTTGCCCCTTTTTTCACAATAAAAATGAATAACGCCCTATTTAACTGTGTTTGTTGCAGCGGTTTTTAGGCGTCTTATAAAGTCATGTAGTTAGCTTCGCAGGAGTTAGTGAAATGCGTTCCTTGTATCCGGCAATCAAGCCCCACAGAACTGAACAGCTCGATGTCGGTGATGGCCATATTCTTTATGTTGAAGAGTGCGGTAATCCGGATGGCCTGCCGGTGGTCTTTGTTCACGGCGGGCCGGGGGCGGGTTGCTCGGAGCAGGATCGTTGTTTTTTTGATCCCGAGGTGTATCGCATTGTCCTTTTCGATCAACGGGGCAGTGGTCGCTCCACACCCCATGCGAGTCTTGAGAAAAACACCACTCAGACTCTGGTGGCAGATATGGAATTTATCCGTGAATTTTTGGGCATTAAGCAATGGATGTTATTCGGTGGTTCCTGGGGTTCGACCCTGAGTTTGATTTACGCTCAAGCTCACCCGGATAAAGTGCAGGGCATGGTCTTGCGAGGCATTTTTCTCTGTCGCGATGAGGATGTTCAATGGTTTTATCAGCGCGGTGCCAGTTCTATTTTTCCCGATTACTGGCAAGATTTTATTGCACCTATCCCGAGTAGTGAGCGCGGCGACATACTCAGCGCTTACTACCGCCGCTTAACGGGGGCCAATGAACTGGAGCGCATTCGCGCCGCTAAGGCCTGGTCGATTTGGGAGGCGCGCTGTGCAACCCTCGACCCCAACAAGCATGTGGTTGAGCGCCTGGGCAGCTCTCATGTAGCTTTGGCGATGGCACGCATTGAAGCCCACTACTTTATGAACCAATGCTATATGGCCGATCAGCCCATTTTGCAGAATATGGCCAGGCTGGTTGATATTCCGGCTATTGCCGTGCATGGGCGCTACGACATGGTTTGCCCGGTGAAACAGGCTTTCGATTTACAGGCCGCCTGGCCGGAATTAACCCTCGAAATTATTCGCGATGCGGGTCATGCCTCGAGCGAGCCGGGCACGGTTGATGCTTTGGTTAAAGCGACGGATCAAATGGCGAGAATGCTAAATAGCCGTGATGAAAAATAAACGGAGTCGTGCAATATGCGCGGTTTAATTCAGCGGGTTAGCGCTGCAGCAGTGAATATTGATGGCCAGTGCCATGCCCGCATTGAACAGGGTATTTTACTCTTGCTAGGTATTGAGGCCACTGACGATTTTGAGCAAAGCGAAAAATTAATTAGTAAAGTGCTTAACTACCGAATTTTTGCCGATGCCCAAGGGCGCATGAATCGCAGCCTCAAAGATATCAATGGTGAGCTGCTGGTGGTGTCGCAATTTACCTTGGTGGCCGATACCAAAAAGGGCTTGCGACCGGGCTTTTCAAAGGCCGCAGCGCCGGAGGCTGCCGAAAGTTGTTATGAGGATTTTCTTCTGCGACTTAAGGTTCAGTACCCGCGGGTTGTTAGCGGCGTGTTTGCCGCCGATATGCAGGTTTCACTGTGTAACGATGGGCCGGTGACTTTCTTGCTGGAAACTTGAAAATTATAGATGGTGTGAAAGAAAAGAATCACTTTTGCACGTGACCGTAGGAGGCATGGATGCCGACATCGAGCGTACAGGGACGTATTGACAGCGTGTCACGAGTAAAGGTGATTCTTTTTGCGGAGTTGGTTATAAGGGCTAATTTTAAACTGTAAAGCCTGCCTTTAATTTCTTTGTTACCAAAACATTTTTAGTGCGCGCATAAACCGGCACACCGCCCTTATAAGGTGGGTAGTCTTCGCCCTGAATCAGCGGTGACAGATAAGTGCGGGCGGCCTCGGTAATGGCAAAGCCATCGCGGCTGATAAAAGAGCGCGGCATCATTTTTTCAACATTGGCAATTTTGTCCAGGGGTGCTTCACCCAGGCTCCAGCTGTAGCGCTTGCCCTTGCCGCGTTCGATACTCACCATCACCGCATTCTTGCCGTCGAGAGCAAATTCAACCGCGGCCTTGCCCACGGCATAGGCTTGCTCAACGTCGGTGGCGGAGGCGATGTGTCGAGCGGAGCGCTGCAGGTAATCAGCCAGTGCCCAGTGATATTTTAGACCCAGCTCGCTTTTAATCATTTCCGCCAAAGTGGGTGCGACACCGCCAAGTTGTTTGTGGCCGAAGGCATCGGTATTACCGGCATCGGCAATTAAGGTGCCGTCTTTATATTGAGCACCCTCGGAGGCAACCACCACACAGTAGCCATTTTTCTTGACGGTCTGGGCAACCTTTTTGAGAAACTTTTCCCGATTAAAGGCGATTTCCGGAAACAGAATAATATGCGGCGGATCGCCAGCTTCGTCGGCAGCGAGACCACCGGCAGCGGCTATCCAGCCGGCGTGGCGGCCCATCACTTCAAGGATGAAAACCTTGGTGGAGCTTTCGCACATCGAGGCGACATCGAGGCTGGCCTCTTTGGTTGATACGGCGACGTATTTGGCAACCGAGCCAAAGCCCGGGCAGTTGTCGGTAAACGGTAAATCGTTGTCGACCGTTTTGGGAATGTGGATGGCCTGAATGGGATAGCCCATTTTTTCGGACAGTTGCGATACTTTGAGGCAGGTATCAGCAGAGTCACCACCGCCGTTATAAAAGAAATAGCCGATGTTGTGGACTTTAAAGACTTCAATTAAACGTTCATATTCCGCCGGGTTGTCGTCGAAGCTCTTCAGTTTATGACGGCAGGAGCCAAAGGCGCCGGATGGCGTATGTTTGAGTGCGGCAATGGTACGCGGCGTTTCTTTTCCGGTGTCTATCAGCTCTTCGCGCAGGGCGCCGATAATGCCGTTCTTGCCCGCATAAATTTTGCCAATTTTATCGCGGTTGGCGCGGGCCGTTTCGATCACGCCGCAGGCGCTGGCATTTATGACGGCCGTAACACCACCGGACTGTGCGTAAAAAGCATTTCTCTTGGCCATAAAATTCCTGCAAAAGCGACGTCGTAAAAAATGTGCGCATCATACGGGATTAGTCCTTTAAATGCATGGCGGTTAGGCTGCGGTGGTGTGATAATTATCACCACTTAGCAGGGAATGATTAATTGATGCATATTCACATCTTAGGTATCTGTGGCACCTTCATGGGCAGCCTGGCACAGCTGGCGAAAGCCGACGGACACCGGGTGTCGGGTTGCGACGATAATGTTTATCCGCCGATGAGCGAGCAGCTCGAACACGCCGGCATTGAATTAACTCAGGGCTACGACCCTGCACAGTTACAGCCAGCCCCCGATTTGGTGGTGGTGGGCAATGCCCTGTCGCGGGATAACCCCTGTGTTGAATATATGCTGCGCGAGCAATTGCCCTATACCTCGGGACCGCAGTGGTTGGGAGACCACTTTTTACAGGGTAAGTGGGTCTTGGCCGTTGCGGGTACCCACGGCAAAACGACTACATCGAGCATGCTCGCCTGGATATTGGAATACGCTGGGTTGGAGCCGGGTTTTTTAATTGGCGGTGTGCCGAATAATTTTGATGTTTCGGCGCGACTCGGTGGTGCAAAATATTTTGTTGTTGAGGCCGATGAATACGACACGGCCTTTTTCGACAAGCGCTCAAAGTTTGTGCACTACCGCCCCCGTACGGCGGTATTGAATAACCTCGAATTCGACCACGCTGATATCTTTGAAAATTTGCACGATATTCAACTGCAATTCCACCATTTGGTGAGAACTATCGCCGATGATGGTCTGATTATTCATCCTCAAAGTGATGAAAATATTAGCGATACCCTGACGGGCAAGTTTGACCGTCGCTACAGTGCCGGTAAAAAATATGTCTGGAGCCCGGTGCAAACAACGGGTGAAGGCGGCCAGTGGCAAGTTGCCCTCGATGCGGCAGACGGCAGTGTTTTTACCGTGGCCAATACCCAGAAAGATCAGCGCGGTGAATGCGAGGGTGGCTTCGAGGTGCGCTGGCAGCAGAGCGGTTTGCACAATGTCGCCAATGCGCTGGCGGCCATTGCCGCGGCGAATCATGTG
>CAYWXW010000054.1:17702-21786 GCA_964462265.1 uncultured Porticoccaceae bacterium | reverse complement strand
CCTGGCTGGCCGACCACCAACTGCCGAATATTGTCGAGGCTTCAATGTCGAAAGCCGTGGCACCCACCGCCGCTTTTGAGGCCACCAGCCTTGGCATGGAATTGCTAGGTATGACAGGCGCACGGGGCGACCACCTTATTGAAAAGCTGTTTCGCGATGTTAAAGCCATGGATATTGTTGAGGGTACAGGGCAAATACAGAGGGTGGTAATGGCCAGGCAAATGCTTGGCTTACCCCACGGATAAAGGGGGTAAATTCAGGTTCGAAGTAGGCAGTTTTTCTGCGTTGTCATTGCCCATAAAAACCAGGGCCGCAGACAACCACGGCCCTAGCCTTTACCAAAAACTACTTAATAAACAGCATTTCCTGGTACTTCGGCAGTGGCCACAGCTCATCGGCCACTTCAGCTTCCAGGGTATCGGCATGGCTGCGAATTTCGCTCATCAAGCCGCAAATTTCAGTCGCGCAATACTGCATATGCTCTTCGGTTGAAGCAAAGTCATGCTGGCCCAAAGCGGTGCTCAGTTTGCCAACGGCAACCATCATCCCATTCGTTTCAGCTGCAACCGTTTTCGCTACCGAGCTATCCAACTCAACCTCCATTTCAGCGAGACCAGCACTGGTAGTGGAAAGATCAGCGAGATAGCGTGTTGCCGCGGGGTAAATAATGGTCTTCGCCATGTCCATGGTTAGCTTGGCCTCGACTTCTATCGATAACACATACTGCTCGGCATAGACCTCGAAACGGCTTTCTAGCTCTACCGGAGACAACACCCCAGTACTGGAAAACAGCGCTTTAACAGCCTCGCTTCGAAACGCGGGTAAGGCATCAGCCGTGGTCGGAATATTTTTCAGACCGCGCTCTTCTACAGCCATCCTATGCCAATCGCTGGAATAACCATCGCCACCGAAGACAACATTACCGTGCTCTTCCATCAGTGTTTTCAACACCGCTACCACAGCCGTCGTTTGGTCAGCACCTTTACTTAACTCGACTTCCAGTTTTTCCGCAATCCAGTTAAGCGAATCAGCCAGCATAGTATTCATGGCGACCAGCGGGCCGGAGACAGATTGTTCAGAACCTACGGCGCGAAACTCAAAGCGATTGCCGGTAAAGGCGAAAGGGGACGTGCGGTTGCGGTCACCGGGGTCGCGTTTAAATGTGAGAATCTGGCTAAGTCCGAGATCCATTTCGCCGCCATCTTCCGGGGAGCTTACTTTGCCATCTTTAATGTCCTGAAAGACTTTTTCCAGTTGATCACCAAGATAAACTGACAATATTGCGGGAGGTGCTTCATTCGCGCCCAGGCGGTGGTCATTACCGGCAGAGGCAATAACTGCCCGAAGTAAAGGCCCGTGCAAATGCACACCGCGAATAACGGCACCACAGAACAACAGGAAGTTGAGATTGTCGTGGGGCGTGTTACCGGGGTCGAGCAAGTTGCCCTGAGTCGAGTTACCGACCGACCAGTTAACGTGCTTGCCCGAACCGTTAACACCCGCAAACGGTTTTTCATGGAGCAGGCACAGAAAGCCATGCTTCTTGGCGGTGCTCTTCATTAAGGTCATCAACAGCTGTTGATGATCCGCTGCGACATTGGCTGCTTCAAAATAGGGAGCAATTTCAAATTGGCCCGGCGCCACTTCGTTGTGATGAGTTTTTGCGGGGATACCCAGGCGATAAAGCTGATCTTCAAAATCTTGCATGAAAACTTGTACACGGGCCGGAATCGCACCGAAATAATGGTCGTCAAATTCTTGCCCTTTGGCAGGTGGAGCACCAAACAAGGTGCGCCCAGCGAGTAACAGGTCGGGGCGAGCGTTGGCAAAGTTGCTGTCGACGAGGAAGTATTCCTGCTCTGCGCCACAACTGGAGTTGAGAGGTGCTATCTCGGTTTCGCCCATCAGGCTCAGCACTCTTTGTGCCGCCTTGTTCATGGCCTCATTGGAGCGTAACAGCGGGATTTTTTTATCCAGCGCTTCGCCTGTCCAGGACATAAAGACACTGGGAATCATCAGCACTGCGCCATTATCGGTGTGCATAATGAAGGCAGGACTGGTGGGATCCCACGCTGTATAACCACGGGCCGCATTGGTCATGCGAATGCTACCGTTAGGGAAGGAGGAGCCATCTGGCTCGCCTTTAATCAACAAACTACCGGAAAATTCAGTAATCGCATTGCCAGACGAATCACTAATAACAAAACCATCATGCTTTTCAGCAGTGATATTCGTCATTGGGTAAAAAAGGTGGGAAAAGAATTTACAGCCCTTTGAAACCGCCCATTCTTTCATTGCAGCTGCAACAACATCTGCCGTAGCGGGGTCAAGCGGGGCACCGGTTTCTACTGTCTTTTTGATCGCCTTAAACGCGGTTTTGGAGAGCGCCCATTCCATTCTAGCCAGATTAAAAACATCATCTGCCCAAACCTTACTCAATGGATCAGTCTTCTCCACCGATATAGGCTCACGGTTGGTGATCTGATAAATAGCCTGGACGCGAGATTCATTGCCACTCATGTTTACTTCCTCAACTGTTGGTTATAAATCAGCCTGTGTTCACAGGGAACTCAGCTGAAAAATGTTTCAGAGAATTGGCGAGCATCAGCTTAGTGGCAATTGGCGCCTGCCTTCAAAACTGCGTGTCAGCCCAAATATGCAACATGCAATTAGCGCACCAATTTCTTACTGCTAAGGTGATTCGTCTTTCACTGTACATCTCAGGGACATCAGCAATGTCGACTCTCAAGCCTGACACCTGAACGTCACACTATTGGGCGCGCTGGCAAAGCACGCACCAAAATGTGGCGACCATGTTCCAATGAGCTTAATCGATAGCGAGGCGACAACGCTGAACAAGCCTATTCCAGAGAAGCGTACCTCACAGGCACGACCCCTCGGAGCAAGCAATAGGAGATAGCAATGGATAGCCACATTAACCCGATAAATACTCTTACCTCGCCAATCCCTCACTCGGTAATTAGACCCTCGTCTAGAAAGGCACACAGCCTCGCCCGCCGACCCACCCGGACAAGGCCTAAGAGCTAATCACAGCATTTGCATTATTCAACGGCGAGTGATGCACTAGCAGGTGAAAAAAGCTAATAACACTAATAAAATTTCAAGGAACTGTAATGAAACTACTCAAAACTTTTGGTGCCATCTGTTCTGTATTATCGCTTATCACGCTTAACGGTTGTGGCTCTGATGTAGAAAAATCCACCGGCCTACTCGAAGCCAGCGGCACCAAAGATCCCTACCTGGTGCAATACCTGGTGCCAGGCTCAGACTTCCTTAGCATTCACGGCATTACTTTTGACAAAGACGACAATATCTACGCCGGCAGCGTGATGGGGCAAAGTATTCACAAAATCGACACCCACACCGGCGAGTCGAGCGTGTTTGTCGGCCCGCCCCAAGGCATGGCCGATGACCTGGAATTTGGCCCCGATGGCACCTTAGTGTGGACCTCAATACTCACCGGCCAGGTACACGCTCGCCGTCCCAATGGCGAGGTTTTTGTGGTCGCCGACAAACTACCCGGCATTAACTCCATCGCCTTTAGCCCCTCCGGCCGTCTTTTTGTTACACAAGTGTTGTGGGGGGATGCCCTGTGGGAACTCGACCTGAGCGGTCACAATCCACCGCGTAAGGTGGTCGAAAACATGGGCCACCTCAACGGCTTTGATTTTGATAAAGACGGCTACCTCTACGGCCCTCTGCTCTACAAGGGCAAGGTGGTGCGGATCGATGTCGACCGTGGTGAAATGACCACCCTGGCCAGCGGCTTTAAAATCCCGGTGGCGGTTAATCTCGACAGCAATGACAATCTCTACGTGGCCGATACAGCCCTGGGGCGCATGCTGCGCGTCGACATTAAAACCGGTGAAAAAACCCTGGTCGCCACGGTTGAACCGGGCATCGACAACCTGGCGCTGAATAGCCGCGATGAACTCTACATCACCAATATGAACGACAACGCGCTGATTAAAATCAACACCCGCACAGGGGCGACGCGCACTGTCGTACGCAGTGATATTTCGGTACCCGGCGGCCTCGACCTGATCGAAGAAGATGGCAAAGA
>CAYWXW010000054.1:0-17692 GCA_964462265.1 uncultured Porticoccaceae bacterium | reverse complement strand
CGATAGCGGTGTGGTGACGGACATTAAACGCGGCTTGCGCGACCACTTTGAAATGCCGATGTCGGTGAATATTCAGGGCGAGCGCGTGGTCGTCACCAGCTGGTTTACCCGTGGCGTCGAAATTTTCGATCGCAACAGCCACCAAAGCCTCGCGGTGCACCACGGCTTTCAACAACCGGTTGACGCCCTTGAATTAGCCGATGGCACCCTGCTGGTGGCCGAACACGGCACGGGCTCGATTCTTGAAGTCTCTAAAGATGGCGATCGCGAGATACTGGTCGACGAGCTACCCGGCATCGCCGCACTGCGCCAGGGCTCCGATGAAGATACCTTCTACGCCAGCGACGTTTTAAATGGCCAGTTGCTGGAAATCGACGACGATGGTGATATCGAGATTATTGCCGAGGGGCTCGACCGCCCCGAGGGCTTTGATGTCGCCGCCGATGGCAGCATAGTATTGGCCGAAGTCGGCAAGCAGCGCATTGTGCGTATCGACCCTGACAGCGGAGCAATTAGCGAAATTGCCCGCAATCTGGCCATCGGCCTCGCCCCGGCTCAAGGCACACCGCCGGGCTATATTCAAACCGGGGTGGCGGTATCTGCTGCTGGCAATATTTATGTCACCTCCGATTTAAATACAGCGGTTTATAAAATCACACCGCAGTAAGGGCACATAACCGACCGTCAGACTCAACCCACCTCCCGCAGAATTAAACAGGATTTATTAACATGAAACTCGACTCCATAGCCCTGCACCACGGTTACGAAGCGGAAGCCACCACCAAGGCTGCCGCCGTGCCGATTTATCAAACCACGTCCTACACCTTCGATGACACCCAGCACGGCGCCGACCTCTTCGACCTGAAAGTGCCGGGTAATATCTACACGCGCATTATGAATCCCACCACGGCCGTGCTCGAGCAGCGCCTGGCGGCAATGGAGGGCGGTATTGGCGCACTGGCGGTGGCCTCCGGCATGGCGGCGATCACCTATGCCCTGCAATGCATTTGCGAGGTGGGCGACAACATCGTCAGCACCAGCCAGCTCTACGGCGGCACCTACAACCTGTTTGCCCACACCTTTCCCCGTCAGGGCATAGAGGCGCGGATGGTTTCTCACGATGACTACGCAGGCTTTGAAGCACAGATTGACGATAGAACACGCGCCCTGTTCTGCGAATCCATCGGCAACCCGGCGGGTAATATCGTCGACATCGAACGACTGGCCGAGATTGCCCACCGCCACGGCGTGCCATTGATTGTCGACAACACCGTGGCCACGCCTTACTTGTGCCGGGCCTTCGAGCACGGTGCCGATATCATCATCCACTCCCTGACCAAGTACATTGGCGGCCATGGCACCTCGATTGGCGGGGTGATTATCGACTCCGGCAAATTCGACTGGGTGAAAAACAAGGCGCGCTTTGGGGTACTTAATGAGCCCGACCCCTCCTACCACGGCGTGGTCTATACCGAGGCCTTTGGCCCGGCGGCCTACATCGGTCGCTGCCGCGTAGTGCCGCTGCGCAATACCGGTGCCGCCATTTCGCCAATGAACTCTTTCCAAATCCTTCAGGGGCTTGAGACCCTGGGGCTGCGCATGGACAGGCACTGTGAAAACGCCCTGGCGCTGGCCAACTACCTGCGCCAGCACGACAAGGTCACGTGGGTGAACTATGCGGCTCTCGACGACAGCCCCTACCTCGATGCCTGTGAGAAAATTTGCGGTGGCCGCGCCTCGGGCATTCTCAGCTTTGGCATTGTCGGTGGCGCCGAGGCCGGCGGGCAATTTATCGATGCCCTGCAAATGATACTGCGCCTGGTGAATATTGGTGACGCCAAATCACTGGCCTGCCACCCCGCCTCAACCACCCACCGCCAACTCAACAGTGATGAGCTTGCCAGTGCCGGTGTCAGTGAAGACCTGGTGCGTATCTCGGTGGGCATTGAGCATATCGACGATATTATTGCCGATGTTGAGCAGGCTCTGAACACGGTGGGCCAAGGCCTTAGATAAGCTTAAGGGGTCTGAAGACGGCTAAATCCAGACCTCTTTAATTACCGCACATGATAGTTAACAAATGATTTGAACTGCCTACCCTCATAAAGATCTATCGAATAAAAGATAACTTTATTTATAGATAAAACATTAACTAATAATCGCAACTGATTGATTATCCTTGTAAAAATCAATATATGTAAACAACATTACCCATTGGTATAAAAAGTTACTGCAAATTGGAAAACAATCGCTAATAAGATACACTGAGCCTCTTCACCAACAAGCAGCCAACTGTAAAAATGAGCAAAGCCAACAAAACTCGCTGGGGCAAAACCATCCAGAGTAAAGACGTGCAGCACGAGCTGAAGCGCACTGCCATTTTGAAAACGGCCGCCCGCTTATTTAACCAGAATGGTTTTCGCGAGACCTCCCTTAATGATCTCGCTCAGGAACTACAGGTCACCAAACCGACCCTCTATTACTACATTGAAAACAAGGAAGACATTCTCTTTCAATGCCTACTCACCGCTATTACCCAGTTACTCGAGCAAACGGCCACCATACAAAATACAGAACTCAGTGGGCTCAAAAAGCTAGGGCGCTTTATTTATTTATTCATCTCTATTTTCGACGACGAGTTCGGCCGCTGCCTCTCTCGCCCCGGCCCCGACCCCTTGTCGGACAAGTACCTGCAACAGATCGACCCCCTCTATCAGCAGCTCGACGCGGCGATGCGAGATATCATTAACAGCGGTATCGAAGACAAATCCATTCGCGCCTGCAACCCCAAGATCACCGCCTTCACTATATTTGGCGCCATCAACAGGATGACCAAGTGGTATCAGGTGGATGGCGAAATGACCACCCGCGAAGTTGCCGACGAAATGGCAGAGATGTTTACTCGTGGACTTGCTGGCTAGGGCCGCTTTTTAAAACACCAGGTATTGTGCAATTGCAGATTGAAAGGTACTGTATATAGCGTTGGCTGGTACTTCGTACCAGACTGATACGGCTTCACCGCCACTATCATTACGTTCAAGATGAGGAGTACGTTATGACGATCACCGTACCCGAGCACAACAGCGACAATGTTGTGGATATTTTCACCGGCCAGACCTGGTCACCCGACTTAGACATGCAGTTTATTCGCCTTGCCCCCGAGCTCGACGGGCTCGAAATGCTCTATACCAATAGCGCCCACCCCGATACCAGTTTCAGCATCAAGATTCTCTGCTGGGGTCTGCGTGAGAGCGGCGATATTGTTGGCCTGGTACCCTGGCTCAACAAAATCACCCCCTGCCCCGATATTTGCGACCCACTGGATGGCAAGTGGGAGGGTTATTACGATCCCCGCACCGAAGAGCTATTCCAAGATGCACCCCTGCACAAGGCGCTAGAACTGGAAATGGCCGCCGAGTACTACGACTACAGCTACGAAAACCCGGACGATGTGGTACAGGAAATACCCGATAGCATTGGCACCCATGCGGTGTTTTCCAACGACGGCTTTAAAACTCTGCGTCTAAAAGAAGTGGTTAGCTGGCACCTACTCAACAACGGTGAGATTCACGCCTTGGTCGCCGATGAGAAAAAGGTGGAAACAACGCCTGTTCTACCCGGCGACATCAGCCTTTATGAGGTGGATTCCGATAGCGAGTTTCGCTACTTCTTCCAGCATCACATCGCCAACAAAATCAAAGCCAAAGACCCCGAAGCACTGGCGGCCATCGCCACTTTATCGGAGCTTTAGCCCACCGCAGCCCTGTGCCGAGCAAGTCGGCACAGGGCTGCTACGATAATTGACAGCTTTCGCTCTACGTCTTATCAAGACAAATCTGCGCAACCAGCTTCTGCATAAAATCACTGCCAAAACGCAGATTTTCCAATGAGATTTTTTCGTTGTCACCGTGAATACCGCCGGCCTGCTCGGCGTCCAAAATATGCGGTATAAACCCATAGGCGGGAATACCTTTCTCCCGAAAGAAGTGACTATCCGTAAAGCCCGCCGCCATGCGTGGAACAATTGTGGCAGCCGGAAATTGCGCCTCCAGCTGATGTTCAATCGCTTGATAGAGAAAGTTGGCTTGCGCTGAGATACCCGGCTCGAAAGACAGTAAAGGGGTAACTTTTAAGCCCTCATCATCGAGGACTTTGTTAATACTTTGTAAAGCTTGCTGCGGTTGGTGGTTGGGCAGCAAGCGACAATCTATTTCGGCCCAGGCCTCTTGTGCAACAACATTGATTTTGTCACTGGCCTGTAAACGGGTAATGGCACAGGTGCTACGCAATTGCGCATGCAGACGATGGTCGAATTCATGCAACTCGGCCATTTGCTGAGGGGAGCTGACCAGGGCTTCCACATTCGACAGACGTTTATTCCACGGCGCGGGAAAGTCAGCGGCCAGTTTATTGAAGTAGCTTTTTACCCCCGGCAAGAGCTGTGCTGGAAACTGAAACTGTTCGAGTTTTGCCAGGCCACGAAGCAATTGCTGGCTGGCGCTGTCAACACGCGGCATTGCGCCATGACCCGGCGCACCGCTGGCATTGATTCGCAACCACAGGGGCAGCTTTTGCGTCACTTCAATACCAAAGCTCAACTTGCCATCACGTACATCGCCCCGGCCACCCTCGTTGAGAACAGCACCAATGTGCTCAAACAATTCAGGGCGCTTATCCAACAACCAGCCAACACCGT
Source organism: uncultured Porticoccaceae bacterium (assembly GCA_964462265.1). Classification (GTDB taxonomy): domain Bacteria; phylum Pseudomonadota; class Gammaproteobacteria; order Pseudomonadales; family Porticoccaceae; genus Reddybacter. The sequence continues at coordinate 12,996 of CAYWXW010000054.1, read as the reverse complement.
ATTGTCCACCGGCCTCCTCATCAGCGGTGGCGAGAAAAATCAGGTCGCGGTTTAAGGCCATGTTTTGTGCCTTTAATGCCAGCATCGCCTGCAGCTGAAAAATGCCCAGTGACTTGCTGTCCAGTGCGCCGCGACCGTGAAGATAAACATCATCAACAAGGCCAGCAAAAGGAGGATGCTGCCAACGTGAGGGGTCAGCGGGCACAACGTCCATATGGTGGAGTAGGAGTAATGCTGGCTGCTCACCACCGGGCAGGCGCGCCCAGATATTGGCCCGCCCCGGCGCGACCTCAATGACCTCATGTTCGATACCATGGGCTGCAAAAATCTCGGCAAAAAATACGGCCCCCAGCACTTCATTGCCCGGCGGATTAGTGGTATCGAGACGCACATAGTCACGTAACAAACTGCTAGTATCGCGCTGCGCAGACCAGCAAAGCAGGCTACAGAGCGACAATAAAAACCCGATAGAGAATTTAATACAAGTTGATACGAAATGACTCTTCACGCAAACACTGCCCGTTATTTTAGGTCTGAGGAAATCGCTTCACTGCCTGGCTTTTTGATCGATAGTTATTACTTGAACCCTTAGATTCAAGCCTGAACCGCTACCGTGGTGCTATTAATTAGTGGCGCTGTTAGTTAGTACCGTTATTAATAGAGCGAAAAAAAACAGCCCATGCTACTGACACCAAACACCTCTTTACCATCCACCTGCCGCGCTTCGCTAATATCGGCTAGTTGATAATAAACACTGCGACTGAGCAAACCTTCCATGCCGCCACGCAGTAATAAGTAGGGCGAAGGCTCGCCACTTTCAGCATCGACAACAACCCTGAGCGGGTGTGCTGAATCAGCAATAACTCGGTCATCGGTGGTACTGATAAAAACCAGTGCTTGCGCATCGCCTTTGCGCTCGACCTGCAGCTGGGTAAAGAAAAAGGGCGCATCTTCAACTTCTATGCGCCATTTTTCTTCTGGGGTCACCAGAAAGTAATCGTCGTTTTCGCGCTTGAGAATACTGGAAAAAAGCTTTACTAGAGGCTGGCGTTTAATTTCACCACCCTCGTGAAACCAGACACCCTGGCGGGTGATACGGATATCAATATCGCCCAAAAGGGGCGGATTCCATTGTTCTACGGGGGGCCACCCCCGCTCCGCTAACGGGTTTTTTTGTAGTGTTTTATACCAGTCATCCAGCGATGGGGCGGTCATTTAGTGCTCGCGAAACTGGCCACGATTGCCCATGGTGACACCGATATTGGCGATAAAGTTGAGCAGCTTTTCCTTATCATCAAACTGGTCGGCAAAACCCTGATTAAAGCAGACATCGACCGCGCCCTGGGCCAGCGCCCAACAAGCCAGGTAGTGATAGTGAGGCGGCACATCTTCCAACAGGCCACGCTCGATTAATTTGGAAACCATGTTGTTCAAGGTCTCGACCATCGAGTGGCGGATTTTGTGCAAGCGGGCCATTTCAGTGGCAACTGATTCATCGGCTTCGAGACGAAACTCCAGCTGCTGTACCAATCTGTCCAGTGCCGGGTTGGCCAGGCGCGAATCAAAATAGGCCTTGGCCGCTGCTCCCGGATCGCCATTTTCAGTGGCTTTTATACCCTCGTTAACATTGCTCACCAGCATCTGCTCGTAGTCGGAGACGATGCGCATCATGATTTCCGCTTTGCTTTGAAAGTGCTTGTACACGGTACCCTTGCCGATGCCCGCCTCTGTGGCAATGGCCGACACGGTGACCTTCTCTACACCATCGCGAATCAGCAGGCCTAGAGTCGTATCTTTAATGAGCTGCTCGCGCTCAAGGAAGCGCTGCTTTTTCTGCAGTATTCTGTCTGTACTTGTTGTTGTCACAATCCCACCAAAAAAAGGTTTTCAACATTGTCGCACCGCTTGGCAGAGCTAATCAAACCTTCCTTCACTCTCTGCCAACAATCGAGCAAGTGCACTGGCATTAGTTTAGCGATGTCTGTGCTAAAATTTAATTTTGCGTTGGTTACTTACAACGATGGCAGAAATCCCCAAAATTCATAGCTTCGCCCGCCTCATTGGTGCTGCAGGTGTCGATAAAGAGGAAAGCCTTGCCGCACGGCGCACGGGCATTGTGCTTGAAGTACCGATGCTTATCGCCTCGCTGTGGATACTGCTCAACTGGATTAGCGGAAGCGCATCCTCATCTTACAATATCTACGATATTTACCTCTGGGGCTTCTTTATTATCGAAACCGTCGTGCTGTCTTTTCTCGTCAACGACACGCGACTTTATTTACGTCGCAACTGGCTCAACCTTGTCATCATCATCACCGGCATTCCCATGCTACTGGGCTGGCCCACTCACCTGGGGGCTTTGCGTCTACTGCGTGTGATTATAGTCTTCGCCCTGTTGATGCACATTGGCGGCCGGGTCAAGAAAATGCTCTCACGCAACGAGCTGGCCGCAACGGGGCTAGCCTCGCTGATTGTTATTGTTATGGCCGGTATATTAATGTCTGCTCTGGAGCCTAATATCAAGGGCCCTCTGGACGGAATCTGGTGGGCCTGGGTCACCATCACCACTGTCGGCTACGGCGATGTCGTACCCGAAACTCATGTCGGCAGAGCCTTTGCGAGTGTTATTATTTTTCTCGGGCTCGGCCTTTTTGCGGCACTGACCGCTAGTTTCACCTCGTATTTTATTAATCAGCAAGAAGAAAAGATCATCAGTTCAGAGGAAGGCGTGCACAAACGATTAAGCGCGATAGAGCGCCAATTAGCACGGCTTGAAGAAAAAATTGACGGTGTCGTTCCGGCGGATGAAAAAGACGAGTCTACTAAAAAATAGACGCCGCCAGTACGCGGGCTTGAGCCTTAAGAAAGTAGTGACTTGATCTGACTGAACACTGCAGCGGGCTTTAAGGGCTTGCTGAAAAAAGCCTTCACGCCCAGGCCCTCAGCCTTAAGCTGGTCAGTTTCGCTGTCGCCCTGTGTCAGCACAAAAACCGGGGCACTGGAGCTCGCGCTAATGTCACGGCTTAAGGCAGCACTATTTATACCATCAGCCCGCGTATCAAAAATGATAGCGTTTGGGGCACGTTCCCCTATCCACGGCAATATGTAAGAACCATGGGTTAAACCGTGGGGCGTAAAACCCTCAGCTCGGCAGCAATCACTCAAATCACCCAGCAACTGCGTATCGCTGACGACAATCAATATATTTTCCACAGGGCTTCCCTCTCAACACTTGCGCCAGAGTATACAATCACTACCTGTGAAATGGGTAACACAGCCCGAGTAAAGCGGTGCCAGATCACATTCAAAACCCTTTATAGAATGCAGGCAAGTTAGCCCACTGAACAACAGAGACAGGCAGTAGACGATGTGTGAACTCCTCGGTATGAGCGCCAGTGTGCCAACGGATATTTGCTTTAGCTTCGCCGGGCTAATGCGTAGGGGCGGCGACACCGGCCCCCACGAAGATGGTTGGGGCATCGCTTTTTACGAAGGTAAGGGCTATCGTGCCTTCCACGATCCGGGTGCCAGCGCAGACTCGGAAATTGCCCGTTTTGTACAAAGCTATTCGATAAAAAGTAACAATGTACTCTGCCATATCCGCAAGGCTAATCGCGGCAAAGTGAGCCTGGAAAATACCCACCCCTTTGCGCGAGAGCTATGGGGCCAAACCTGGTCTTTCGCCCACAACGGCCAACTTAAAGGCGTCAAAAAGCTCGCCCTCAATCACTACCAACCCGTAGGCACCACTGATAGTGAACACGCCTTTTGCTGGTTACTTGGTGAGCTGCGCGAGCACTTCCCAAAGCCGCCTGGCAGCCAACGTGCGCTATGGACGTTTATCCAGGATAAAACACAGGTCTTAAGCGGCCTTGGTATCTTTAACATGCTGATGAGTGATGGGAGCTCGCTCTACACCCACTGCAGCACCAAGCTGAGCTGGCTAACCCGGCAAGCTCCCTTCGGCAACGCGCAACTGATTGACGCTGATATGACCGTTGATTTCGCCGACCATACACAGGCCAACGATGTAGTGACCGTTATTGCGACCCAGCCCTTAACCTCGAATGAAGCGTGGCAAGCCATGGACAAGAATCAGTTTTCGGTATTTCAACAAGGCCAACGCGTGTGGCCTCGACACAGTAAAAAGCGTCTGCAGGAGGCTACGAAAGAAAAATAAAGGCAAAAAAAGAGGGGTACAAAAGTACCCCCAAAGGACAGAGACTACAAAAACTTACAAACTCATAAAAATTAAAACTACATATCTGCTAAACGAAAAGCCGCCCGTGACAAGCGGTGGCGCTCGTTATCTTCCAACCTAATCAGACTCTTAAAAACTTCCCTACCCGCGTCAGAATCAACCTCATCGGCCATACGCTGATAGAGCCTAATTAAATATTCATCGACATCGAGAGCAACGGCAATAATATTATCGACATCAGCCAAATCGACACCACGTACTTTGTCGACCAGGTCATCAGACTGTAGCTCAGGCACATCCTGCAACCAAAGCGCCGCAATGCCCTGCGTCATATCACCATCGTACTTGTCCATCGCCTGAGCGAGATTTTGTTCGTGGCGGTTTAAATAATCCAACATTAAACGCGCTCGCTCAGAGCTGGACAGTTGCTCTAACTCTGTATATTGGTCAGACAAAGCCGTGTGTAACTTCCCGGCAAAATCGACCACATCTTGAATAGTTCCAAAGCGCATAGGTGACTCCTTTGATGCGTATTTTCCAAGTTTTCGTTATCTGTAGTATTGACGCTAATCAAGTGCTTGTCATATTCGATCAGCAAATAAGCGACATCAGCGTTTGAGCCCAGGATAAAAAACAACAGACATAATTTAACTTGATGTCCATCAATAGGCGCGGAACAATTAAGCGTGTAGGCGCGGTCAACATATATACTGGTAATACTTTTCCAGTAGGGCTGACGATAATGACAAATAAACTTAAAGCCATACTCACAGAGGCCATCGATGACGAATACAAAGCACAAGCCATTTACCGGTTGGTGCTGCGCCAATTTGGTGATATTGCGCCATTTACGAATATAGTCGAGGCGGAAGGCCGACACGTTGAAGCTTTGTTAACGCTGTTCGAAAAATACGACATCCCAGTTCCTGTGGATGAATGGCCAACAAAGGCAAAAGCCCCCAGCAGTATTCTCGAGGCTTGTGAAACAGGCGTTAGCGCCGAAATAGAAAATGCCGCGATGTACGACAAGCTATTAAACGCTGCCGCAGAATATCCCGATGTGCAAGCTGTACTAAAAAACCTGCAAAGAGCATCCCAGGAAAACCACCTGCCCGCCTTTCAACGTTGTGTCGATAGAGGTGGATCAGCGGGAGGTGGTCAAGGAATGGGCAAAGGAATGGGTAGACGACGGCGGCAAGGGCGGTGCAGCAATTAATGTCTCTTTCGAATTCCCTGCTTGTCCGTAGAAGCAGCTTATGACAGCTTTGAGTAACAGCCTATGAGTGCTTTGGCCTGGATTATTTCCAGTAGCCTGGCCATGAGCTGCATCGCGCTGGTGGGTGCTGTCACCCTGGTATTAAAACAGCAAACCCTTGAAAAGATTATTTTACCCCTCGTTGCCTTTGCCGCAGGTTCACTAATAGGCGGTGCTTTTTTACATATGATTCCCGCCGGCATTGGCAGCTATGGCAATACCACGACTTTTTATTTGTGGATACTGCTCGGCTTCAGTATTTTTTTCTGCCTCGAACAATTTCTACACTGGCACCACTGCCAACATCAAACGACCGAACAAAAAAGGCCGCTAAGCTATTTAATTTTAATCGGTGATGGCCTGCATAACTTTATTGGCGGACTAGCCGTGGCTGGTACTTTTTTAATCGACATTCGCCTCGGCATCATGGCGTGGCTAGCGGCAGCGGCCCATGAGATCCCTCAGGAGCTGGGTGACTTTGCGGTGTTAATTCACGGCGGCTGGGAGAAACGCCGAGCGCTGCTATTCAATGTACTCTCTGCATTGACCTTTTTACTGGGAGGCATCACCGCCTACGCCGCCTCATTCCATCTCGACGTAGCCTTTCTGCTGCCCTTTGCTGCGGGAAACTTCCTTTATATTGGCGCTTCCGATCTCGTCCCCGAGGTCAACAAACAAAAAAACACCGGGCTTGCCCTGCTGCATTTTTTGGCTTTTTCTCTGGGCATCGGCCTAATGTGGCTGATCAAAATTATTTTTTCCGCCTAACTTGGCCTGGCCTAACTCATCCAATAAAGCGCTATCGCGCCAATGCCCGAGAGGCTGCAGATACACAGTGATGCGAGGCGGATGTGATGATTAGCAATGCGCTCAACGAAGCGAGTCGCCAGCCAGTAACCCAGCAACATCGCCGGGATGAGCGGCAAGGTCAGGGTAAAATGATGCCAACTCATATAACCCGTATAGCCCTGCACCAATAGTGAAAGAATACAGCTGACAATAAAGAAGGCTGACAAATTTGCGCGAATAAGATTGGCCTGTTCGTGCTGTAATAACAGTGCCAATGGTGGCCCGCCAATAGCGGTGCTAGTACCCATAAACCCTGACAGAAAACCAGCCATGAGCATTCGCGGCGTGGTGGGCGCTATACGCAAGGGCAATAAACTCACCGCCACGGCGATCAATACCGACAGGCCCAGCCACAGCGAAAGTGATTTTGCATCCACCCACAGTAACAAAGCACCGCCCGCCACCGTACCGGGAATGCGACCAACGATTGCCGCACCCAGCCCCTTTAAAGAAATATTACTGCGATAGCGATAGGCATTGGCCACCGATAGCACCAGTGCAACAAAGGTAATCGGTGCGGGCACGTAGTCCGGGGATAGAAGAAACAAAAATGGCGCCGCGACAATCGCCAAACCAAAGCCAATAGCACTCTGTACAAAGGAGCCGATAAAAATAATCAGCGCCGCTAAAAACGTGTCCATATTTTCCTTAGCAAAGAGATTTCAAAAAGGATCCGTCAGGATAAAGGATGGGCCGGCGCTTTAAATAGCCACTAGAAATGACTCCCCCGGCAAAGCTTATTTCCCGCCATCCAGAGCGTCGACATTGCGCATGCGATCTTCCACGCCCTGGTTGAGCATAGCCTCTACCCCTTTGGCTTCGTTCAGTGGACGATTGTAATGTTGCAGGGCTTCTGCACCCCCCGAACTTTCCACTGCCGACGGCTCACTCAAATCACCGTCACTAGCAGCGCTAGACAAAGCATCTAATTGCTTGCCCTGCTCTTGACACAACAATAAATACAAAGGGGCCATAATCACCAGGGCAATCAATAGACTCTTCATAGCGCTCTCCTTTTACTCTGTATTTACAGGCTATTCCCAGCCGGGTATAAACAAGTCGCGAAAAACCAGTAATAACAAGGGCCATCAGTAATGCGCCTTCTTATTGTAGCGATATCTTCGACAAAAAAACCGGCTTTACCCAGCGCATCAGAGTTCGAGCCCATCGAAATCGCAACTGGACTTCTCTACATATCACAACCCATAATGGCGCTAATGACTATCGATCAGAAAAAATGCGCCTACGCCTAACACGCATCCTGTTATTGATGAGCAAGCCCCTTTGGGTAATCTGTCTAACTATAGCCCTCGTGTTTGTCCAGAGCGTGCGCTTACATGTGCATATCTATGACCATGAGCCACTCTCATCAAACCATGGTCTTCAGGCATCAAAACATAGTCATCAGGAACAAGCGCACTTTCATTATGATGCTGCCGAAGTAGAGCACTCTGAAGAGGTGGTAGAAATTGACCTGTCCCCCCAGGGTTTCCTGAAAACCTTTTCTCCAGGGTCGCTGGTTCTTGCTCTGTTCGCACTTGTCGTCTTCATTTTTCCATACCGTCTTTTACCTCGATTACCCTGGCCCCCGGATCCCCACAATTCTCGCAAGGCCTTACTTTACGGGCTGCGACCACCCCTGCGCGCTCCCCCGCTCTAAACCCTTCTTTTTCTAACAGTGTTTCGACACAGGCCTGATCGGTCTGGGTTGGGCAATGCTGTCCGCTTTACTTAAAAATTAACTAACGACGGAAATAACATGAGTATGTTATCCAAATCGACCCTGCTCGTTTGTGGCTGGATGCTGTTGTGCCTGAGCACAGCACTGCAAGCTGACCCGAACATCATTTCAGATCAAAATCATAGTAATGCTGCAGAGCCAGTAAACACTGCAGGCTCCTCTAGCATTAACTTGCAAGATGCCATCTCCTGGACCTTTGAACATAACCCGGCGCTACGTGCTTTTAGCTATGGGCTTAAGGCGCAGAGTGGCAGGCAATTGCAAGCCAGTTTGGCAGCCAGTCCTGAAATCAGCCTCAATATCGAAGATGCCCTGGGTTCAGGGCCCTTTGATGGCACCGATAATGCGCAAATGACGCTAGGCATTGCCTGGGTATTAGAAGGTGAAATACGCCAAAGTCATAGCGATGTCGCCCGTGGGGGGGCAGCCTTGCTGTCTACGCAGGCGACGATCAAGCGCCTGGATGCCGCTGCACAAACGGCGCGCTTATATGTGCTTAGCCTGGCTAACCAGGCTCGTTTGCGCAATGCCGTTAAAACGGTGGCGCTAGCAGAAGAAACCGTCAACGCCGTTCACAAGCGGGTGACTGCGGGTAAGACACCAGGCGCTGAGCTGGCGCGGGCACGAGCCGAATTGGCTCGCCGTCAGTTGGCCCATGAAGATATTGAACATGAGCTACGCTCAGCAATCCGCCTGTTAGCCGCGCAATGGGGTGAAACGCAGCCGGGCTTTACACACCTTAAAGGCGACATTTTTAGCCTGCCCGCTACGCTGCCTTTTGCCACGCTTAAAACTCAGTTCGAACGCAGCCCGGACTTCACGCGTCTGATGGCGGAAAAACGCCTACTGCAGGCCCAGTTGAAACTGGCCGAATCACAAAGTAATCCGCCATGGCAGGTGAATCTTGGGATACGACATTTTGAAACAAGCAACGACCAGGCTCTGGTTGCAGGCATCTCACTGCCCTTTGGCGAACGCAGTCGCAATACCGGCAACATCATTGCGGCGCGGGAAAACCTGTCGCAAACAGTGGCGCAAGCAGATGCCTTGAAAGTGCGTTTTGAAACGATGCTTTATGTGTTGTACGAAGAGCTGCAACACAGTTTGCACCGCATTGACGCCTATCGTAGTGACATCCTTCCCCAGCTCGAAGAGGCACTCAAGGAAACCCGCAAAGCCTATAACCTGGGCCGTTACAGTTATCTCGAATGGCGCAGTGTACAAGCGGAGTTACTGGCTGCACGCAGCACATTGGTGGAATCCTGTATCGACGCACACTTAAAGGTCATTGAAATCGAACGCTTGACCGGTGTGCCCATGGAAAAACTGACGCCCCCTGTGACCGACAAGCAAACTGACAAAAATTGAGAATGATTATGAAAGCATTATCACCACACCCCGCCAGTAAATTACTGGCCATCACGCTGCTAGGCCTACTGCTGGCGGCTTGCAATCAACCCAATTCCGAACAATACAATTCAGAAAATAATGCCCACGGCGGCGCAGAAGAACCCGAGAGCCTTGAATCTGAGGTACTTAAAGGCCCGCATCGAGGACGACTATTAAGCGATGGTGACTTCACCCTTGAACTGGCTATTTTCGAGACCGGCGTGCCACCTGAGTTCCGCGCCTGGGCGACAAAAAACGGTAAAATCCTTAGCCCCAGCGACATCGATCTCAACATTAAATTAAGCCGTTTGGGTGGCAAGATCGATTATATTAACTTTACCCAACAAGGTGACGCCCTGCGTGGCGATACCGTTATCTACGAGCCTCACTCATTTGTTGTCACGATTAACGCTGTGCATAAGGGGACAACACACCACTGGGAATATGACAACTTTGAGGGCCGCACCAAAATAGAAACTGCTGTCGCGCAGGCTCTGGAAATCGGCACCGCCGTTGCCGGTTCTGTCGTCATGCAGGAAACCATCAGCGTGTACGGCCAGATTGCAGCGAACAGCGAGCGTAAGCACAGGGTCAGCGCTCGATTTGACGGCACGATTAAATCCGTCACCGCCTCACAGGGTGAGCAAGTTCGCAAAGGCCAAAAACTCGCCACCGTTGAAAGCAACGAAAGCTTGCAACTCTTTTCCATTGAGTCCCCCATCAGCGGCGTAATCACCCAGCGTGATGCTAATGCCGGCGAACAAACCGACGGTCGGCAGCTGTTTACGATTATGGATACCCGCTCGGTGTGGGCAGAACTGTCGGTCTTTCCAGCTGATCTGGCGAAAGTAAAAATCGGCGCACACGCGGCCATCACCGATACCACCAGCGGCTATATGGCCAGGGGCACAGTTTCGCAAATAAACCTACTGGCAGAGGCCGATCAATCGGTCAAGGTACGCGTGGTGCTCGATAACCAAAACGGCCAATTGCGTCCGGGCCGCCACATCAGCGCCAACATAACGGTGGGAGAACACACGGCAGCCCTGGCTGTAAAACGAACTGGGCTACAGGCCTTCCGTGATTTCACGGTGGTCTATGCACAAATAGGCGAAGAGTACGAAGTACGAATGCTTGACCTGGGTCTGCAAGCAGGCGAATGGGCTGAAGTGCTGAGCGGTTTAGAACCCGGTACGCGCTATGTGAGTGAAAACAGCTACGTCATCAAAGCCGACATTGAAAAGTCCGGCGCATCTCACGATCACTAATTCGATTATTCAAGGCGACGTATTATGTTAGAAGCAATTATCAAGTTTGCCCTGGAGCGCCGTGGGTTGGTGATGGCGCTTGTCCTTTTACTGATGGGGCTGGGTGGGTGGAAGTTCACCCAATTACCCATTGATGCCGTACCGGACATTACCAATGTGCAAGTGGTTATCAATACAGAGGCGCCCGGCTACACCCCCCTGGAAACAGAACAGCGGGTGAGTTTTCCCGTAGAAACTGCCATGACAGGGCTGCCAAAATTATCCTATACCCGCTCTCTCTCACGTTACGGCCTGTCTCAAGTGACCGTGGTGTTTGAAGAAGGCACTGATATTTATTTTGCCCGGCAGTTGGTCAGCGAACGGCTGAGTACGGCCAAAGGTGGCCTCCCCTCGGCCTTAGAGCCGACCCTCGGCCCGATCGCCACGGGCCTGGGTGAGGTTTTCATGTTTACCGTCGATGCCGAACCCGGTGCTAAAAACAGCGACGGCAGCCTGATCACACCCATGGATCTACGTTCAACCCACGACTGGATTATTCGCCCACAGCTCATGCGTGTTGCCGGTGTCGCGGAGATAAATCCCATTGGTGGTTTCAGGAAAGAGATTTTGGTGGCTCCTGAACCCGCCCGCTTGTTAGCCTACCAGGTGAGCTACAGCGAGCTTGTTGAGGCGATACAAAATAACAATAACAACCGTGGCGTCGGATTCATTGAGCACAATGGCGAGCAGTGGTTGATGCGCGTCCCCGGCCAGGCCAATACACTGACCGACCTGGGCAATATTGTAATACGCCAACACCAGGGCATTCCTGTGCGGGTGAAAGATGTCGCCAGCGTTAGTCTGGGTAAGGAGTTACGCTCCGGTGCCGCGACTCAGAATGGCCGCGAAGTGGTAATGAGCACGGTCTTTATGTTAATCGGGGAAAACAGCCGTACCGTTGCCAACGATGTTGCCCTTAAGCTGGAAGAGATTAAAAACAGTCTGCCCGATGGCATCACCGTCACGGCGGTATACAACCGAACCACGCTGGTAGATAAAACGCTAAAGACGGTACAAAAGAATCTACTGGAAGGCGCACTGCTGGTTATTGTCGTGCTGTTTCTATTTTTGGGTAATGTTCGCGCTGCACTATTAACCGCAGCAGTCATCCCAATTGCTATGTTAATGACCATCACCGGCATGGTGCAAACAAAAACCAGCGCTAATCTTATGAGCCTGGGGGCACTGGATTTTGGTTTGATTATTGACGGTGCGGTAATCATTGTCGAAAACTGCATGCGCCGGCTGAGTGATGCTTACAGCAAGGGGGGAAACAAAGAAGGTCGCCAAGAAAGCTTGCCACTTAATGAGCGCCTGACCATCGTGTTTGAGGCTACCCGCGAGGTGATTCGTCCGGCACTCTTTGGCGTTTTTATTATTACCGCCGTCTATATTCCCATCTTCGCACTCAGTGGTGTTGAGGGGAAAATGTTCCACCCCATGGCGATCACTGTGATCATCGCTCTGGTCAGCGCGATGTTTCTATCCATTACATTTATTCCCGCTGGCGTCGCACTACTGTTTAAAAAACCGGTAAAAGAGAAAACAGGCAGGCTTGTACAGACGACGCTTTCTATCTACAAACCCATCCTCTCGTTCTCCCTTAAATTTAGGTGGGTAGTGGTTAGCGGCGCTCTGGCGCTGGTGGTTTTTTCGGGTTTATTAATTCCGAAACTGGGCTCAGAGTTTGTGCCAAATCTTGATGAAGGTGATATCGCCATGCATGCCTTGCGCATTCCCGGCACCTCGCTCAGCGAAGCGGTTCATTTGCAAAAAACCCTGGGATTAGAAATCGCAAAACTACCGGAAGTCGAGCGGGTATTTTCTAAAATCGGCACCGGTGAGGTGGCTTCCGATCCCATGCCGCCGAGCGTGGCAGATAATTTTATTATTCTAAAACCTCGAGATAAATGGCCCGACCCCAACAAGCCCAAGACACGACTTGTTGCAGAACTGGAAAACCTGGTAACACCCATTCCCGGTAATCGTTATGAGTTTTTGCAGCCGATACAAATGCGCTTCAATGAACTGCTATCCGGGGTGCGGGCCGAAGTGGCCGTCAAAGTCTTTGGTGATGACTTTGACCAGCTGATTACCTTAGGTCGTCAAATAGAAAAGGTCATTAACAACGTGCCAGGCGCTGCCGATGTCGCCGTTGAGCAGACCACCGGCCTACCGGTGATGACGATTGAACCCAGGCGTGAAGCCATGGCACGCTATGGTTTAAGCCTCGTTCAGTTGCAGGATTTACTCA
>CAYWXW010000053.1:20029-21789 GCA_964462265.1 uncultured Porticoccaceae bacterium | reverse complement strand
GAGTAAAGGGGCCTTTAAAAAAGCCATTGGCGGCTTATATAAGCAACGAATAATCAGGATTGAAACGGATGGCATCTACCTGATCGACCAAGCCGATGATGAAGAAAATCAGCCTATCGGCAAAGCAATGACAAAAACCTGTTGGCCACAAAGTAAATAATGTAATTAGAAAATATCGATGACTTGTGGCTTCCACTCTCTGTTCAGAGCGAGCTAAGTTATAAACCAGACTTTTTCGATACGCGTCACTGTGCGACCTGCCCGGCTAAAAGCAGCAATGTGCTGACTTTACTGGGTAGCATGAGCCATTCGGCAAACTATGATTTTCTCGGTTCCGACAGAATCAGCCTTATTTTTGATATACAGGTGCAAAAAATTAATAAGCTGGGCAGCGATGGTCGCACCGCCTTTGGTAGCCGGATCAGTAAGTTTTCCTGGGGTTATATTGCGGTGGTGACACTGGTTAAAGGTAGTCACTTTATTGTTAAGCGTCTGTACCCAGGACAGCAAGCTTATCTACTGCAAAACGATGATGATCGAGTCGTGTTTGTGATTCCCTTCGGTACTGACTTCACTTTGGTGGGCACCACAGACACTGAATATAGCGGCGCCCCTGCGGCCGTTGAAATGGATGGCGACGAAGAGGCCTACCTGCTGCAAGTATTAAACGCATGTTTTACTCGACAGGTAGGTCGTGAGGATATTCTCTGGTGCTACGCTGGCGTCAGGCCGCTGTGTGACGATGACTCTACTAAGCCGAGCGATATTAGTCGCGACTATATTCTCGAACTGGGACTGGGCGATGATGGCAGTGCACCCTTGCTGAGTATCTTCGGCGGTAAAATCACCACCTATCGAAAACTGGCTGAAACAGCACTGGCACAACTTAAACTAAACCCTTCCTACCACAGATGGGGGCCGACTGGACGGCTCAGGCTGATAGGCTTGAGGCATTTGTCGGCGCGCTGAATAAAAAGAATACCCAGCATTAAGTGGAACAATACTGCCGGGTCTTAGTTAGACCAGCGGCCATTGGCTTTAGCACGTATTATCAGTAGCAATAAAAATAAACTCTAATTTTTTCTGACAATACGAGGTGCCAAGCGTGGAACGTGATCTTTTTAACGAAGAACAGGCAATATTTCGAGATGCCTACCGCAAATTCCTGATCAGAGAAGTTGAGCCCCACCGAGAAGGCTGGCGCGAAGCGGGCATTGTGCCTCGGGAAATGTTTAAAAAGATGGGCGAGCAGGGTTATTTATTAACCTGGGCCGATGAGCAACACGGTGGCCTGGGTATAGAAGACTTCCGTTACCAGCAAATTATGATGGAAGAAGATGCCACCTATGGCGATGCCGGGTTTTTTCATACCCTGCACAGTCGATTAGTCGGCCCCTATTTAAAGCACTTTGGCAATGCCGAACAGCACGCGCGCTTTATTCCCGGCGCGGTCTCGGGCGACAGCATTTTGGCCGTTGCCATGACCGAGCCTGATGCCGGTAGTGACCTGGCGGGGATGAAAAGCAACGCTCAGGACAAGGGTGATCATTGGTTGCTGAATGGCTCGAAGACCTATATCTCTAACGGTATTAATGCCGACCTGGTGATCGTCGCGGCAAAGACGAATCCTGATAATCCCCGACAAATCGGTTTGTTTGTTATTGAGCGTGGCATGGAAGGTTTTGAACGGGGCCGCAATCTTAAAAAAATGGGCCTCAAGGCTCAGGATACAGCCGAATTGTTTTTCAACGATGTCAAAG
>CAYWXW010000053.1:10828-20019 GCA_964462265.1 uncultured Porticoccaceae bacterium | reverse complement strand
ACTACTTAATGCAGGGCCTGGCTGAAGAGCGCTTAATTGGCGCTGTAGGTTACGTTGCCTGCACCAAGCGGGCTTTTGACATCACCCGCGATTTTGTAATGGAGCGCAAAGCCTTTCGCCAGCGCATTGCCGATTTCCAAAATACGCGCTTTAAGCTGGCTGAATTGAGCACCGAAATTGATATGGCCCAGGTATATATCGACCACTGTGTGCAAATGCATAACCAGGGTCGCCTCAGCGGTGATATGGCGGCCAAGGCCAAGCTCTATTGCAGTGAGCTTGAAGGCCGGATGATGGATGAAGGCGTGCAGCTACACGGCGGCGCGGGCTATATGGATGAATACGAGATTTGCCGACTCTATACCAATGCCCGTATTTCGCGTATTTATGCCGGTAGCTCTGAAATTATGAAAGAAATTATTGCCCGCACGATCTTTGATTAAAAGCCAGCAACGAGTTTGTCAGTTTTTGTTACAAGCTTGTAAAGGCGTGGTGTTTGGGGAAAGATCTGGTTAAAAAATGTGAGGGCTTGCCCTAATGCTTATTGGCCTATTGTTATTACTACTGCCGGTGGCTGTTTATATTGGTACTTTTTCATTCTCTGGCAGGCTGAAACCAAAACTCTGCATCTTGTACAGAGTGGGTGCTGGCATTGTCGCTATTGCCGGTAGTAGTTTCTCCTTATATCTGGCTGCTTATAGCGGGGATCAGGGCGGAATTGCGGCCTATTTCTTTCAACTGGTGGTGATCGGTTTTTATGCTTGTTTTTCAGTCACACTGTTGGTCATAAACTATCTGCTAAAACTGCGGCATAGAGGTGATTAAAAGCTGTTCCTGAATTTAGACCTGAATTCAGATAATACCCCCTCCCCCCGGTTTTGATTGTCGCTAATTTATTCAGGGTTTTAATGGCCTAATAAGTGGCTCGATAAGAGCGTTAAACGTAGGGTTTTTACTCGTATAATCACCGTCCAGCGGCACGATAGTGATATAGCCCTGGTGGTAGGCGAGTGTGTCCGATTGTGCGATATCACTTTCGACAACCTGGGTTTGAAAGACCGGCAAATAGACATTGGCATCATCTTTTGAGGGTCTGTAAGAGATTTTAAAATAGGGCGCCTGCCCCTGCTCCCTTATCACAATACCTTTAATTTCTGCGCTCGGTAGTGGTGGATAATTAATATTTAATGCCAGCCCTTGCGGCAACAGTAAACCGCTTTTACACCGCTCTTGGCTAAGCCGGCCCACAAGATTGACGATAAAGGCTGAAATACGCTGCAAATGTTCAGTGTTTTCTTCCTCGCTAAAATTCGGGCCGAGTGGGTCAGTGCTAATAGCAATGGCGGCAATGGGCGGGTCGATGACTTCAATCGCTGCCGTGGTCGCACCCACCGTACCGGAGATACCCGTGGCGGGGCCGAGATTAGCGCCTTTATTAATGCCAGAAATAAGCAGATCAGGCGGGCTGTCTGGGGGGTAGAGGGCGCTGACCGCGAGCACGACAGATGTTGCCGGGCTGGCACTAATGGCATAGGTATTGGCCGCGACTTGCTCGACCGCTACCGGGGCAAAGGTAATGGAGGCACTGCTGCCGCTGGCATTTTTGGCGGGGGCGGCGAGGACAACACGGTGTTGTGCCTGGCTGAGGGCCTGCTGCAGGGCGACAATGCCTGGCTTGTCGAAACCGTCGTCATTGCTCAGTAGTATGTCCAGTTTGCCGTCACAGGCTGCACCATTGCTGATACTGGGTGGTGATGTCTGTTCTCCACTCGTGGCTGACAAGGGTAAAAAGCAAGCCAGTAGCAAGTGAGCAGTAATGGTGATTCGAGTGAGAGTTTTCATCATTATTCCCTGTTCGAGTATCAATGTTTGATGCTCCCATCGCTGCTGCTTTATTACAAGTTGTCAGCCAGCCCATGCAATAGATGACTTGTTTTTTTAATAAGGGAAGGGCAGTTAATTTATGGCTTAATGGGTGTGCGTCTGATGGTTATGATGTTTAATATTCGCTAATGCTTCAATCATGAAAACAATAATCAGCACTATAAACAGTGCAAAGACAGGGAAGGAAAAGATGAAAATAGTACTGTGCCGGCAAGGTTTTAGCGTTATACAAAAAATGCTGCAGGGCCTTTTGCCCGATGACGAGATTGTCTGTTGTGGGCCTGAAGAGATCACTACCGTGGGTAGTGATGCCGATGTGCTGATTCCCGCCATCACCCCGCTCGGCGAAGCGGAATTGTCCCTGCCCAAGCTTAAGTTGGTACAACAATTTGGCGCGGGGCTGGATGCCGTTGATATTCCCGCTGCCAGTAAAAATGCGGTTTACGTGGCTAATGTGCCAGCTGCTGGCACCGGCAATGCCGAGTCTGTTGCCGAGGTGGCGGTGATGTTAATGCTGACCCTGGCTCGGCAGTTCCCCAAAGCGCAGCAGAACATTCGTGACGCTGTGGTTGCCGGTCCCACCGGCTGGTCGCTGAAAGGGCGCACGGCTCTGATCGTAGGCTTTGGCGGCATAGGGCGTGAAGTGGCGCGCAGGCTCAGTGGTTTTGAAATGGAGGTGCTAGCCGTTTCCCGCAGCGGGCCAAAAAATACCGAGCAAGAGCAGGCCATCCCCCTGGCCCAGCACCGCAGTGGTGAGGCTCTGCACGAGCTGCTGCCCCAAGCAGATTTCGTCATTCTCGCACCACCCCTGAACGACGATACCCGAGGTTTAATCGGGGCAGATGAATTGGCTCTCATGAAACCGACATCCTTTGTTGTCAACGTCGCCCGAGGTGGCGTTATAGATTATGAGGCTTTAATAGAAGCCCTGAAAAACAAGCAGATTACCGGTGCCGGGCTCGATGTGTTCTGGCAGGAGCCGGTTGACCCGAGTGATCCGCTATTTGACTACAACGTAATTGCCACGCCCCATATTGGAGGTGCAACGGATTTGAGCTTTAAGGGTATCGCCAGCAAAGTGGCAGAAAATATTTGCAGAGTGGGGCGTGCTGAAATGCCAGTGAATTGCGCTAATGCCAGCGATTTTGATTAATTAGCGGATGCAAATCACCACTATAAAATATGTCGGCCTAAGCTCAGGTGTGGCGAGGTTATTGGCAGCTTGCTTTTTGTCAGTAGGGCTATCTGCCCATGGCGAAATCTATAAGTGGACTGATGAGCAGGGTCAGGTTCATTTTTCCGACAAAGCGCCCGAGGCGGGGCTGGTTGAGCCCATTGGCGATCAATTAATTATTAATTCCTATCGGGGTAGCGAAGTGACGACGGCTGATTTTTTGGGTCAGCGAGATGCCGAGCGCAGGAAAGAGGCTAGTCTTAAGCGCCCGTCTGTGGTGATGTATAGCGCGGTTTGGTGCGGTGTGTGTAAGCGTGCCAGGCAGTTTTTTAAGGTGAATAATATTGCCTTTAGCGAATACGATGTGGAAACATCGGCTAAAGGTAAAAAGGACTTCGCGCGTTTGAAGGGACGTGGCGTGCCGGTTATTTTGATTGGCAAAAAACGCATGAATGGCTTCGATAAAGCTCGCTTCAAACAGCTTTACGGAGGCTGATGGCAGGTAACTACTACCCTTAAGTGGCGTAAAGCATTTTAACAAAAGGAATTTGTTACGTATAATTCAGCCCGTAAATATTTTGTGGACGTTGCTTTTAATGGCGTCTATTCTGAATATATGGATACGATCTAAATAGGGATAGAGGTATGAATGCCGAGGATTTTAGGCACAGCAAGCGAAGGGCGTGTGAGCGTCGTTTGAATGAAAGGCGGCTGGTACATTTTTTATTTGGCAGTGTCGAGTGGCAAAAAAATATTGAGCACCAATATGTCATGTGGCCGCGTACAGATAGACGCGCGCTCGACAGACGGGCTCTGGAGCGTCGTAGTATCTCAAGAAGACGGTCCACAGGGTGCTTTAACAATGGCCCGCGCCTGGCTCAGCCGGTAAAGCCAGGGGATATCTTGAGTAAAGAAGAAAGGGCGATGCTTGCCGATTTGTTTTAGATGCTTGCTGGTTTTTTTACAGCGTCGATAATAAAAATAATTTTTAGTCAGATGCTTTCGCCCGCCCGCCAAAGGCAGAAGTCTACCGGGCTGAGCTATGTTTTAGATTGTTTTGTGCATTAAAGAAAGATGGCGAGTTATCAGGTATTCGCCAGTTGTTGTAAGCCGGGAACATCGAGGATTTCAATTTCTTTTTTATCCACGGCGAGAATGCTCTGTTTTTGGAAGCGGCTGAAAACTCGGCTCACGGTTTCGACGGTCAGGCCCAGGTAATTGCCGATATCGGCCCGCGACATTGGCAGGCGAAAGCGAACATTTGACAGGCTGCGCTTGGCGTTGCGTGCGGAGATACTCAGTAGCAGGGTGGCGACGCGCTCTTCAGCACTGTTCTTACTCAGCAATGAGATCAGCTGCTGGTCATTGGTGATTTCTTTGCTCATTAACTTGAAGAAGTGGCGTTGTAGCGATGGCAGGGTCATGCTCAAATCTTCCATGCGATCGAAGGGGATTTCACAAATTGCCGCTGTTTCCAGGGCAACGGCTGAGCTGATGTGGTGAGTGTGGGCAATGCCGTCCATGCCAAAAATTTCGCCGGGCAGATAGAAGCCGGTGACCTGTTCAACGCCCTGGTCGTTGACGCTATAGGTTTTTATCGAGCCGCTGCGCACCGCGTAAACGGAGCGAAATTCGTCGCCACAGTTGTAGACGTAGTTGTCTTTGTGAAGAGGGCGGCCACGCTGGACAATTTCATTGAGGCGGTCAACTTCATCGAGTTCGAGGGCGATGGGCAGGCAGAGCGCATTCATGCGGCAATCCCGACAATTGATTTCGGCACTGTGTGGACATCGCTGTGACATGGTCAACCCTCTGCTAATTATGCTCAGTCGCGCATTGTAACTCTTTTTCTACACCGTCATATAGCCAATCGTGGGCGGCTTACAGGGCGCATTTCTTAGGCACAGAGGGGATTGAAGAGTTTATCGCAGATGCCGGAAAGGTTGACAATACCGAGGGTATTTAAGGCCAGGCTATCGGAGTCATCCTTTAGCCATTCCCTGGGAATGAGTGACGTGAGTTGCTGGTGCAGTTGTGGGGTTGTGGGGGCAATAGCGTGTCCGCAAAGCAGCTGCTGAATAAGCCTGAAATTGGACGCTTTATCGGCAGCCAGACGAAAGTGGCTTTGAACCGGTGAATTTTTATCAGCCAGCAAGTTCACATAGCGCTCGCTGGAGGGCGTATTGTATTGGTAATTACCCGCGCTCAGGCTGAGTGCGGCGACGCCAAAACCCAGCCAAAGGGGTATTTGCCTCGCCATATAGCCCCAGGGAGTCGCTTCAAGTTTGGCTTGCTGGGGTAAATTGCCAAGGGGGTGGGAGGGCGCAAAAAAACTGTTGTTGCCACAGCCTCGCCATCCACAATCGTGGAAGTGCTTGTTGATACGCACTAGCTGGGTTTGACTGGTGAGTTTATCCTGCAGCGAGACCGGCCCGCTTTTTTGGCTTGAGACCTCTATATGGGTGCAGTGGGAGTTCTCCAGTAAGTTAAGTAGACGGTCGAGAAAATCTGGGTGAGTCTGGTCGCTGAATTTGATCACGCAGCTAAGATCGAACGATTTGTAGTCAGCCAGCATTTGCAGGGCGGTTTCAATGTTTGACAGGCTGCGGTCACCGCTGGCAACACTGGCATCGATATTCAATTTTATGGCGTTAAAGTTTAAACCTTTAATAAGTGCCAGATTGTTCTTGTCCAACTCCATGGGCGTCACCGCCATGCCGCGTGTTGAGCCCTCTTGTTGATGGGTGAAATGGCTGCTGAGGCGAAAACATAATTCGGTGATGGCCTCGGGTGAAAATTGTTGCAGTGGGCTGCCGAGCCACCAAACTGATGCCACCGGTTGATGACGGTTGTAGAGTGAGCGCCGCAGAGTGACCTCCTGACAAATCAGGTGTTCGTAGTCGTCAACGCGCTGCTGGGGGCAATAAATATTGATGCCAATTTGCGCGATACTACTCAGCTCAGGACTGCCTGACTCCGCTATTGCAGGTGTTCCGCTATTGTTTTCATAGAGGGGAAACAGCGAGGATTTAAAGCCGGTTGTTAGGGAGCGCTGAATTTGAGAGTGGCTAAAGTTTGTCATCTAGATTGCTGAGTGAGCCATTAATAGGCTCTTTTACCGTAATAATATGAGTGCTGACTTTAGTGGGCATCGCCAGCGGCGCATATGACTTGTATCAAACAGCTTCCCGTCGTTGCTATATTAAGCGGCTTAAATTGATATGCTCAGGCTTGATACCTTGTAAGCAACACTCTGTCATCCAGGCGCTACAGACAATAAATGGAGTCATCGATGGAAAATATACTAGCGGTAATAACCCACTGGGATGATGCCGAGGCCGTTCTCGCCGAGGCTGAAAAGCTTGGCGCACGCTTTCATACGGGCCTTGAGGTGCTAGTACCAGTGCACGACCAACTCGGCGAGTTAAGTAAGTACCTTAATTTGCAGGACTTTAGCCAGTTGCAGGCAGAAATAGTCGCTGCCGAAAGATCGCGTCTTGAAACCCTGTGCGCGGGTAAAAACTATCGCCTGCATGTGGAGTGGACGACAACAGTACACACCACTATTGTCGAAAAAGCCCAGAGTTATGGTGCCGGTTTAATTGTCATGATGGCGAGTCACGATCCGATTTTGTCGGTATTGATTCATACCCCGGATGACTGGCACCTGTTCCGTGATACGCCTTGCCCGGTGCTGGCGATGGTGAAAGAGAGAAAAGCCTGCCAGCAGGTGTTAGCGGCTATTGATGCATTGGACAATCAAGAACCCCATCAGCAACTCACTGCGCGGCTGCTCGACAATGCCGCTGCTTTGGCCAAGGCTGAAGGTGTCCCCCTGAAAATCTTAAGCGTAGTGCCCGACCCCGCTCTGGTTTACGCCGGTATTGTTAATGCACCGATGAGTGGTGATTTTCTACTCGACACCATGGCTATTGCTGAACAGAAAACAAAGGCTCTGGTCGAACATCTGGGCATTAGCCCCCAGGCCATTGATGTGGTCACCGGGCGGGTCGAAGAGGTGGTGAGCCAGCGGGCTTCACAGGATGACGCCCTGCTGGTGATTGGCAATGCCGCGAATAAAGGACTGAAGGGCTTGTTACTAGGCAATACCGCAGAGCGTATTCTGCGCGGTATGAAGACGGATATGTTGGTCGTTAATTAGAGGTTCCTTAATTAACCTTTATTACTCGTTGTAGGCCTTGCCCCAAAGCTGTAACAGGCGTTGTTTGCGACCACAATTCCAGCTGTAAAACTTATAGCGCTTGGGGTTCTTTTGATAGTAGTTCTGATGATAGTCCTCAGCGGGATAAAACTGGCTGCTTGCGGTGATCGCCGTTTGTACGGGTGCGGGTAGTGCATCACTTGCATTGAGCTGTTGCTTACTCTTTTCAGCCAGCTCGCGTTGTTCATTATTGGTGTAAAAAACCTCACTGCGATATTGGCTGCCCCGATCGCAGAACTGACCACCATTATCAACGGGATCAATGTTAAGCCAGAAGGTTGCGAGCAATTCCTCGTAAGTGATTTTGTTGGGGTCAAAGACAATTTGCAGAGCCTCAGTATGGCCCGTTGTACCGCTGGAAACTTGCTTATAGGTCGGTTCGGCCACCGTACCGCCGATATAACCCGAGGTGGTGGAAATAACGCCGTCCAACGCATCAAATGGTGGCTCCATGCACCAGAAACAACCCCCGGCAAAGATGGCTTTCTGGGTGTCGGGCTCTGCGTACAGTGTCGGTGCTGTTGAGCAAGACAGTGCGAGAATGGCGAATAAACGCCCCAGTGTTTGTTTAAGCCGATTGCTCATTTTCCCTTTTCCTTTCATATTCAATTGATCTTGGCCAGGTTGGCCGCTTTAGGTTGGATAAGCCCTTTGCCAAATCGTTCCCGGTGGCAATGGTTTTTATGCCCGTGCCTATCTCTATCTCTATCTCTATCTCTATGTCTATCCTTATGACAGGGGCTACTTGACTCACGGTGGCGTGATAATAAACGCGATTGTCTCAACAGACTATTGTGGCAGCTTGTAAGCTTGCTGCTTATTATGGGCCGGTGCATTCTTTGCGAGGGGAATGAGCGCAATGACGGCTGCTAATGGAGAGATTCAACACCTGGGCTAAAAATGATCTAGGTTAAAACGATCGAGCCTAGGTGTTGAGTGAAAATATCCAGAAACGTCTAGCTTGTTTACAGCGTATGTTTAGTGCTTTTCGCCTTTTTTACAGCCGCCTTTCTTGCCGTGCCCGGAAGGCAGTACATCATAGATATAGCCTGCAATTTGTTGGCGAGTTGATGCATCAATAGCCTGCGGGGGCATGACGCCAAACTTTTCCACCGCATGGTGGAGCATGGCGGCATTGGCGTCGGGGGCCTTCACCCAGGCTGAGACTTTTTCAATAAACTGCTCTCTTTCGGGATAGGTTTTCAGGTAATGTTTTTTTACCATTGCCATGGGTGGAGCCAGGCGTTTAGGGTGAGCGCCATCACTGCGTGCCTGCTTATCGCCACCGGACTTGTTCTGCGAATGCTTGCCCTTGCCACCCTTGTGGGGCTGATGGCAGGCTAGACAGTGGTTTTCAAACAGGGCTTTAGCTTCATTATTGGTTTCAGCGCCCGCTGCAGCATTGTTCTGTTCACCGGCAACCAGTTGGGTGCTTAGTGATAAAGCCGCAAGGGTAATCATGGTTTTTAGTGGCATTTTCATTGTATTTGCTCTTTTTGACGGGGGCTGACGGGATTAAAAATCCCGCTATTTTTACAGGCTCACGCACAGAGCCTGTTTATAGGCTCTATGTTAAGGCAGTGCTTGACACGGGTAAGTGATATTAATCAATTGCGGCCTTTTACTTGAAGAGTCAATTATTTACCTTTGTAGACCGGTGGACGTTTTTCGATAAACGACTGCACACCTTCGGCGGCATCTTCAGTATTGGCCAGTGTTTTCATGATGGGAATAAACTCATCGACGGCCGCTTTGGGGCTGTCAAAGTAGTAGGCACGTGAGCTTTGCAAGGTAGCTTGCACCGCGAGTGGTGCCTGTTTGGCAATTTCTTCCGCCAGTTCCAGGGCGCGATTAAATTCTTCACCATCGTCGACAATTTCCTGAATAAAATTGTAACGCAGGGCTTCTTCG
>CAYWXW010000053.1:0-10818 GCA_964462265.1 uncultured Porticoccaceae bacterium | reverse complement strand
CTAATTTTAATTAATTTTGACTTATTTTTTAAATCCCTATGAGGTTGAATTAAAAGTACTTTCATGTCGTTGCCCCAACCCGCACGCTCAACCATGCGGAAGGTGGCACCAGCAGCAGCCATCACACCACGACCCACTTCAAGCTGGGAATAGCGGGCGCTTCTGGCTGAGACAACAATTTCTGTTGCCAGCATCAATTCAATAGCGGCGGTGTAGCAAATGCCATTCATGGCCGCGACCACGGGCTTGGTGCGGAAAGGGGGTTTCAGTGAAAAGGGGTCAATGCCATTGGTGGGCAAAATAGCCTCGCCTTTTTTCATCGCGTCAGCAAATTTAGGCAGGTCGAGCCCAGCCGTAAAATGTTTGCCGTGGGCGAACAGTACACCTACCCAGAGTTCGCTATTGTTTTCTAATTCGGCGTAGGCATCGGCCAGCTCAGTAAACATCTTTGGCGTAAAACCGTTGTATTTTTCGGGGCGGTCAATGCCAATTAAAAAAATGTTACCGCGTACTTCGGTGCTGATTTGTCCATCTGGGTGGCGTTCGTTTTGCTCGGTTGTGCTGCTCATAGCGTGGATCCTGTTGTTTGGTTTATCGCTGGTGATGTTTATTTTTAAATGTGTAAAAAATTGAATAACTAACTTATGTGCCCGTAAATACGGGTTCGCGTTTTTCCATCATCGCGGCAATGCCTTCACGTGCGTCATTGGAGTCAAAGCTTGCCGACTGATGTAGAGCCTCATTGGCCAGCCGCGAATGGGGGTTCCAGTCGAGGTTGTTAATGATCGATTGCTTCATTAACTGTACTGCGTTTGGCGCACAGGCGGCGATCTCTTCGGCCAGCTCAAGGGCTTTTGGCCACACTTTTTCTGCGGGCAGGGCATAGTTAAAGAGACCGATATTTTCACCTTCACTGCCCGAGAAGCGCCGCCCGGTGAACATCAATTCATTAGCTTTTGCCAGGCCGATAAGGCGCGGCAGTATGTAGGACAGCGACATGCCTGAGTGCATGCCGAGGCGGGCAAAATTGGCACCGTAAAGGGCATCGCTGTTGGCGACGCGAATATCACTCAGCAGGGCGACACCAAAACCGCCGCCAATGGCGTGGCCGTTGAGTGCGCCGATTACCGGTACTTTTATATTCAGCAGCTCCATGCAAATACTGTAGGTGTCGATCAAACCCTGTTGGCTAAAGGGGATTTTCGAGTTCTCGGCACCGCCTTTAAAGTCACCACCCGCGCAAAAGTTGTTCCCGGTGCCGGTAATAATAAGGCAGCGAATATCGGTGTCATTTTTGGCTGCGGCGATGGCTTCTTTTAAGGCCTCAAGCATTTCGGGTGTCAGGCTGTTGCGATTGGCCGGGCGATTAAAAACAAGCTGTCCAATTAAGGTGTGCTGGGGCTTGCTGACATTTGTTATGCCATCAACGGTGTGGTCACTTAAGCGGGCATACCAGGCAGCTTTGTCACTCATCTTTCTAGCGCCCGACTAATAATGGGGGGTGGCGACTTCACGATGAACATAGCCTTCATCGCCGGGTATAAGTGGTGGCGCGCCGTCTTTTTCCGCTTTGATGGGCAGAATTCTCGGCAGATCGCGAAACTGTGCCACGGCTTCGAGTAGGCTTTGGCTTTGCTCGTATCCGGTTAAGCCCTGAATGTTTTTGATGGTGGGGAAGAATATCTGGAAGCCTTCTTCACGCTGTTTGCGCAGAGCTTCGGCTGGATTTATCCAGCACTGTGAGACCACTTCGTGGTTGTCGATAATGGGCTCTTGTTCGTCAGGGGCACGGCAAATAAAGAAGCGGGTATCGAAACGCCGCGGCATAACGATGGGTGTTACCCAGTGGCTGTAGTAGTACATTTGGTCAGTGGCCAGGGTCAATTCTTCTTTGCGGCAAATCTCCAGCAGGTTCATCTCGCCCTTGTTTAAAGCCTCGCGGTATTCGATAAAGCGCTGTTTGACCTCAGGTGAATTAAAGCTGACGATTTTTCCGCTCTTGTCATAGGCCAGTAAAATACCCGCCTCTTCAAAAACCTCACGAATACCGCCCGTCCAGTAGGCTAGACCGTATTTAGACATGCCGAGAATGGCGCTGGCGTCCTGGTCGGTGTGGCCGGAATAGAGGGCTTCGTACTCTTTGTCGGCGTCGTGTAAATCGACTTTACCGCCCGGGAAAACAAAGGCGCCGCTAAAAGATTCTGATTTACCGCTGCGCTCTTGCAGCAGCATTTCGACACCATTTTCGGAGTCGCGAACCAGAATGACGGTGGAGGCGTAGCGTAGTTCAGGGTTTTCCATGGTTTTATTCCTCTTGGATTAAAGCCTTAAAGTCACAAGGTTTCTTGTTATTTTTATTCGCGCAAGTCATGTGCCGGTGTTGTCAGTGGCAGGTCTTGGGCACTACCTTTTGTATAATGCTTGTCGTAAGCGTAACTAAATATGCGGGGCTAAACTACCATTGCGCAGCAAGGTGTCGAGCAGGGCCTGCTCGCGACTATCTAGCACACCCAGCTCAACTAATTCAAAATGGCGGGAATCGGCCAGTGTTGTCGCGAAGGCCTGAGTGCAGGGGTATAGCTCACCGTCTACAGCCAGGTTTGCGGGGTCACCGGCCAGGGCGGCGAATCGCGAGGCCGGGTGGCGGCACAGTACTGTGTCCCCATCTAATTCTTCAAATGACAGGCGAGCTTCCTCGGACTCATCGTCAAACTCAAGGTCGGGATATTTGCGCGTGGTCATAAAGCGGGCGAACCACTGGGCTAGCTGTTCTTTGTCATCGAGCTGACGCAGTAGCAGGCTTCTCACCTCATCGATAAAACCTTCGTCAATAGCGCCCTTTGCCATTGCCTTGGTCAGGCTGGGGTCGCGATAAACAATTGGGTCAGTCGCGCTATTTTTTGAGAGCAGTTCAGTGGCCAGGTCGCTCAGCAATTCTGTCGCGCTGGGGGCGCGAAAGCCGATGGAGTAGGTCATGCACTCGCCTTCAGCAATACCCCAGTGGGCGAGGCCTGGGGGTAAATACAGCATGTCGCCGGGTTCGAGCAGCCACTCTTCACTTTGCTCAAAATTGTCGACAATGCGTAGCTCTGGGCCCTTTAGCAAAGGGGTATTAATGTCGCAGTACTGGCCCAGTCGCCAGCGTCGCTGACCTTCGCCCTGCAGTAAAAATACATCGTACTGGTCGAAGTGGGGGCCGACACTGCCCTGATCGGCGGCGTAGCTGAGCATAATATCGTCGACTCGCCACTGGGGCAGAAAGTCAAAATGGCTGAGCAGGTCGTGAACCTCTGGCACCCATTGGTCGACGGCTTGTACTAGCAGTGTCCAGTGGCTGGGCGGCAGGCTCTGAAAGCTTTCATCGCCAAAAGGCCCGCACTGCAAGGTCCAGTAGGGCGAGGTTTTACTTTCAATAATGAGCCGCGATTCAATATCTTCTTCCAGCGCCAGGCCGGCCAGTTCATCGGCCTCAAGGGGCGAGATGAAGCCGGGTAGGGCCTGGCGAATTAACAGCGGTTTGCGCTGCCAGTACTCGGCAAGAAAGTTGTCGAGTCCACCGCAGTGGGCAAACCACTGTTTCGATAAGGAGAGCTCAGATATGGCGTGCTCAGATAGGGCTTTTTCAGAGGAACCTGACACCTAAATGTTTCTTGCCTGTTCAGCGGCATTACCGGTGTAGCTTTGCGGTGTCATTGCTAATAACGCTTGCTTCGCCGACTCTGGTATCTCCAGGGTTTTAATAAATACGCTGAGACTTGCTTGTGTAATATCCTGGCCACGGGTCAGGGCCTTGAGCTTTTCGTAGGGCTCAGGCACACCGTAGCGACGCATCACCGTTTGAATAGGCTCGGCGAGAACTTCCCAGGAATTATCCAGATCATCGCTCAAGCTTTGAGCATTGAGCTGCAGCTTGCTGAGACCTTTGTCGATGGAGCTGTAGGCAATCATGCTGTAGCCGAGGCCGACACCCATATTGCGTAAAACGGTGGAGTCCGTGAGGTCACGCTGCCAGCGCGATACCGGCAATTTAGCGGCTAAATGATTGAGCAGTGCGTTGGCGATGCCAAGATTGCCCTCGGAGTTTTCAAAGTCGATGGGGTTAACTTTGTGGGGCATGGTCGATGAACCCACTTCGCCAGCAATGGTTTTTTGCTTAAAGTAACCGATGGAAATATAGGCCCAAATATCGCGATTGAGGTCGATCAGAATCGTATTTGCTCGAGCAATGGCGTCGAATAATTCGGCAATATAATCGTGGGGTTCAATTTGCGTGGTGTAGGGGTTGAGGCACAGGCCCAGCTCGGTAATAAATTGCTCGGCATTGGCCTGCCAGTCAATATCCGGATAGGCGCTGAGGTGGGCGTTGTAATTTCCCACGGCGCCGTTGACCTTACCGAGAATTTGCACGGCGCGGATTTGTTCGATTTGGCGCCTCAGCCGGGCGACTACATTGGCGAACTCTTTACCCATCGTGGTAGGGGAGGCCGTTTGCCCGTGGGTGCGCGACAGCATTGGCTGATCAGCGAACTCGTGGGCGAGGCTGGCCAGGGTGGCGCAGATGTTTTCCAGGGCGGGTAGCAGCACTTCATCGCGGCCTGCTTTCAACATCAGTGCGTGGGAAAGATTATTGATATCTTCCGAGGTGCAGGCGAAGTGGACAAATTCACCGGCGGCATTGAGCTCTTCATTGCCCGTGAAATAGTCTTTAAGAAAGTACTCAACCGCTTTCACATCGTGGTTGGTAGTGCTTTCAATACCTTTGACCGCTGCCGCGTGGCTCTCGTCAAACTCGGCCAACAACTGTTCGAGAAAGTCATTGGTCGCTGCGGAAAAAGCCGGTACTTCACTAATGCCGGGGTGGTTGGCGAGTTGTTGTAACCAGCGTACTTCAACCTGAACACGGTATTTAATTAAGCCAAATTCGCTGAAAATAGCGCGTAATGCGCTGGTTTTGGCGCCGTAGCGGCCGTCGATGGGAGAGACGGCGGAGAGTGCAGAGAGATCCATAAAGAGTGTCCAGGTGCGAGTAAAAAAATAAAGCGATCAATAACGAACTGACAGATTGAAGCCGGTGTTGCGATTAATGCGGGGGGCATTTTAACGGATTTTGCCAGACTCTGGGGGCTTACCGCGCTTCTTGTTGTAACGTTTCAAGATGCTTGAGTATGTGGCCGCGAAACACTAAAAAGTGCCAGCGCCGACCGCCCAGTTGCTGCCAGAGTATGGCCGCGCGAATGGCGGCAAATAACAGGCAACGCACGCGATTGGCGACGGAGGTTTGCTGCAGGTGGTTGGCCTGGCCACTGACCTGAATACGAAAGCGCTGAGTGCTAATGGTATTTTGATAAACGTCGGCGATGTTGGCGATCACATTGTCGTGACTCAGGGTGAAATGTTCAGCCTGGACCTTGGCGCGTTCAATGCCCAGGCCAATTTGTTCTAGCATGGCCGTGTCTTTGCCAACCTTGCGCTGTAAGTGCATCACGCCAATGATATAGCGCAGGGTGTCGGGGCGCCGGTTTTTGTGCTTTTCGCGGAACAACTGTTGAATGGTCTCGATACCAATCTCAAGATTATACCCGGCGTTGTGCTCCCCGTAGCTGAAAACGGCTTCGGTCGAATCGGGGTTTAGTTCCAGTAAGCTGTTGATTTCAACACTCAGTTTATCAATGGGAATACAGCCGGTGCGCGCCAGGTTGTCGACCAGTTGGCAGGCCTGAAATACGCCGGCCAGCGCGATTGCCTGGTCACGTGTTGGAAGGCGCATCACGCTGGATTCCAGCTACTTTCGATAACACCGCCGCCTAAGCAAATATCATCCTGATACATCACCAGCGATTGCCCGGGTGTTGCCGCGCGTTGGGGTTCGTCGAAAGTGACAATGCAGCTATTGCCGTCCTCATTCAATTCAACATGACAGGCCTGGTCACTTTGGCGGTAGCGAATTTTGGCCATGCAGGAAAATTCTTCCTCACAGGGACGAGGGTTGATCCAGTGCAACTGGCTGACTTTAAGTACAGAGGTGAACAGCAAAGGGTGGTTATTACCCTGGGCGACGACTAGGGTGTTGTTGGGCAGATCTTTGGCGACCACATACCAGGGTGCTTCGTCGGCCGTTTTTACGCCGCCAATGCCGAGGCCCTCGCGCTGGCCCAATGTATAAAACATCAAACCCTGATGCTCGCCGAGCTGAGTGCCATCGGGTGTTTTCATCGGCCCCGGCTGGGCGGGTATGTACTGCTCGAGAAAGTCTTTAAAGCGGCGCTCGCCGATAAAACAAATGCCAGTGCTGTCTTTTTTATTATGGGTGATGAGATCGTGCTCTTCGGCCAGTCGTCTGACCTCAGGCTTTTCCAGCTCACCCACGGGGAAGAGTGTTTTCGCCAGAGCAACCTCTTCAACGGCGTGCAGAAAGTAGCTCTGGTCTTTGTTGTTGTCGAGGCCTTTACGCAGCAGAGTGCGGCCATTTTCCAGGCCTTTACGGACATAGTGACCCGTGGCAATAAAGTCGGCACCCAGCAACTTGGCATATTCGAGGAAGACCTTGAATTTGATTTCCCGGTTGCAGAGGATGTCGGGGTTGGGGGTGCGCCCGGCGCGGTATTCATCGAGGAAATATTCGAACACGTTATCCCAGTACTCGGCGGCAAAGTTGGCGCTGTGCAGAGGGATGCCCAGGGTCTTGCAGACCTTTTCGGCGTCGCTCAAGTCTTGCTTGGCGGTGCAATACTCAGTGCCGTCGTCCTCGTCCCAGTTCTTCATAAACAGGCCCTCAACCGCGTAACCCTGTTGTAGTAATAAGAGGGCGCTGACGGAGGAGTCGACGCCGCCGGACATGCCGACGATGACTTTGCGGGCTTTATTGGGCGCTGGGTTTGGGTTGTTTGACATGAACTTGAGTACTGACCTGAGAAGCGAGAGATAAAGAAGCTATTCTACCGATAATCGCTAATGATCTCTAATGGGTAGCGCTTACCGGTGCAATAATCGTTGAGTGTTTCAATAACCATTGGGCTGCGCATTTCACTTTGTCGTGCGCGCAACTCGGTTTCGCTGAGCCACAGTGTTTCGATAATGTCGCTATCGAGTACAGCTTGTTCGTCCCGCTCCAGCGCTTCACAATGAAAGGCCATGCGGTAGTAAGTGACCTGATTGTGGGGCGAGGTATAAATGCTAATGCCGAGCAGGTGGCGTGGCTCTACCCGCCAGCCAGTTTCTTCGTAGGTTTCCCGCTTGACGGCTTCTAGTATGCCCTCGCCAGGCTCGACATGGCCGGCAGGCTGGTTGATAACGATGCGCTCACCATCCTTTTCCTTCACCAGTAAAAAGCCCCGCTCGCCGGGTACGAGTGCGGCGACAGTTAAGTGAATCTGGTTGGGCATGAACTTTCTCCTGAGTTTGTTGGCAGGGGTCTTTTTAAGCGGAGGGCTTCTTTCTCGCGGGCCTGGTTTTTCGCTTTTCTGGGTAGCTTCGTGTTGGCTTGCGCGTGGGTGAGGCGACCTGAATTTGCCGATGCTCACCGGGCTTGAGTCCACCAATAGACCATTCGCCAATCTGGATGCGCACTAGTCGCAAGACGGGAAAGCCGACATGGGCGCACATACGCCGGACCTGGCGATTGCGGCCCTCGCGGATCGTCAGCTCGATCCAGCTGGTGGGGATATTCTTGCGCTTGCGGATGGGAGGCTTTCTATCCCAAACACCGGGTTCGTCAATTTTGCGCGCACTGGCGGGAAGGGTGGGGCCATCTTTCAGTGTTATGCCTTTTGCCAAGCTCTCAAGCGCCAGTTCTGTTACCTCACCCTCAACTTGAGTGAGGTAGGTTTTTTCCAGCTTGAAGCGGGGGTTGCTGATTTGTGCCTGCAGGGCGCCGTCATCGGTTAGCAGTAGCAGGCCTTCGGAGTCCCGGTCCAGGCGGCCAGCGGGGTAGACGTCGGGGATGCCCAGATAGTCAGCCAGCCCGGGATGGCCATCGGCTGCGGTAAACTGACTGAGCACGCCGAAAGGTTTGTTAAAAATTATCAGTTTAGCCATAGCCTGCGCAAGAGAGTCAGTGATTGGCGCATTCTAGTGGAGCAAGGGGTGTTGTTACAGTCGCTGATATAAATGGTCTTACCTGCTTGGCAAGGGATGTGGCTAGAAGAGGCGTGGTTATTAAGGGGCAAAGCAATCCAGACACTAACAAACTAGGCACTAAGCAACCCACCCTTGAACGCGTTAGTGATGTAGTGATTGGCTGCCCAGTTGCTAGTGACAACCAGGGTGGTGGCGCTAGGCTTTAATGGTTAAAGCTGTCGACTGCACTGACCGGCGCTTCATGGCTGCAGGGTGGGTGGTTATCGCTACCGTTCACTGCTGGCGCACCGGAGCGAATGTTAGCCGCGTGTACCCCCTTACTACCTTGAATAAGATCGAAAATAACGCTTTGTCCCGCTTTGAGGGTTTTATAACCCTCCATTTCGATGGCCGAGTAGTGGGCAAAAATATCATCACCGCTGCCATCATCAGAGAGTAGAAAGCCGTAACCCTTGGCATTATTGAACCATTTCACTGTACCTTGTGGCATAAGACGCCTCCTGAACACATTTATTTTTATAGTTAGTATTTTTTTACACAATGGGTCTGCCTGGTAAAGCCATTCCCTAGCAGGGCAGAAAACCAATGGGCACATCAGAGTCATTTTTAAGCGCTAAGGCAGAAGATGTCAAGCTGCGAGCTTTGTCGGGTGTGCTGCGGTGAAGAACGATCGACAAAATCTCCGCTTCAGTGATGAAAGTTATTCTCAAGCGGCGTATGCTGTGCCTACAGTATAAAGCCCAACAAACAATGACAGAAACAGTAATGCAACGCTTTAAAAACACCCGCCTGCAAAGTGATGACGGCGCGGACAGAGACACTTTTGATGACACCGGCGATGGTACTACAGCTATCGCCGATGCCGTTAAACCCCAGTTAAAAAAACCCCCTATGTATAAGGTTTTTTTGCTCAACGACGACTACACGCCAATGGAGTTTGTGGTTGAGGTACTGCAGCTTTTTTTCTCCCTCGACAAGGAGTTTGCCGTTCGAGTGATGTTGAAAGTACACACAGAAGGCAGGGGTGTTTGCGGAATTTACAGTCGGGAAGTTGCCGAAACCAAGGCCGGCATGGTGAATGGTTATGCGCGAGAAAAAGAACATCCCTTGCTGTGTGAAATCGAACCTTCCGAAGATAATGATGATGACGACCTTTAGCCGGAGTAGAACATGCTAAGTCGAGATTTAGAAAGTACGTTGAATACGACCTTTCAGGGTGCCAATACCAAACGCCATGAATTTGTCACCGTCGAGCACCTGCTGCTGGCCTTGCTCGACAACGGTTCGGCTATTGACGTGCTCAATGCCTGCGGTGCTGATATTGACGTGCTGCGCAATGACCTGGGCGAATTTATTGAATCCACCACACCGCTGTTGCCCGAGGGCGATGAGCTGAGAGAAACCCAGCCGACCCTGGGTTTTCAACGGGTGATTCAGCGCGCCATTTTCCATGTGCAGTCTTCCGGTAAAAATGAAGTGCAGGGCGCTAATGTGCTGGTGGCTATTTTCAGCGAGCAGGAAAGTCAGGCGGTTTA
Organism: uncultured Porticoccaceae bacterium; assembly: GCA_964462265.1. Classification (GTDB taxonomy): domain Bacteria; phylum Pseudomonadota; class Gammaproteobacteria; order Pseudomonadales; family Porticoccaceae; genus Reddybacter. The sequence goes on along the minus strand of CAYWXW010000053.1, from coordinate 1,207 downwards.
TTTCCTGCGTTTACAGAATATTTCCCGCATTGACCTGGTTAATTATATTTCCCACGGTATTGCCAAATACGCCAATCACTCTGAACGCGAGGGTGACGAAGCTGAGCGTTCGCCCAATGCCGACAGCAGTGGAGGCGATGCCCCAGCACCGGAAGCGACTTTTCTGGAGCAGTTTTGTAGCAACTTAAATCAACAGGCTGAGCAGGGCTATATTGACCCCCTTGTGGGCCGCAGTGCTGAGTTGGAGCGCGTGGGGCAGGTTTTGATGCGCCGTCGCAAAAACAATGCCTTATTGGTGGGTGAGTCGGGGGTTGGTAAAACGGCGATTGCCGAGGGGCTGGCCAAGCTTATTGTCGAAGGTAAAGCGGCTGAACCTCTGGCGAACAGCGTGGTTTATTCTCTCGATATGGGTGCTTTGTTGGCGGGTACCAAGTACCGTGGCGATTTTGAAAAGCGTTTTAAAGGCTTGCTCGCCGAGTTAAAAAATGAAGAACACTCGATTTTGTTTATCGACGAAATTCATACCATCATCGGTGCCGGTGCGGCATCGGGCGGGGTAATGGATGCCTCCAATTTGCTCAAGCCCCTGCTGACCTCTGGCCAATTGCGCTGTATTGGCTCCACCACCTATCAGGAATATCGCGGTATTTTTGACAAGGACAGAGCGCTATCTCGCCGCTTTCAGAAAATCGATGTGCCCGAGCCCTCGGTGGCCGAAACAGTCGATATCCTAAAGGGGCTGAAGTCCCGCTTTGAAGAGCACCACGGCCTGCGCTACACCCAGGGTGCCTTGAAATCAGCGGCGGAGTTGTCGGCAAAATATATTACCGATCGCTTTCTGCCCGATAAAGCCATCGATGTGCTGGATGAAGCTGGTGCTTTTCAGCAATTACAGCCAGCGTCGAAGCGCAAGAAAACCATCGGTGTGGTCGATGTTGAAAATACCATTGCCAAAATTGCCCGCATTCCGGCGAAGAGTGTCTCCTCCTCCGATAAAGAACAGTTGCGTAATCTTGGTGACAAGCTCAAGCGTGTTGTCTTTGGCCAGGACGAAGCTATTGAGTCTCTCGATTCAGCTATCAAGCTTGCTCGTGCCGGCCTGCGTGAGGCGACTAAGCCGATTGGTTCCTTCCTGTTTGCCGGACCAACGGGTGTCGGTAAGACAGAAGTGTCTCGCCAATTGGCGCTGACACTGGGTGTTGAGCTG
>CAYWXW010000052.1:13918-21859 GCA_964462265.1 uncultured Porticoccaceae bacterium | reverse complement strand
GGCGGTAATAGCTTTATTGCACAGCTGGGCTGCTGCTCATGGAGGGGGAAGCAAGATGTTATGCGCGCGTATTTTCTCCGTGTCGAAGGAAAACATGTAGGGCAATAGTGATTTTAATGATGAACGTTGGCGGGTTCGTCATCGACAATCAGGATGCTTGCCGTTTTAGAGTGCGAGCCTGTCATTTTAATTGCTCCGGGCTTCCAATAGGCTATCGACGGTGCGTAACAACTCTTTAATATTAAAAGGCTTGGTTAAATAGCTGTGGGCACCGGCGGCGAGTAGCTTATCTATTTTGGATTGGGTGGCGTCGGCACTGACCACTACAATCGGTATGTGTTGGGTTTCAGGCTGTGATCTTAAGCGTGCCAGCACTTTGTCACCCATCAGTACGGGTAGATGAATGTCGAGCAGAATTACATCCGGTTGATGACGCAGGGCCAGCTCAATGCCCAGCTGACCCTCCATGGCGGTGATTAATTGAATGTGGGGGCGGCGGGAGAGGGCGACTTCAACCAGGCGAAAGTTGGCAACATTATCTTCAATATAAAGCACCGTTGCGGTTTGACTGTTGTCGAGGTCGGGCTGCGCTAATGTCTTTTGTTGCATGTGTTGCGCTGCATCGCTAGCCGATGGCGGGTCAATAATGGCGAGCTCTATCCAGAAGGTGCTACCTGCGCCAACTTGACTATCGACTCCCAACACACCACCCATGGCCTCGATCAGAGCTTTACTGAGAGCCAGGCCGACGCCGCTACCTTCTACACCTCGGGCGTCGGCATCGAGACGCTCAAAGGGTTCAAAGATACGGTGCAAGTTGTCCGGGGCTATGCCGGGCCCGGTATCGCGTATGTTGATACGCAAAATGCCCTCGCGCTTTTCCTCGCAGAACAAGGTGACCTGGCCACCGTCGTGGTTGTACTTGAGGGCGTTGGAGATGAGGTTGAGCAGCACTTGTTTAAGGCGCTGTAAATCGGCGACAACATGGGCCTCGCATTGTCCGTGGGCGAGCTCTTGCAGTTGGATGTTGCGTTCAGCGGCCAGTGGTACCATTAATTGGCGGGTCTCGTTGAGCAATGTGCGGAGTTTTAAAGGTTCGAGGGAGAGGTTCTGGTGGCCGGATTCGATGCGGGCGATATCCAGCACTTCGTTAATCAGACCGGTTAAATGGCGTCCGGCCTTAATGATATGCTTCACACTTTCATTTTGAATGGGGTTTAACTCATCCATTTCGAGTAGCTGGCCAAAGCCTAGAATGGCATTGAGAGGGGTGCGCAGTTCGTGGCTCATCCGCGACAGAAAATCACTTTTGGCGTGATTGGCTTTTTCGGCATCCTCTTTCGCCAGAATTAGCTGACTTTCTGCCAGCTTGCGTTGCGCGATGTTGCGAACGATGGCGACAAAGTGGCCATCTTGTCTTCCGGTATCGAGATATTGGAGGGATATTTCTACGGGAATATCATTGCCATCCTTGTGCCGGTGAATTGTTTCAAATACTAAGGAGCTTATTGAGCCATCCAATAAGGGTTGAATTGTATTGCGAAACCGCGCCTCATCAAATTCTGGTTTGATATCGAAGGGTCGCATGGTCATCAGTTCGTCGTTGCTATAGCCGATTTCAGCGGATGCATTGTGATTGGCATAGAAAAACAAGAGACTCTCTGCCTCGAACATGTAGACGCAGTCCAGAGTTTGGTCGAGGGTGTTTTTGACTTCACTTAGCTCTGCCTGGGCAGCATTCCGTTCACTGACATCACGCACGATTCCAGTAAAGATGCTTCGTGTACCGAGCTTGACTTCTGCAACCGATAAATCCATCGGGAAGGTGCTGCCGTCTTTGCGTTGACCGATAACTTCACGGCTGAGACCAATAATTGTTGCTTTACCTGTACGTTGATAGTTCGCTAAATAACCGTCATGTTCTGCGGCATAGGGCTGGGGCATCAGCATTTTGATATTGTTACCGACAACCTCATTAGCACGGTAGCCAAATATTTTTTCAGCAGAGCGATTATAGGTTTCGACCAGACCCAGCTCGTCAATGATAATGACCCCGTCAACCGCAGTATCAATGATAGCTTTGGTTAGGGCGTCTCGGTCAAATATTACCTGCTCTGTTTTTATACGCTCCGTAATATCGCGCACAATACAGGTCATAACGTGTCTGTCGCCAAGCTCAACTGCTGCGACCGATAGCTCCACCGGGAAAACGCGACCCTCTTTATTTTGACCAGTGCCTCTGCGGCTGGCACCAACGGTATTTGCCTCTTCGGCATGCCGATAAGCGGCTAACAAACTAGGGTGTTCCATGGTGGTGGAGCGAGGCATTAACAGGGTGACTTTTTTGCCAATAACCTCTTCAGCCGTGTAACCAAATATTTTTTCAGCGGCGTGGTTATAGGTTTCCACTAGATCTTGTTCGTCAATGGTGACAATCCCGTCAACTGCGGTATCAACAATGGCTTTGGCGCGCACCTCCTGGTCACGGTTTTTCTGTTCGCTTTGTCGCCGTTCTGCAATGTCATGTCCGGTTGCTACAAACATGGTCTGACCATTTACCTGCACGGCATTGATCATTGCTTCCATTGGAAAGGTGCTGTTGTCCTTGCGTTTCGCTAGAGTTTCACGGTGAACGCCGAACATTTTTGTGTCGCCACTACGTAGATAGTTTTGTAAGTCGTTACTGGTTTTACTGGCATAGGGCTCGGATATAAGCGTTTTAAACGGTTGTCCTTTGACCTCTGCTTCGGTGTAGCCGAATATGTCCTCTGCGGCCTTATTGAACGTTTCAATTAAGCCCTGCTCATTGGTGGTAACCAAGATGCCGACACTGGCACCAAGTAATACTTTGGTTTGAGCTTCGTTAGCGATAAGCCGCTGGTTTGCCAGGTATTGCTGCCAGTAACTTCGTGTAAAGATGGTGAAGAAAAGTAGTGAAACAATTGCGAACCCAGTGGCGAGTTGATAAATAGACAGCTCGTGGGCTGCTATATCTTTCTCTAAAGAAGCGCTAAGTCCCGACTTTAAGCGATCAAGCTGATTTAGGGCTTCTGCGAAGACTCGGTCAAACTCAATTTCCCCACCAGTGCCTACTCCGGCTCCGGCGGTGAGACTCATGCGTGCATCCCCCAGTGATTTTAATAACAAAATATGGGTCTGTAGTTTTTGAATAGCATCAGCTATGACTTTACTTTCGGTCTCTGCTCCGGAGTGGTTGTGAGTCTGCAGGCGGTTTTCTTTGAGCATAGCCAGGACAAGGCTATTGGCGCGCTCCATGTGGACGGCAATGTCTTTGGCCTGTAGCGCTGGATCACCCATGATGATCTCTTCCAGCCAGAGGTGATACAGCGTTAATTCACTTTTCACCTCAAGAGTCATATCCTGAAGTTCGAGAATTTCCAGCGGTATATCAGCGGAGGTTTTCGTCAGGTACAAAAGTGATCCGATGCTGATAGCGACAAAGCTAATAGCGATGAGCATAACGGTGTTAAAGCTGCGTTTTAATTGTTGCTTTGTCTGAGGCTTTCTTTGGGTGCTGCTTGTCATAAAGGGGCGACTCTCATTTATAGGTTTCAATTATATTTCAAGTCATTGCGCTGGGTGCTGGCATAGGCTTTCCTTCAGCGCCCGCAATACTTATACACGTTGCGATTATATTTATAGCTAAAGAGGAACTTCTAGCTAAAGAGGAGCTTCTGAACCAACTATATCTTAGCTTTGCACCGTGAGACCAATAAAGTTTATCAATGATGGACGAGCAGGCTCGCGAGTAGATGAGCTGCCAAGATATTGTAAAAGTGTGTCCAGACCTATACCGTTCGCTGAGAAAATAATAATTGTAGATACAGGGAGTCACCGCCATGCTCGATATCGGCATTCTTTTTATGTTTCGCAATCCGCCCTTTAATAGCACGGACTGGGCGAGTATTTACCGCCATGAACTCGATCACGCGGTTGCCTGTGAAACGCTGGGTTACGACCATGTTTGGCTCAGTGAGCACCACTTTGTCGAAGACGGTTATTCGCCCTCTGTGCTGCCTATAGCGGCGGCCATTGCCGCGCGTACCGAGCGAGTGCGTATTGGCACTTATGTGCTCTTGCTGCCCCTGCACAACCCGGTGCGGGTTGCCGAAGATGCAGCCACCGTCGATGTGATTTCTGGCGGGCGCTTTGATCTCGGTATGGGCCTGGGTTATCGCCCCGGTGAATTTACCGGTATGGGCATCAGTTCGAAGGAGAGGGGCGCACGACTGGCCGAGGGCTTGCCGCTAGTGCAGTCCATGCTCAATGGTGAAAAAGTCAGCCACGATGGCCGCTTTAACCAATACACTGATGTGCAATTGTTTCCGCCGCCGGTGCAGCAGCCCTTCCCTATTTGGGTGGGGGCGCGGGGCGACAAAGCTTTAGATAGAGCTGCCCGCCTCGGTTGTCATCTGGCATCAACGGGGGCGGTGGAGCATCGGCTGAAATATATTGAAGCCCTGCGCCGTCACGGTCGCGAGCCGAATGATTTCAATATCGCCCACCTGCTCATTTGCTATGTCGCTGAAAGCGATGAGCAGGCCTGGGAAGACTGTGCCGAGCCTCTACACCATGTGATGAGTGAATATCAGGCCTGGGCTGAGGAATCGGGTGACGCAACTGGCGATGGCGTTGCCGAAAGCGTTGTGCCTTCTCCCGCCGAGCTGAAAAAGACACGCTACTGTGAAAGCTTTGGTCGCTCGGCTATTATTGGCAGCTCCGAAACGGTGCTGGCGCAGTTGCTAGCAGCACATGAAGAGTCTCCGGGCACACACCTGACATTAATGATGTCGTTGCCTGGGGCCGACCCCAGCAAGACACGCCACAGCATGGAATTATTTGCCAGTGAAGTGATGCCACGGCTCAAAGCGCTGACCTAGCCAGACACTTGTTTTCGAGTCTATTACAAAGACACGATTTTTTATTAACCCGTTCAAGCCTGCCTAATCGCAGGTAGATAGAGCACAGATAAAGGTGATCAGTAGTGAGTAGTGCAGACAATAAACCGGTAATAGCAATCCTCGGTGGCAGTGGTGATCTCGGTGGTGGCCTCGCGCTGCGCTGGGCAACGGCGGGCTATGAAGTCATTATCGGTTCGCGCACCGAAGAAAAGGCGGCTGCGGCTGCAGCAGAACTGAACGCACGCAATCTGGCCGTTCCCGCCAGAGCCATGGCCAACGAAGCGGCGGCTGCGGCCGGCGAAGTGGTGGTGATGACCGTACCCTTTGCCAACCACCAAAGCACCCTCGAAGCGATTCGCGAAGCGGTGCAGGGCAAAATCTTTATCGACGTTACCGTACCTTTAATGCCACCCAAAGTGGGTACCGTGCAAATGCCCGAGGGCGGCTCTGCCTGCATACAGGCTCAGGCTTTTTTGGGCGATGCGGTGAAAGTTGTCTCAGCCTATCAAAATGTCGCCGCTGCGCATTTGAACGATCTCGACCACGCCCCCGACTGTGATGTGCTGGTGTGCGGTAATAATAAAGACGCCTGTGCACTGGTGGTTTTACTCACCGAAGCGGCGGGCATGAAGGGCTGGCACGCCGGGCCAATTGCCAATTCAGTGGTTGCCGAGGCAATGACCTCGGTGCTGATTACCCTCAATCGGCGTTACAAAATCCCCGGTGCTGGCTTTAGTATTACTGGCAAACCCGGGGTTTAAATGTTGCGTGAGTTTTCTATAGCGCTGCCCAAGACCGCGTTAATAAATGGTGCCGTGCTATTAAATGGCGCCGCGCTAGTCAATAGCGCTTGCCTGTGTCGATGACAGTGGCTGCGTTACAGCTTTTTGCCCTGAGTGATTTCCCTCTGGTTGAACCGGGCGATGACCTGACGCGTCTGATTAGCGACAGCCTGAGTGCTAATCAGCAGACTTTAGAAGATGGCGATGTGCTGGTACTGGCGCAAAAAATAGTCTCCAAGGTTGAAAACCGCTATGTCGATTTAAAGCAGGTCGAGCCCACGGTTGAGGCACTAGAGCTGGCGGCAGCGGTTGATAAAGACCCGCGTATCGTTAACGTGATTCTCGATGAGTCAAAGGCAGTGGTGCGCCATTGCCCCGGTGTGCTGATCGTCGAGCACCGCCTCGGCTATGTTATGGCCAATGCCGGTATCGATGCCTCTAATATTGAGCATGCTGTTGGTGAGAGTGAGGGCGGCGGCGACGAGCTGGTCGAACGGGTGTTGTTGTTGCCCAATAATCCCGATCAATTTGCCGCCGACTTGGCGCAAGAGTTACAGCAAGCTCACGGTGTGAAAGTCGCTGTTATTATTAACGACAGCGTCGGGCGAGCCTGGCGTAATGGCACCACGGGTTTGGCGCTGGGTGCAGCGGGTTTGGCTGCCCTCGACGACAGGCGCGGCGACAAAGATTTGTACGGGCGCACCTTATTAGTGACGGAGGTTGCCGTGGCCGACCAGCTGGCCAGCGCTGCTGCTCTGCTGCAGGGCGAGGGCGGCGAGGGTAAGCCGGTAGTGATTATTCGCGGTTACAATTTTGATAGCGCACCCGAGCGCTGCAATGGTGTTAGCGCCCTGTTGCGCGATAAAGAGCGGGATCTTTTTAGATGAGGAATGCTGCGATGAAGACTGCCTGTGGTGATGTCGGTGAGTAGTCAACGCAAAGTACTCGCCCTCTGTGGCGGCGTCGGCGGTGCCAAGCTGGCGCTGGGCCTCAGTCATGTCCTCGGTGACGATGAGCTGAGTGTCGTGGTCAATACCGGCGATGATTTCACGCATCTCGGCCTGCGTATATGTCCCGATATCGACACCGTCACCTATACGCTGGCGTGCTGCGTTAATACGGAAACTGGCTGGGGCAGGGCGGGGGAAACCGGCAAGTTTATGGCCTCGCTCAAGACGCTTGGCGGTGAAGACTGGTTTTACCTCGGTGACAAAGACCTGGCCATGCATGTCGAGCGCACCCGGCGTTTAGCAGCCGGTGAAGGCCTTGGCATTGTGACTCAGGCTTTGAGCCGCAAGCTCGGCGTGTCTGTGCCGCTCATTCCCATGACCGACGATAAGCTCGAAACGCAAGTAGAGGTGGAAAGTGACGGAACGTCGTTGACCCTGCCTTTTCAGGACTATTTCGTGCGCCAGCGCTGCGAACCGAAACTGAAGGCGATTCATTTTGTCGGCCGAGAAAGCGCTCAGCCCCACCCGCAATTTCTCGCCAGCTTACAAGACCCCGACCTCGACCTGATCGTTATCTGTCCCTCAAATCCCTTTCTTAGCATTGACCCCATCCTGGCCCTGCCCGGTATTCGCGGCATCTTGCAAAAGACCACGGTACCGGTGGTGGCGATATCACCCATTATTGGTGGCGCGGCAGTAAAAGGCCCCACGGCAAAAATAATGGCCGAGCTGGGTTTAAAGATGAATTCGATTACGGTGGCTGATTACTATCAGGATATTGTTAGCGGTTTCATCCTCGATCACCGTGATGGGGGAGAGGCCGATGCCATTCGCGGGATTATCCCCCGAGTTGGCGTCGCGCAAACTTTGATGCAGACCTTGCAGGATAAAATCGACCTGGCCCGTGAAACGCTAGATTTTGTCGGGCTGGATGTTTAGCGCTAAACACGACAGCAAAGGTAGAATAGAATAAGACGCATCAATGGGCTGTTGTCCGTTATACAAAGTGCTTGGAAAAAAGTGCTCGGAAAAAAAGTGCTCGGAAAATAATATGCAAGTTGTAGTCCCCGTAAAGAGTTTCAACAATGCGAAAAAGCGCCTGGCTACTGTGCTTACGGCGCAACAACGCTGTGCATTAATGAAGCATATGCTCGACGATGTACTCAGCGCTATTGTCGCCACTAGCGAGGTTGAAGGGATTACTGTCGTCACCAGTGATGCAGAGGTCGCGCAGTGGGTCGCTAAGCGTGCCCAGCGTATAAAAACACCGCTACGGGCTTTCGACCC
>CAYWXW010000052.1:1888-13818 GCA_964462265.1 uncultured Porticoccaceae bacterium | reverse complement strand
CTCTAATAAAGCGGATAAAAAAAGCGGCGATAAGCCCAGCTTTTCCTCAGTCAATTCCTCATACAGTTGTTCATACAATAATTTAGCGGAAGCCGGTTTGTGCCATGCTTACAGCGCCGTTGCGGGTGATTTACTAACCCGGGGTGCTAGCACTATGTTGCTACTGCCCGCCGATATACCCCTTGTCACAAAGGCTGACATACAAGCTTTGCTTGCACAGCACACCTGCCCGGGGGTGAGCTTGGCCGCAGCGGGCTCCGACGGTGGCACCAATGCATTGCTGGTATCACCGCCGGATATTATTGCCCCGGCATTTGGCGAAAACAGTTGCCAGCGCCATAGCACCCACGCCCGCGAGCAAGGTTTAGAGCCAGCAGTACTGAATACCTCAGGGCTTAATCTGGATATAGACACTCTGGAGGATATACATGCGCTGTTGGCGGCCGACAGAGAATGTGCCACTCTGGCTTACCTGCTCGACAGCGGTATAGCTGGCGAACTGGCGAAGAGTGCAGCGGACGGGCATTTGCAAAGTAAAAAATTTCGGCGCAGTGGTCAGCAAAAGCAAACAAACAGGCAGGTTGGATGAACAGTATTGTTAAGCCCAGACAGGCGCTAACACCGAGCCACTCAGCTGCTTTGGCGTTGGCCGACGAGACCGATCTAGCCGCTTTAATGGTTCGCGCCGCCCAGTTGCGCGATGAGGCCCACGGGGCGCGCATCTCCTATTCGCGGAAGATATTTATCCCCCTCACCCACCTGTGCCGCAACGTCTGCCACTACTGCACTTTTGCGCAAACGCCGAAGAAAATCGAACAGCCCTATATGCTGCCCGAGCAAATTTTAAAGGTGGCCCGCGAGGGTGCCGCAGCGGGTTGCCACGAGGCGCTATTTACCCTTGGTGACAAGCCTGAAGCGCGCTATGAAACGGCGCGCAAAGCCCTCGCCGAGATGGGCTATGCCTCGACCATGGACTATGTGCTGGCGATGGCCAAACTGGTGTTTGACGAGACGGGCCTCTTGCCCCACCTCAACCCCGGGGTGATGAGTGAAGCTGAACTGCGCACCAGCCGCGATGTGTCTGTTTCTCAGGGCATGATGCTGGAGAGCACCTCTAAACGGCTCTGTGAAAAGGGCGGCCCCCACTACGGCTCGCCCGATAAATTGCCCGAAGTTCGCCTTAAAGCATTGGCGCTGGCCGGGCAATTAAATATTCCCTACACCAGCGGCATTTTGATTGGCATCGGTGAGACAAGACTCGAACGTGTTGAGTCCCTGCTGGCATTGCGTGATCTACATCAGCAATACGGCCATATTCAAGAAATTATTATTCAGAATTTTTGTGCCAAAAAAGGCACATTAATGGCCGATGTGCCCGACGCCCCTCTCGACGAATTATTGTGGACCATCGCCGTGGCGCGGATTGTTTTTGGCGGTGCTATGAATTTACAGACGCCACCGAATTTAAATGAGGGCGTGTTGGCGCAGTTGATCGATGCCGGTATTAACGACTGGGGCGGTGTGTCACCCGTAACCCCTGACTTTGTTAATCCCGAAAAACCCTGGCCGGGGCTGGAAAACCTCGCCCGCTTAACGGCGGTCAGTAATAAGCTGCTGGTCGAGCGTTTGCCGGTTTACCCCAGTTTTGCCCACGATTCACAGCGTTGGCAGGCTCCCGCTATGGCGAGTGCACTGATCAAACGAATGGACAGCGAGGGCTATGCGCGGCGCGAACGCTGGACGCCGGGCAGTGCCGAAACACCACCGCAAAACGTAGAGCGGGAGGGCTGGTCTTTTGCGCCACCGGCGATCACGTCATCGACGATGGGCATTCAGGCTTTAATTGCTCGCGCTGTGTGCGGTGAACGTTTGGATGAAGAGGCCATCGTGCAACTTTTTCAGGCGCGGGGCAGTGACTATCAAGCCATTTGCGAGGCCGCCGACGGTCTGCGCCGCGAAGTCGTTGGCGACACAGTGACTTACGCGATTAATCGCAATATTAATTACACCAATGTTTGTTATTTGTCCTGTAAATTCTGTGCGTTTTCGAAGGGTAAAACCACCGAGGCCCTGCGCGGCAAAGCCTATGTGCTCGACAGTGCAGAAGTCACCCAGCGCGCCGTTGAGGCCTGGCACAAAGGCGCGACCGAGGTCTGCCTACAGGGCGGTATTCACCCCAGCTATACCGGCGCGACCTATTTGGAAATTTGTGGTGATATCCACAAGACTCTACCCAATATGCATATTCACGCCTTCTCACCCCTTGAAGTGAGTCAGGGTGCCGAGACCCTGGGCCTTAGTATTGAAGACTATTTGCTCCAGCTTAAAGCGGCGGGGCTTAATAGCTTGCCGGGCACGGCGGCGGAAATTCTTGACGACGAAGTGCGGGCTATTATTTGCCCCGATAAAATCAATACCCAGCAGTGGCTGAATGTTATCGAAACCGCCCATAAGGTCGGTATCAAAACCACCTCGACCATTATGTTTGGCCATGTCGACCGGCCGGTACATTGGGCGCGACATCTCTTACATCTTCGTGATTTACAGCAAAGAACGGGAGGCATTACCGAGTTTGTGCCCCTGCCTTTTGTACCCATGGAGGCGCCGATGTACCGCCGTGGCCTGTCGCGCATGGGCCCGACAATGCGCGAGTCAGTATTAATGCACGCCGTATCACGGTTGGTCTTGCACACGCTGATCAGTAATATTCAGGTCTCGTGGGTGAAGATGGGCGAGCAGGGCGTGGTTGCTTGTCTCAATGCGGGTGCCAACGATATGGGTGGCACGCTGATGAACGAGAGTATCTCCCGCGCCGCCGGGGCCACCCACGGTCAGGAAATGACGGTCGAGACTATGTCGGCTTTACTTGAAGGCATTGACCGCCCAGCGCGGCAGCGGACCACCTTTTATGGCGAGGTTGAAGCACACTCTGATCAACTGATTCCCTTGCAGTCCAGCACCTAGTTCGGCTCCTAGTTCACCCCGCTTAATCAGCGCGCAAACCCTTGTTAACCCCTGACTCTCAATTTGGTTGACAGCAGGTTTGCGGGCATTATCATTGCTGCCTGTTGAGGAGCCTCTGAACAAGTCATGAACTCGCATCTGACTTAATCAGAGGCTCCCTCATACTCATCAGACAAACACGTTAAATCAGATACAAGGGTGAATTTATGACTGTTGCCATGCGCCACGATTGGAGTGAAGAAGAAGTATTGGGTCTGTTTAATCAGCCTTTCAGCGATTTGATGTTCGCGGCGCAAACCGTGCATCGTCAGCACTTCGACCCCAACCAGGTGCAGGTCAGCACGCTGTTATCGATCAAAACCGGCACTTGTCCAGAAGACTGTAAATACTGCCCGCAAAGCGCCCACTACAACACCGGGCTTGAGAAAGAAAAGTTACTGGAAATTGAGCGCGTGATTGCCGAGGCTAAAGTCGCCAAAGCCAATGGCACCAGCCGTTTTTGCATGGGTGCTGCATGGCGCTCGCCGAGCAAAAAAGACATGCCCTATGTGCTCGACATGGTCAAAGAGGTGAAGGCCCTGGGCCTTGAGACCTGCATGACTCTGGGCATGCTCAGTGATGAGCAGGCCAGTGATTTGGCCGACGCCGGGCTCGACTACTACAACCATAATCTCGATACCTCGCCCGAGCACTACGGCGAGATTATCACCACGCGCACTTATCAAGACAGACTCGATACCCTGGCCAATGTCCGTTCTGCGGGCATGAAGGTGTGCTGTGGCGGCATCGTCGGCATGGGCGAAGAATTAAAAGATCGCGCCGGTTTGTTGGTACAGCTGGCTAACCTGGAAGAGCAGCCCGAGTCAGTGCCCATCAATATGCTGGTTAAAGTGGAAGGTACACCGCTTGAAAACGCGGCCGATCTCGAGCCCTTCGATTTTCTGCGCACCATTGCCGTGGCGCGTATTTTAATGCCAAAGTCTCATGTGCGGCTCTCTGCCGGGCGTGAGGAAATGAACGAGCAAATGCAGGCTCTGGCTTTTCTCGCCGGTGCCAACTCTATTTTTTACGGTGAAAAACTGCTCACCACGCCCAACCCCTCTGCCAATAAAGATATGCAGCTGTTCGATAAGCTGGGCATACAGCCCGAGCAGCACTGCGTCGCCCATGAGCAAGAGGCAGCGGTGGCGGAGCAAATTACCGAAGCGGCAATGGATAAGCATTTTTACAATGCGGCCCGCTCATAGCCTGTCCTTGAATTAAATAGTTGAATAAAACAGCTCAGCACTAAAAGATCATGGTTAACCCCGACGCAGTCTTACAAGTAGGGCTCGATGCTCGCCATCGCTCCAGCCGTTATCGCCAGCGTAAAACGCTACAAAGCCCTCAAGGGGTCGAGGTTCTGGTCGACGGAAAAAGCTGCCTCGGTTTTAGCAGTAATGACTACCTCGGTCTGGCGAATCATCCCGTCGTCATTAGGGCTTTCCAGCAGGCGACGAATCAATACGGTGTCGGCAGCGGTGCCTCTCATTTGGTGAGTGGCCACAGCGGCGAACATCAAGCGCTTGAAGAAGAGCTGGCTGAGTTTACCGGCCGCCCCCGCGCACTGCTTTTTTCCACCGGCTATATGGCCAATGTGGGGGTGATTCGTGCCTTGATGGGGCAGGGCGATTTAGTGGTGCAGGACAAGCTCAATCATGCCTCGCTGCTCGACGGGGGATTCCTCTGCCGTGCCCAATTCGAGCGCTATGCTCATACCGATATTGCTGCCGCACAAGCCCTGCTGGCGGGCAATAGTGGGCAACGTAAATTACTCGCAACTGACGGTGTTTTTAGCATGGACGGCGACCTCGCCGACTTGCCAGCCCTGGCAGACATTGCCGGTCAAAATAATGCCTGGCTATTGGTTGATGATGCCCACGGCTTTGGCGTGCTCGGTAAAACCGGTCGCGGCATCGCCGAGCACTTTGCTATGGACATAAACCGCCTGCCGATTTTGGTCGGCACCCTGGGCAAGTCCTTCGGCACCTTTGGCGCTTTTGTCGCCGGCAGCGAAGCCCTTATTGAAAGCCTTATTCAATTTGCTCGCACCTATATTTACACCACGGCATTGCCCCCGGCAGTTGCCGCCGCAACCCGTGCTGCACTGCCATTAATCGACAGTGAAAGCTGGCGGCGAGACAAGCTACAAATGTTGATTACCCGCTTTCAACAAGGTGCCGCAGAGCGGGGCATCCCCCTCATGGCATCGCCCACACCTATTCAGCCAGTGTTAATTGGCGACGACGAGAAAGTGATTAAGATAGGTGAGCACCTGCTAGAGGCGGGTTTTTGGACCGGCGCTATTCGCCCCCCCACCGTGCCCGTCGGTAGCGCCCGTTTGCGCATTACCCTGACCGCCGAGCACGAAATAGAACAGCTTGATGCCTTGCTCGACACCCTTGCCATAGCGTTAAAAACTGTTGGCAGTGATACCTTGTGAGCCGAGCTTATTTTATTAGCGGCACTGACACCGGTGTGGGTAAAACCTCTGTCGCGGTCGCTCTGTTAGAGGCGGCTGTAAAGCGGGGTTTTAGCACTGCTGCGGTCAAGCCGGTAGCGGCGGGGTGCGAGGTAAGCAGCGAAGGCTTACGCAATGACGACGCTTTATTTTTACAACAGGCCTGCACTGTTGCACTGACTTACGAACAAATAAACCCCTTTGCACTGCAGCCCGCAATCGCGCCGCACTTTGCTGCGGCACGCGAGGGTTTACTACTCGACGCCAAAGCTCTTGCCACACACTGCCAGTCGGTGCTCGAGCTAAAGGCTGACTTAACAGTTATAGAAGGTGCCGGTGGTTGGCGAGTGCCGCTTAACGACGATGAAACCTTTGCCGATATTGCAAAATTTCTTTCAGTGCCCGTCATTCTGGTGGTCGACATTAAACTGGGCTGTTTGAATCACGCCCTGCTCAGCGCCGAGGCTATTCGTGCCGATGGTCTGGTCTTAGCGGGCTGGGTGGCGAATCAGGCCAGTGGTGCTAATGAATGTCATGATGAAATGGTGGCGGATCTGAAAAGCCGATTGGCTTGTCCGCTATTGGGTAATCTTCCCCACTGTTTAAATCAAGATGCTCTAGCTACCCACCTTGATTTAGACGTGCTGGAAATGCTTTAGCTTTGTGTCAACTGATGGGCGAGAAACTCGTCGTAGGTGCCTTTAAAGTCGTTTAACTTGTGGTCTTTGATTTCGATAATGCGCGTTGCGAGAGATGATACAAACTCGCGGTCGTGACTGACGAAAATCAGCGTGCCCTCGTAGTGCTCCAGCGCCAGGTTTAATGCCTCAATCGCTTCCATGTCGAGGTGGTTGGTGGGCTCGTCGAGAATCATTACGTTGTTATCTGTCATCATTAACTTGCCAAACAGCAGACGGTTTTTCTCACCACCGGAACACACGCGTACGGCTTTTTTAGAATCCTCTGATGAGAACAGCAGGCGACCCAATGTGGCGCGTACGATTTGATCGTCGTGGCTGGGTTTGCGCCATTGGCTCATCCAGTCGAAGAGGTTGGTGTCGCTGTTGAATTCTGCACTACTGTCCTGGGGGCAGTAACCGAGGGTGGCATTTTCGGCCCATTTGATAGTGCCACTGTTAGCCGTTATTTCATTCATTAAACAACGCAGGAACGTCGTTTTACCCGCGCCGTTTTCACCGATGACCGCGAGTCGAGCGCCGGCCTCTAGTATTAGATTGCCATCTTTAAAGAGGTCGTCGCCGTCAAAACCGTGGCTGAGGTTTTCAATGGTGAGCGCCTGGCGGTGTAGCTTTTTCTCCTGGACAAAGCGAATATAGGGGCTGACGCGGCTCGATGGCTTGATGTCATCGAGATTGATTTTTTCGATCTGCTTAGCGCGCGAGGTGGCTTGTTTGGCTTTTGATGCGTTGGCAGAGAAGCGGCTGACAAACTGTTGTAGCTCGGCGATTTGCGCTTTCTTTTTAGCGTTCTGCGACTGCATGCGCTCTTGCACCTGGGTAGCGGCGATCATAAAGTCGTCGTAATTACCCGGGTAAACGCGTAGCTCACCGTAGTCGATATCGGCCATGTGGGTGCACACAGCATTCAAAAAGTGCCTGTCGTGGGAAATAATGATCATCGTACTTTTACTTTCGTTGAGCACATCTTCGAGCCAGCGAATGGTGTTGATGTCGAGGTTGTTGGTGGGCTCGTCGAGCAGCAGTATATCGGGGTCAGAAAACAGGGCCTGGGCAAGTAGTACCCGCAGCTTCCAGCCCGGGGCGACTTCACTCATGGGGCCAAAATGCAGGGCTTCTTCGATACCGGCACCCATTAGTAGTTCACCAGCACGGCTTTCGGCGCTGTAGCCATCGAGCTCGGCAAATTCAATCTCAAGTTCAGCAACTTTCATGCCTTCCTCTTCCGACATCTCGGGAAGACTGTAGATGCGGTCGCGCTCCTGCTTGATGGCCCACAGTTCTTTGTGGCCCATGAGCACGGTGTCGATGACACTGACGTCCTCAAAGGCAAATTGATCCTGGTGCAGGGTGCCGATGCGCTCGTTGGGGCTGAGAGAAATGTTGCCTGAGGTGGGCGTCAGGTTGCCATCGAGTATTTTCATAAACGTTGACTTGCCGCAGCCATTGGCTCCGATCAGACCGTAACGATTGCCGTTACCAAATTTAACGGAAATGTTTTCAAATAAGGGTTTGGCACCAAATTGCATGGTGATATTAGCTGCTGAGATCAACGGTTTATTCCTGAAAGCTGGGAGTGGCGCTGTGGGTTTTCTGAGGGTGCGTACTATAGGGATTTGTGGCCAGTACGTCGAGCTGAAGCGTAGAAAATTTGCGTGCAACGTTTGCTTACAACGAAAGGCATCGTGGCGCTATTTCACGGTGATTATTGCTTCTAGTTTTGCTAGTAAGGCTGGAGGGGGAGGTAGAGGCTTGCAGGGGAATGCCAGTGCTTCATTCCCTCGGGCTTTACTCGTTTAAGCTCGAGGGAATTGATATGACCTATTGTGAAAAGGCTGGGTGAGTGTGATTTAAGAGGCCTGCTTGGTTGCTTCATCGTCGTCCTCTGCGGGGGCTTTGATGGGTTCCAGACTGAGGCCTTGTCCTGCGTTTGCATTGGGGTTGGCTGGGGCTGTTTTATTCGTACTTTTGCTTTGCTTGTCGGACTGGCCGATTACGCTGGGCGGGTTATTACCGTGTTTGAGCTGGATTTTCAGACGTAAGTTGTTGCGAGAATCGGCATTGATCAGAGCTTCCTGCAGGGTGACTTTACCGGCGTCGTAGAGCTCACAAAGGGCAGAGTCAAAGGTCTTCATACCTTGATTTTCAGACTTTTCCATCACCTCACGAATTTCAGTGACCTTGCCGCCTTTAATTAGGTCGATAACGCGGGGGGTGCCGAGTAGTACTTCGATGGCCGCAGCACGTTTGTCGTCGACGGTGGGGATCAGGCGCTGTGAGATGATGCCGCGTAAATTTAATGAGAGATCCAGATAAAGCTGTTTGTGACGTTCTTCGGGGAAGAAGTTAATAATACGCTCAAGTGCCTGGTTGGCATTGTTGGCGTGCAGTGTGGACAGGCAGAGGTGGCCAGTTTCGGCAAAGGCCAGGGCGTGCTCCATGGTTTCACGGCTGCGAATCTCACCAATGAGAATGACATCGGGGGCTTGGCGTAGTGTGTTTTGCAGGGCGTCTTCGTAGCTATCTGTATCGACTCCAACTTCGCGTTGGTTAACGATGCTCTTTTTATGGGGGTGGAGAAATTCCACGGGGTCTTCAATGGTAATGATATGGCCGGAGGTGTGGGTATTGCGGTAATCGATGAGTGAGGCCAGTGAGGTCGATTTACCCGAGCCAGTGCCGCCCACAAATAGTACCAGGCCGCGTTTTTGCAGAACCAGTTTGGGGACGATGTCTGGCAGGCCGAGGTCGCGAAAGTTGGGGATGTCAGTTTTGATGACTCTCACCACCATGGCCACATCACTGCGCTGTCGAAATATATTGACACGGAAACGACCGATGTTTTTCTCCGATATCGCCAGGTTCATCTCTGGCTTGTGTTCAAACTCGGCGATTTGACCCTCGTCCATGATGCTGTAGGCGATTTCTTGTATTTCACCTTTGCCATAGGCCTTGTCAGTGATGGGGGTCAACTTGCCCAGTACTTTCATGCTCGGTGGCGCGCCAGTGGAGAAATAGAGATCGGAGCCGTCTTCTTTGACGATGGTGCGCAGTAAGTCGAGAAATTCCATGCTTGGAAGCCTTCCATATGTGGGGGATATTTATATCGACAAGGCTAGCAGGGATGGGCGGGCGGAATAAAGCCCGGGCAATGATAAGTGTGAACTTCTTCGAATCGGCGCAGCACGGGGTTGACGGCAGGGTTGATAGTAGAGACGATTTATTGACCTGCGCCATGAGTAGGCGCTATGAGGCGACGAATAAGCTGATTATTTTAGTTGTCAGATACGAGTTCATGGCTTGTTCAAAGGCTCACTAGGCTAAGCAGGAGATTAATGTTATCCGATACATTGTCGTTTTATTAGTATGCTTGTCGCTAAGTGGCTGCTCGAATTTATTCTTCTTCCCCTATAAAAGTCACCTGCAGACCCCTTCTGTCTACGCACTGCCCTACGAAGATGTACAGCTGATCGCCGAGGATGGGACTCAATTACATGCCTGGTTCCTGCCAACCAGCCAGAAACCCAAAGGCAGTGTGTTATATCTACATGGCAATGCCGAGAATATAAGTACTCATATTTACAATATTCGCTGGCTGCCTAAGGCGGGTTATCAGGTTTTATTACTGGATTATCGTGGCTTTGGCCATTCCGATGGTGTGCCAGAACTGCCTGAGGTTTTTCTGGATATTGATGCTGCGGTGGGCTGGATGAGCACCTCGGCTCAGACAGGAGGGCAGCCATTTTTTATTCTTGGGCAAAGTATCGGGGCTAGTTTAATGCTGCACGACGCCGTTAAACATACTGATAACCCACAGCTTTGTGGCCTTATTAGCGACGCTGCCTTCACCCGCTATCGTGATATTGCCGAACATGTTGCGCGACAATCCTGGCTTACCTGGCCCTTCCATTTTCCTGTGTTTTGGCGTGGTTACGATCAATATAATCCTATTGATGGGCTGGCGAAATTGTCTAAAACCCCAATATTATTTTTTCACAGTAAGGATGACCAGATCATTCCATTTTCGAATCTCAAGTTGTTGATGGATAATCACCCGGGCTATCACCAGAGCGTTGTAACAAGTGGTCGGCATACGACAACCTTTATGAGCTATGCTAATCGCCAGGCACTTCTTGATTTTATGAGGCAGCAGAGTTGTTCTTGTGATGTGCCAAAATCTCCTCAGGCCTTATCGGGAGCTTTTGAAAGCTAATGTTTAAAAAATTGTGTCCTGCTGAATTTGTTAACGGACAGTCTTTATTTGGCCTTGGTTTTACTGATAAAGAATTCTAAGACAGCGTGACTTTGTCGTTACGATTAAAAAAGGGGCGATACTATCGCCCCTTTTTTAATCGCTAATTTTAATCACTAAAACTATTTGTGTATTGTTACAGGGCGATGATTTTTGCCTTTTGTTCTTCCAGTCGCGCTACGGCGCTTTCGGCTTCACTCAGCTTTTGGCGCTCTTTGGCAATGACATCATCGGGTGCATTGGCAATAAACTTCTCGTTAGAGAGCTTGCCTTTTAAGCGCCCTATCTCTTTATTCAATTTGCCGAGTTCTTTGTTGAGGCGAGCCAGCTCTGCGTCTTTGTCGATGACCCCAGCCATGGGTACAAAAATTTCCATTTCGCCCACCAGGGCTGTAGCTGAGGGAGGCACAGGTGCATCGGCGTCGAGCCATTGCACCGATTCAAGATTGGCCAGCTTGGTCAGGTATTGCGCATTTTCATTGAGGCGGCGCTGGTCTTCGGGGCCACCATTTTGAAACAGCAGGGGCAGTAGCTTGCCGGGGGAGATATTGATTTCGCCGCGAATATTGCGCACGCCCATAATGATTTGTTTGATCCACTCAATATCGGCGTCAGCGGTGGCATCGCGCTGGCTGTCGTCTGGCATGGGGAAGGGCTGGCGCATAATGGTTTCACCCTGCACACCGGCCAGCGTGTGAATCTTTTGCCACACTTCTTCAGTGATGAAGGGCATCATTGGGTGGGCCAGGCGCATAATGCTTTCGAGCACGCGAATCAGTGTGCGGCGAGTGCCTTTCTTCAGGGCATCTGGGGCATTGTCATCCCACAAAATGGGCTTGGACAATTCCAGATACCAGTCGCAGTACTCGGACCAGACAAAGTCATAGAGGGCCTGTGAGGCGAGGTCGAAACGGTAGGTTTCGATGCCGTCGATAACTTGCTGCTCGGCATCTTGCAGACGGCTGATAATCCAGCGATCGGCAATAGAAAGCTGATAGTCGTCACTGCCGTCCTGTCCGCAATCGTGCTCTTCGGTGTTCATCAGTACGTAGCGGGTGGCGTTCCATATTTTGTTGCAGAAGTTGCGATAGCCCTCGATGCGCCCGATGTCGAATTTAATGTCGCGCCCGGTCGAGGCGAGTGAATAAAAGGTGAAGCGCAAGGCATCGGTGCCGTAGGCCGACAAGCCATCGGGAAATTCTTTGCGAGTTTGCTTGGCAATTTTTTCACGCATTTGCGGCTGCATCATGCCGGTGGTGCGTTTGGTCACCAGTGGCTCTAATTCGATGCCGTCAATTAGGTCGATGGGGTCGAGGACATTGCCCTTGGACTTGGACATTTTCTGCCCCTGTCCATCGCGCACCAGGCCGTGAACGTAAACCGTTTTAAAGGGCACATCGTCCATAAAATAGAGGGTGAGCATAATCATGCGCGCCACCCAGAAGAAAATAATGTCGAAGCCGGTGACCAGTACGTCGGTGCCGTGGAAGGTGCGCAACTCGTCGGTATCTTGCGG
>CAYWXW010000052.1:0-1878 GCA_964462265.1 uncultured Porticoccaceae bacterium | reverse complement strand
CCAGCCGAGGGTGCCGAAAGTCCACAGCCCGGAGGAGAACCAGGTGTCGAGTACGTCGTCATCCTGACGCAGGTTGATTTCATCGCCAAGCTGGTGCTTGGCGCGTACATCGGCCTCACTGCGCCCAACATAGATATTGCCGGCGTCGTCATACCAGGCCGGGATGCGGTGGCCCCACCACAGCTGGCGGCTGATGCACCAGTCTTGAATGTCGCGCATCCACGAGAAATACATGTTTTCGTATTGCTTGGGCACGAACTGAATGGCTTGTTGTTCAACAGCGTCGATGGCTTTTTCGGCCAGGGGCTTGGCGCTAACGTACCACTGGTCGGTGAGCCAGGGTTCGATAACAACACCGGAGCGGTCACCGCGTGGGGTTTTCAGTGTGTGGGCATCGACCTTTTCAAGTAGGCCGAGCTCATCGAGATCGGCGACGACAATCTTGCGTGCGTCAAAGCGCTCCATACGCTGATATTTTTCGGGTACGTTGCTGTTGAGGTTGGCGTCCCGGTCGAAGATGTTGATCATCGGTAGCTGGTGGCGCTGGCCAATGTCGTAGTCATTAAAATCGTGAGCCGGGGTGATTTTCACACAGCCCGAGCCGAAGGCCATGTCGACATAGTCGTCGGCAATAATGGGTATTTCCCGACCGCTTAAGGGCAGGGTAATGGTTTTGCCAATAAAGGCCTGATAGCGCTCATCGTCGGGATGTACGGCAACGGCGGTGTCGCCGAGCATGGTTTCGGGGCGGGTGGTGGCGACGGTCAAATGGCCCGAGCCGTCACTCAGGGGGTAACGAAAGTGCCACAGATGGCCCTGTTCCTCTTCGGAGATGACTTCGAGGTCAGAAATGGCGGTGTGTAGTTTCGGGTCCCAGTTAACGAGGCGCTGGCCACGATAAATCAGGCCGTCGTCGTAGAGGCGAATAAAGGCTTCCTGCACGGCATCGTAGAAACCATCGTCCATGGTGAAGCGTTCGCGGGACCAGTCGGGTGAGGCGCCAAGGCGGCGCAGCTGCTGGGTGATATTGCCGCCGGACTCTGCTTTCCACTCCCAGACTTTGTCGATAAATTTATCGCGACCGAGGTCGTGGCGACTAATGCCATCGGCCTCAAGCTGGCGCTCGACCACCATTTGCGTGGCGATACCGGCGTGGTCGGTGCCCACTTGCCATAGCGTGTTGTCACCCTTCATGCGGTGGTAGCGCACCAGGCCATCCATAATGGCCTCCTGAAAACCGTGGCCCATGTGCAAATTGCCGGTGACATTGGGCGGGGGAATCATGATGCAAAAGGGGTCGCCGCTACCGGAGGGCTTGAAGTGGCCGCTCTCCTCCCAGATTTTGTACCAATGACTTTCGATGGCTTGGGGCTGGTAGGTTTTTTCCATGATGCGTGTGCGTACCTGTATTGGGTTAAAGAGCTGGTTAAAAAGCTGCGTTGAAGCGCTGGATTAAAGGATGAGCTTAAGGGGTGGCGAATTATACGGGGCGAGAGGGCGTTACTCTATAGGCGATAGCATCGCCGATAACATAGGCGACAACTATAAAAGCACGGGCGCGCCTTTGAGGTTTTCAACTTTGCTAAAGCCCAAGGGGTAGCCCATGTGTTTGTAGTGGGCAAAGCGTTCGCGTTTAGTTTGCACCTGGGCTTCGTCGCCGTAAATAAGTTCGGCGAGGTGCTCGAAGCGGCTGAACCAGCTGGGTGTGTCGCTATCGAGATTAATCATCATATCGTGGTAGTCGCCGGGTTCGTCATCACTGCAAATATAGATGGGTGCGCGATCGTCGGCCGCCGTGCTGTGGGCGAGAAAACTACTGGGGATATGTTGCCAGAGGTTTTGCTCAAGTTTTTTTACCAGCTCGCCATCGCGACAGTA
>CAYWXW010000051.1:22014-22980 GCA_964462265.1 uncultured Porticoccaceae bacterium | reverse complement strand
TTTGTTACGCTATTAAGTAGCATTTCATGACGAGTGAAAATTTCACGCAGGGGCATATCGAAATAGACCTGTAAAAAAAGGTAAACATCTTTTTTTGTTAGGCCAATATCCAGCGATGAAAAGTAAATACTGGCAATATCTTTTACCAGCCAGCGGCGTGGCACTGCGGCTCGCATCTGTGCGCGATGCAAATCGACAAGAAAGAGTCGAGGCTCGTCCTTTGCACTCTTGGGCCCGGAGGATAAATCCAGCAGGAAGTGGCAAATATATAAATCCCGATGATTAATGCCGTCGCGGTGAATGGTGCGCGCTATCGTCGCTACTTTGCGAATTAAGGCTCTCCGCTCACTGGGTGGCGGCGGCTTATGCGGCCACTGCTCAGCGTATTGCGCCAAACTCAAGGTATTGCTTAATTCTTCGGTGATGAGAAAGGAGAGCTTTTTAGCCGGATTATGGCCTTTACAACCGTAAGCCAGGGCATTTAGCGAATCGAGGCCCAGTTCGTGAACACGATTAATCGCCAGCCATTCATTCGAAGCACCGGTGACGGGCATTTTCAGTTGCAGGAAGTTTTTAATAATTTCCCGCCAGCCGATGCCGGTGTGCAGCTTGCGATAATAGGTTTTGCCCGCCAGCTGAAACTTCAGGGTTTGCCGCCCCTCTTTATCGCGAACCACCTCGCCATCCACAGCCTGTAACAAAGCGAACACATCTTTATCGCGCCAAAGTTCCTGTAACTCACCTCGAAGTATTAACTCAGTCACAGGCGCGCACTCTTTTCATCAACAAGCTTTTCCATAATATCGACCGCGACCTGGGGGCGACTGTAAACATCACTATTTGCGGCAAAACTTTCACCCTTCTGATGCCACTGCTCACCCGATATTGTGAGCGCTTTATTAATCGCCGCAACATAATCATCACTGTTAAACGGGCTGGTAATTACCGCGCCCATCTCCGCATCTC
>CAYWXW010000051.1:0-21923 GCA_964462265.1 uncultured Porticoccaceae bacterium | reverse complement strand
GGCATTGCCGGTATTTTCTTTGTAGGCCGGGTGTAATAGCACATCCGCCGCCTGCAATAAATTCGGCACATCATCGCGACCACTGAGAAAACGCACGCGCTCATGTAAACCGAGCTTTTGTGCCTGACGCACAAATTGCTCGCGCTTGTCTTCACCCACCACTAGCAATATGCCATTCACCCCCTGTTCACACAGCGTATGCAAAGCGGCAATGCTGCGGTCCAGCCCTTTGGTTTTATAACCGGAGCCGAGGGCTAAAAAGCATTTTTGTTCGTTATCTAAACCCAGCTGCTCTCGCGTTTCGCTGCGAATCTGCCGCCAGTTATTGGGGGCCACACGATTCGTCGCTATGCCCGGTGGTAAAGTATTAAAGCGATTTTCTGCCGTGCCGTAACACTGCACAAAGCGCTCACGCTCGGGGCGCGAAACCTCAAGAATTTGCGTCTTTGAAGCAGTGCCAAATACGGCTTTCTCTAGCTTTAAATAGGCTTTTGTTCTGGGCGCAAGGCGATAGAAAAAGCCCCTTTCGTAGTGGGCTTTGTAGGCAAAGCAGGAATCGGCCGCATAGTACAGATCGAGCCCCGGCCATTTATTAAAGCCGACCAGCAAATCGTAATCTTTTAATTGCGGACGCAAATCGGCGGCAAAGTTTTGCATGCGCGCCGCATTATCCCAGCCCCGTGCAGGAATCACTTGCAGATCAATACCCGCTGGGCAATCACCCTGCCAATCACTGCAATAAACTGTCACTCCATGGCCCCGGGCGATAGCCTCAAGCGCCATCGCCAGCATGTTGCGCTGCAAACCACCGAAGGGGAAATATTTGTAGAGAGCGAAGGCTAACTGCACAGAAGGTAAACCATTAGTCCCGCCCATCTATCAGACTGGCGCGGGTGAATCAGCAGCGACGAGCCTGTCGAGCGCCGCGATAACCCGCTGCGGCTCGAGTTCCACTAAACACTTTACATCCCCTCGCGGACACTCACGCTGAAAGCAGGGCCCGCAATCAACGGGCACCGACAACACTTCCACACAATCGCCCAGGGGTGGCGTAAACCCGGGGGAGGTCGAACCATAAACCACCACCAGTGGCCGACCCAGGGCAGCACTAATGTGCATTAAGCCTGAGTCGTTACTGACCACGGCCGTGGCCATTGAGAGTAAATCTATCGCCTCAGACAACTCGGTTTGCCCGGTGAGGTTGCGAATATTTGCCGCGTTCTCACCCGCTATTGATGTGGCGATACTATCGCCCACGGCGGCATCGCTCGTCGAACCCATCAACCAAACCTGCCAGCCACGGTCGAGCATGGCCTGAGCGACCTCGCTGTAGTGCGCCTCGGGCCAGCGCTTGGCGGGGCCAAATTCTGCACCGGGGCACAGCGCCAATACGGGCCGGCTCAGGTCGATAGAAAATTTATCGCGCAATGCAGCCAAAGCCGATTCATCCACTTCAAGATGAGGGCGCGGCAGTTCGTCGGGCAGGCCTTTGCCCTCGGCATAAGCCAGCGCAATAAAGCGCTCTATCATTAGAGGGTAGCGTGCTTTATCGAGCAAACGAATATCGTTGAGCAGACCAAAGCGCATTTCACCGCGCCAACCAACACGCAGGGGAATACCGGCAAAAGCGGGAATTAAGGCGGATTTTAAAGAGTTGGGCAGCACATAAGCTTCATCGTAAGCCTGCTTGCGCAGCTGTTGAGCCAGCGCCCAGCGCTTGGGCAGAGCCAGCTCGCCATGCCCCACTGGCATGGCAATCGCCCCATTCACTTCGGGCATGCGCTCTAACAGCGGGCGACTCCAGGCTGGCGCCAGTACATCGATGCTGCAATCGGGGTCGCGTTGTTTAAGGCTGGTAAATAGCGTTTGCGCCATCACCATATCGCCGACCCACGAAGGGCCGACAATAAGGATTTTTTTGTTGTTAATTAGCGTATCTCTATTAATTCAATGGTTAATAAAGCAGCACTAAGCGTTGATCGGCGCCAGCCACTCGGGGTGCTCGTCATTACGACCGCGTACGGCGTCAAAGTAAGCGGCTTGCAGCTCGGCAGTTATGGGACCACGAGAGCCACAACCGATCTCGCGATTATCCAGCTCACGAATCGGCAGTACTTCAGCAGCGGTACCCGTGAAGAAAGCTTCGTCGGCAATATACACTTCGTCGCGGGTAATACGCTTTTCACGCACTTCGTAACCACGCTCCTGGGCCATTTGAATAACACTGCCACGGGTGATGCCGTCGAGACAGGAGGTCAGCTCCGGCGTATAGAGCACACCATCGCGCACGATGAATATATTCTCGCCACTACCTTCGGCGACATAGCCCTCGACATCCAGTAACAGGGCTTCGTCGTAGCCGTTTTGCAGGGCTTCGCGCAGGGCCATCATCGAATTCATGTAGTTGCCGTTCGCCTTCGCCTTGCACATGGTGATGTTGACATGGTGACGCGTGAAGGAGGAGGTATGAATGCGAATACCCTGCTCCAGCGACTCGGGGCTCATATAGGAGGGCCACTCCCAGGAGGCGACAATAACGTGGGTCGAAAGACCATCTGCACGCAGACCCATGGCCTCGGAGCCAAGAAACGCCATGGGGCGCAAATAGGCTTCTTCGAGATTATTGGCTTTCACCACGTCGAGCTGCGCCTGATTCAGCGTGTCTTCATCGAAGGGCATGTCCATGCCGACAATTTTGGCCGAGTTATGCAGGCGTTTTGTGTGCTCTTTTAAGCGAAAAATCGCCGTGCCTTTGCTCTCGGTATTGTAGGCACGCACGCCTTCAAACACGCCCATGCCGTAGTGCAGGGTGTGGGTAAGCACATGCACCTTGGCATCGCGCCAGGGCACCATCTCACCATCAAACCAAATAAAACCATCGCGATCTGCAAACGACATTGAACTTCTCCTCTACGCTAACTTTTCACTGCCAAATAACCGCGCCCAAATAGTGGCGACGGCCTGACGGTGAATATCGAATTCTCCAGTCTTCACCACACCCGGTAACTGCTGTAGCTGTAAGCGGTGACCCGCAGAGCGATAGGCAATATAGGCCCGGGTCAGCTGCTCGCCTTCCTCTGTCGAGAAAAAGCCAGCGCTCACCAGGTCACCCAGTATACGGATGTTGTCGTGCCAATGAGCCACGGCGGGTACGGATTTTGACTGCGCTAAAACCGCGAATTGAACCATAAATTCAATGTCAACGATACCTCCCCTATCCTGCTTAAGGTTGAACTCACCCTCCCCCTGGGCACCGGCCCCTGAGCCGAGGTGGTCGAACATTTTACTGCGCATGGCGCTGACCTCCTCACGTAGGGTTTCAAGATCACGATCCTGCTCCATCAACTGCCTGCGCAAGGCCTCAAACGCCTCGCCCAATGGCTGATCACCGGCAATAGCTCTGGCTCGCACCAGGGCTTGCTGCTCCCAGGTCCAGGCGCTTTCGCGCTGATATTTTTCAAAGGCTGCCAGCGAGCAAACCAGCAAACCAGAATTACCCGAGGGCCGCAGGCGCATATCGGTTTCGTAGAGCACGCCCGATGCCATGCGCGTACCGAGAATATGCAATATACGCTGGCCCAGGCGAGCAAAAAAAGTTTCGTTATCGACACTGCGCTCGCCATCGGTATTCAAACCCTGGGTGGCATTGTGAATAAATACCATGTCCAGATCCGAACCGTGGCCCAACTCAATGCCGCCCAGCTTGCCATAACCGACAATCAACAGGCCGGGCGTTTGCCCATCGGTATTACAGGGCAGACCGTAGCGACTGGTCATGTCGTGCCAGGCAATGGCCAGCACCTGCTCCAGCATGACCTCGGCCAACCACGTTAAGTAATCACTGACACGCATTAAAGGCAGCACCCCCATCACCTCACAGGCGGCGACCCGCAGACCGTGGGCAAGGCGGAAATAGCGCAGGGTTTCCATCTGTGCCTCGAGGTCTTCATCGGGAATACGCAGTAATAACTGGCGCAGCTCGTCGGCCAGTTGCTGGCGATCGGGCGGCGTATACAGCGTTCTGGCGTCGAGCAGCTCATCGAGCAGAGCCGGATTGCTCGCCAGACTGTCGGCAATCCACGGGCTGGCAGCACAGAGTTTCACCAGTTGCTCCAGCGCCGCCGGGCTCTCTATCAACAGCACCAAATAAGCACTGCGCCGGGCGACCGCCTCAACCAGTACGAGTACTCGCTGCAGAGCCTCGGAGGCATTGCCCACTTGCGCGCAGCTGTTAATCAATAGCGGCAACAATGAATCGAGGCGGGTGCGGCTACTCGTTTGCATGGTTTGAACCGCTGAGCTTTGCAGCAACTTTAGCAAGGTCTGTGCCGCCTGCTCGGCATCGTCATAGCCAAGCTTAGTCAGACGCTCAGCTGCTTGCTCACTGTCATCGAGCTGCCAGTCCTCTACACCTTCCTCGCCAGCGCTGTCTTCGGCATCTTCGGCAAAGCCGCTGAAAATACCGTGTACAAAATCGCGATGCCTGTCTAGCTCCAGCATAAAACTGGCCCAGTCGACAAAGCCCATCATTGCAGCGATGCGCAGGTGCTCCAGCTCGCCATCGGGCAAGAGCTGGCTTTGCTGATCTCGCCAGCCCTGTATAACGTGCTCCACATCGCGCAGGAAGCAATAGCTTTGCCACAGCTTGTCACCGCTGCCATCGGGCAGTAGCTTTTCTACGTCGATAAAACTCAAGACCTGACGCAAACTTTGGGTCTGAAAGTGCAGGTCGCGACCGCCGCGAATTAACTGAAAGGCCTGGGCGGTAAATTCAATTTCGCGAATGCCACCGGGGCCGAGTTTAATATCATTGCCCAGGCCACGGCGCAGCACCTCGCGGGTGATCATTGTCTTCATATCGCGCAGTGCTTCAATGGCACCAAAGTCGATATAGCGGCGATACGTGAAAGGCCGCAGTATGCCCATTAACTCGGCTTTCGCGGCATCATCGCCGGTGATGGCCCGGCATTTAATCATCGCGTAGCGCTCCCAGTCTCGCCCCTGAGCCTGGTAATAGTCTTCCATAGCGGCAAAATTCAGCACCAGTGTGCCGCTTTCGCCGTAGGGCCGCAGGCGCATATCGACACGAAACACAAAGCCATCGGCGGTTTTATTATCCAGCGCCTGGATCAACTTCTGGCCGAGACGGATAAAGAACTCCTGGTTAGTACACTGGCTGCGACCGCCCTCGGTGTCACCGGCTTCGGGATAGGTGAAAATCAGGTCGATGTCAGATGACACATTCAGCTCGCTGGCACCCAGCTTGCCCATACCCAGCACGACCAGTTCCTGACGCTGGCCACTCTCCCCACCCATCGGTGTGCCCCAGCGCTCGGCCAGCATGGCATAGAGAAAATCCATCGCCGCCACAATCGTCACATCAGCCAGCCAGGACATATCCCCGGTGGTTTCCATCGTGTCGGCCAGTCGCGTGAGGTCGCGCCAAATAATGCGCAGCATTTGGCGGCGGCGGAACTTCCTCAGGCCACTGTGTAATAGCGCCTCGCTTTCATAGGCCTGCAACTCGGCGGGCACGCCATTATCACTGCGCGAGGTCAGTAGCTCACCACTGTCAACCAGGTTGCGCAGTAACTCGGGAAACTGAATACAAGTGTGTGCGACAAACTCACTACCCGTCCATACCCAGCGCAACTGCTGGGCGAAGGTTTCATCTTCCAGCTGCTGGTCCAACCAGAGCCTGTCTTCTTCGCAGGCCTGTTCGTGAAAGCGCTCAAGATGCGTATCAACAGTCTCTTTTAACGCTTGCGGTAGCTGCAAATTTTTCATAAATATCGGTCCATTAAGCTCTTCCAAATTCTTCACTGCCCAGCGTTTCTTTATCCCGCCATGATGCAAGACCCCAACAAACAATACATTGCGCCGAGGCAAGCAGATTGCATTTTTACTGCACGGGCTTACACTTCTTCAAGCTCTTTATTTTGCAAACGATGATTCCCTACTCGAGGTCGCTGGGCAAGCCATGAATTTACTCCCCATGCTACAGGCGCTAATTGCCAGCAACTCCATTAGCAGCGTCAACGCCGATGTCGACCAGGGCAACCGCGAGGTGATCGAGATTCTCGCCAGCTGGCTCGACGATCTCGGCTTTGCCACCGAAATTATGCCCCTTGAAGATCCGCGCAAAGCCAACCTTATTGCCACCCTTGGCACCGGCCCCGGCGGGCTGGTGCTGGCTGGGCACACCGACACCGTACCCTGTGACGAAGGCCTTTGGCAGCAGTCGCCCTTTGCCCTGACCGAGCGCGACAATCGCCTCTACGGTCTTGGTGTTTGCGACATGAAAGGCTTCTTTCCCCTGGCGATTGAAGCGGCAAAAACCTTTCTCGACAAGCCGCTGCAACACCCGCTGATTATTCTCGCCACCGCCGATGAAGAGTCATCAATGGCCGGCGCCCGAGCACTGGCAGTCGCCGGTAAACCCAGGGCCCGCGCCGCTTTAATCGGCGAGCCCACCGGCATGAAGCCCATCGCCATGCACAAGGGCATTATGATTGAAAAACTGCTGATACAGGGCAAATCCGGCCACTCCAGCAACCCCGCCCTGGGCAACAACGCCCTGCACACCATGCACGATGCCCTCGGTGTATTGCGCGCCCTGCAAGGCGAATTAAAAGCGAATTATCACAACCCCCTCTTCGCCATCGACTACCCGACGCTCAACCTCGGTTGCATTCACGGCGGCGACAACCCCAACCGCATTTGTGGCCACAGCGAACTCGGTTTTGAAATACGCCCCCTGCCCGGCATGGACATTAGCGAGTTACAGGGCTTACTCGAACAACGCCTGCTTGGCCTCGGCAAAGCGGAGGGTACACAGGTGAGCATGCAACACTTTGGCGTGCCCGCCTTCGCTGCCGACAAGGACTCCGAACTGGTCGCCCTCTGTGAAAAACTCACCGGCCATAGCAGCGAAAGCGTCGCCTTCGCCACCGAAGCACCGTATTTACATCAACTGGGTATGGACACCATGGTGCTCGGCCCTGGCAATATTGACCAGGCCCACCAGCCCGATGAATATCTTGCCACCGAGCGCATTAAACCGATGATTAATCTACTTGAAGAAGTTATTGCTTATTATTGTTTGAAGGGTACGCAATAAAAACAAAACCTAAATAGGGCAACACGAAACAATGGAAGACTATCAACTTTTAATAGACCTGCATAAGAGAGCAAAGCGGCAAGGACCGGGAGGAGATGCAGAAACGAAAATAGCTATCGACTTAGCTGGACTATCGTCTTCAGCACCGTTAAAGATCGCGGATATTGGCTCTGGAACAGGCGCATCTACCCTCTTGCTTGCCCGAACGTTAAATGCCCAAATCACTGCTGTAGATTTTTTGCCCGATTTTATTGAAGTACTTCAAACCAATGCCGAAAATGAAGGCTTAAGCAAAAAAATAGATCCTCTCGTATGCTCAATGGACAGCCTGCCGTTTGACGAAGAGGAATACGATGTCATCTGGTCTGAAGGCGCCATATACAATATGGGTTTCGAAAATGGGATCAATGACTGGCAGCGCTTCCTGAAACCCGGTGGCTTGCTAATTGTGTCAGAAATTACATGGACAACGAATGATCGTCCAATTGAAATCGAGGAATATTGGGCTGGCGAATATCCAGAAATTGATACAGCCTCTGCAAAGATTAACATCCTTGAAAATAGCGGCTATTCTCCCGTCGGGTATTTTATTTTACCAGAGCACTGCTGGCTGGATAATTACTATCGGCCAATGCAAAGCAGTTTTTTCGCATTCCTCGCTCGCAATGACAATAACGAAAAAGCTCAAGCAATCGTCGATGCTGAAAAAACAGAAATTACGCTCTATGAGAGGTTCAAACAACATTACAGCTACGGCGTCTATATTGCGCGGAAGCTGAGCTAAACAATCATAAGCGGTACTTTCACAGGGATAAAAAAATGCTGTCAATTGTTGCCTCGGGCTAAGAGCTGTTTATACAGCCCCTCTGACCAACGTTGCTATCAAACCCTTTATTCAAAGGCATAACCCGCCTTGCCCCAGGCATGGGCGCCGCCCTCAAGATTACTTAAGTTGCTAAAACCCAGGTCATGGAGTGTTCGCGCTGCCGCATTACCCATTGGCCCACCGGCACAGTAAAGATAGATAGCGGTATTTTTGTCACTGGGCAGCTTGTCGATATGCTGCTCAACCTTGTTATAGGGAATGAACAAATCAGTGCCTTTTATATGCCGCTGCTTTGGCGTGTGAACATCCACCAGAAAAATATCTTCTGCTTGCATGAGCTGATTTAATTCGTCCGGGCTTATCATTGTCAGGTAGTCGGGTTTTTGAAAGGAGCAGCCGCTAATAATGAGGGTAAAAATAGCGAGCCATGCCAGCGGATAAACATTTATTGTTTTTAACATAGTCAGTTTCTTTCAGTTAATTTCTTTAAGGTTAGTTTCTTTAAAGTTGGCTTGCCCGCCCTCACACCACCAGGACTAATAGCAGGGAAGAACAAGTACGGTCGCTACTGCTACAAGCCCTCTTTATCGGCAGAAAGTTTAACGCCCTTCATCTCTTAGCGGAAGAATGTTTGGCAAGCCCCGACCAAGAACCACCAAACTCGCCGCCCCACAGCTTTTAGAGTCGATAGGATGTGCTCGCACGGGCTCTGGCATCTAGTACCGCACTTGTTATACTCGGGAGAAACCTCTTACCCAGCGTGTAAAACAAGCCAAGGCTATGACCGACTACGTTAAATTTTTTCGTGAAACTTCGCCCTATATTAATCGACACAGGGGTAAGACCTTCGTTATCGCCCTGCCCGGCGAGGCTATTTGTCACACAAATTTTACCCATATTATTCACGATATCGCTCTGCTCAATTCGCTGGGCATGCGCATTGTTTTGGTACACGGTGCCCGCCCGCAACTTGAGCAACGCTTAGAGCAGCGCCAGCTTACGCTTCAATATGCAGACCACACGCCTATCACCGACAGCCAGGCGATGGAATGTGTGAAAGATGCCGTGGGCAGCGTGCGCATTAGTATTGAGTCGCTACTGTCGATGGGCCTGGCGAATTCGCCCATGCACGGTGCGCGCATTCGTGTGGTCGGCGGCAATTTTATCACCGCCAAGCCCTTTGGTATTCGCGAGGGTATCGACTTTCAATACAGTGGCGAGGTGCGCAAAATCGACCGCGCCGGCATACAAAGCCAGCTCGACGACGCTGCCATCGTGCTGCTCTCCTCTGTCGGTTATTCGCCCACCGGAGAGGCCTTTAATCTCAGCTATGAAGATGTCGCCACTCAGGCTGCGATTACTCTCGGGGCTGAAAAGCTAATTTTCCTTGGCACTGATGCGGGCTTGAATGATGCCAAAGGTACGCTGTTAAAAAGCATTAATTTGAGCCAGGCTCAGCAGATGCTCGAAGAAATTATAGAGCCCGCACTTTTCGGCGCTCTGCAAGGGGCTTATCAGGCCTGCCTGAGCGGTGTGCCACGCTGCCATTTAATCAGCTACAGCGACGATGGCGCCCTGCTCGGTGAGTTATTTACCCGGGATGGCGTAGGCACCCTGGTACTGCAACACGGCGAGGAGGTCATTCGCCAGGCGAGTATCGACGACATTACCGGCATTCTCGATTTAATTAGTCCCCTGGAAGAGCAAGGTGTGCTGGTCAAGCGTTCCCGAGAGCTGCTCGAAACGGAAATATCCCGCTTTTATGTTATCGCCCATCCCGAGGGTATGCTCATCGCCTGTGCCGCCCTCTACCCCTTTAACGATGGCAAAGCGGCGGAACTGGCCTGTGTGGTGACTCACCCCGACTTTCACAATCAGGGCCTGGCCACTCGCCTGCTTGAACATTTACAGAACAAGGCCAAAAACGAACTCGAGCTCGAAGCATTATTTGTGCTGACCACTCAGGCAGCTCACTGGTTTCAGGAAAACGGTTTTGTTGCCACCAACCTGGCGCAATTACCGCAGGAGAAAGCCGAGCTCTACAACTACCAGCGTAAATCAAAGATTTTTTATAAGCGTCTGGTATAGAGCAAATAATCGCGGCACAAACCACTCTGTGATCTACCTTCCAAAAACACAAGCCAAGTACCATTTTACCTGTAAATAATACCGTGGTATTGCTAAAAAGGAGTATTACCGGATTTATCCGGCCAAACCCTTATTTTGGTATTACAGGATGGATTAATGTTAAAATTTTTGAGGCGAAAACAACAAGCCCCTCCCACTGCCTCTGCTTCCACCAAAGCAAATATAACGCTGGCTCAAGCCCAGCCCAGTGTAGCCAACCCTGACACGCCCTTAAAGGATCGCCTACAAAATGTAGGTGCCAACAAAGGCAAGGAACTGGTTACCCTACTCAACATTGGCACCACAAAAAAACTGGCCCAAGGCGAGTACCTCTTCAAGGAAGGGGCCCCCGCCAATACCGGGTTTATCGTACTAGACGGCTCGATTGAGGAAATCTCTCTTTGCGACGGTGACGAGATAAACATCGCCATCTATCCCGAGAAAGCGTGGATCACCTTTGTCGACTTAGACGGCGTAGCAAAAAGAACAAGTTCTGCAAGGGCGAGCGAGGCCAGCTCAGTACTACTCCTCGATGAACGTCTGCTTCAAAGTATTGACGAAGATGTACTTCTTTTCATCTATCGCGAATTGCATAAAAGCTCTATCGCCCAGACGGCCAGGAAAGAAACAGAAAAAGACACTTTTTCATCACAGCGACAAGATTTGATAGAGACGTTATTTGACATCCGCATCAAGGCTAAAGATCGCTCAAAAAACTCAGAACTGACTCAGACCGTTATACAAAAAATACCCAAGTTGCCTATTGCCACTATAAGCCTTTTAAACAAGCTAATGGACGACAGCACATCGACTAATGAGGTTGTTGACCTGGTAAAAAGCGACCCCTCGCTGACCAGCATTCTACTCAAAACTCTTAATTCAGCCGAATATAATTTTGAAGAAAAAATATCAGACGTTAATCACTCTGTCTCATTATTGGGTTTTGTTGGTGTACATCAAATCATCATGTCACAGAGCATGCGTAAAAGCTTACCCGCCACACCCATTTTTCAGAAAGTGTATACACGCTCCCTTGAAATATCCCATATCGCCTTTGCCATTTCTCAGGCATCTGGAATTGGAAAACCATCCGAAATGGCGACCATCGGTCTGGTACACGACCTCGGTAACATCGTTATAGAGTTACTACGCCAACAAAATCCCAAATTACAGAATTTAATCGATTTTTTTGACACCGCAGTCATTGGCGCTCAGTTACTGCACACATGGAACTTACCTGAGGGCATTTGGAAAACTGTCGAACATCAAGATTTTCCTGAGTTTGCGCCTCCACAAAAAATTCCCGAAGACATTGTCACCGCAGCAGCGGTGTTCTATATAGCTCGCCTCTGCCATCAGCGCCTGCATAAAGTATCTGAGGCCCGCCTGCCAACACTTTTCCTTAATGAGTATTTATCCTTACTCAACTGGAAAGGCTTATCTCTTGGTAACGTACTCGGTGAAAAAGTAGTACCGAACCTACGAAAGAAAGGCAAGGCCCTGCCGGCATCGTTAACAGCCCTACTCGATTAATACATTCACCTACTGGATGGTTAAAGCACACCTATTTCAAGGTCTTTTTTTGCCATTCAGCGATAAACCCCCTTCCAAAATATTCCGTACTATCCTTGCAGAAGCCATTATGAAAAAGGGTACACTTACCTGAAATTCATAAATGTCAGTCAAAATCCAATCAGCATCAAATCGAACCCTGCCTATAGCTGACTGTCTGAGCATTGTTACGATCACACTTAATCCATAAATAAGAGCAACAAAGGATGAAGAGAAGCCTTCTGGTTCTATTTCTAACGGCCATGGCCGGCGCTTTCTTCGCCTTCGATTTACATCAAACCTTGACACTCGAAGGCCTCAAAGGGAGTCTCGATCAAGCACAGGCTCGGCTGGCTAGCGACCCTCTGCTGGTGGCCGGGAGCTTCTTTATTGTCTACGTCATCGTTACCGGCCTATCACTGCCCGGTGCAGCGGTGATGTCTCTGGGCGGCGGCGCGCTCTTCGGCTTACTGTGGGGTACGATTATTGTCTCCTTCGCCAGTAGCATCGGCGCCACTCTGGCCTTTCTGGTCTCTCGCTTTGTGCTACGCGATGCGGTGCAAACGCGCTTTGCCGATCGGCTCAGCACCATTAACGAAGGCATAGAAAAAAACGGTGCCTTTTATTTATTTACCCTGCGACTGGTACCGATATTTCCCTTCTTTCTTATTAACCTGCTGATGGGTTTAACGCCGATTCGCACCGTCACTTTTTATGCGGTGAGCCAAGTTGGCATGCTGGCCGCCACCGTGGTCTTTATTAATGCCGGCACCCAGCTAGCCCAGCTTGAAAGTTTAGCGGACGTGCTGTCGCCCACTCTGCTTGCCTCTTTTGTGCTGCTTGGCATCTTTCCCTTATTGGCAAAAAAAGTAGTGGCTATTATTCAAAGTCGCCGCGTCTACGCCAGGTGGCAGCGCCCGGCAAAATTTGATCGCAACTTAATTGTAATTGGCGCCGGCGCTGGCGGCCTGGTCTCCAGTTATATCGCCGCTGCGGTTAAAGCCAAAGTGACTTTAGTCGAAGCCCACAAAATGGGTGGCGACTGCCTCAACACTGGCTGTGTGCCCAGTAAAGCCTTAATTAAAAGCGCGAAACTCGCCCAGCAAATTCGCCAGGGCAGCCGTTACGGGCTCAATGACGCCGAACCCGCGCTGTCCTTTGCCAGGGTAATGGCCCGTGTGCAGCGCGTCATCGCGGCGGTAGAACCCCACGACAGTATCGAACGTTATAGTGAGTTGGGCGTTGATGTCATGCAAGGCCACGCCCGCATCGTCGACCCCTGGACGGTCGAAATCCGCCAGCCCGATGGTGCCATGACGCAACTCACCACCCGCAGTATTATCATCGCCACTGGTGCCCGCCCCTCTGTGCCAGCACTGCCCGGCCTTGACGATGTTGGCTATGTCACCAGCGATACACTTTGGGATGCCTTCGCCAAGCTCGATGCTGCCCCCCGGCGGCTAGTCGTGTTGGGTGGCGGGCCTATTGGCTGTGAGTTGGCCCAAAGCTTTGCCCGGCTCGGTTCAGCGGTGACGCAAATTCAGCGCGGTCCTCGGCTGATGCCCCGCGAAGATGAAGAGGTCTCCACGCTGGCGCAAAGTCATCTGGAAGCCGATGGCGTGCAAGTGCTAAGGGCCTGTAAAATACTGCGCTGTGAGCGGGATGGCGATGAAAAATATATTGTTGTTGAAGCTGCGACTGAAGGCTCTATTAAAGGCGGCAAGAAAGAACAGCGTATTGCCTTCGACCAACTACTCATCGCCGTCGGCCGCCAACCTCGACTCGAAGGCTACGGACTGGAAGAACTCGGCATTGAAACCCAAGGTACGGTGCTCACTAACGACTATCTGCAAACCCTCTACCCCAATATTTTTGCCGCCGGTGATGTCGCCGGTCCCTACCAGTTTACCCACACCGCCTCTCACCAGGCCTGGTATGGTGCCGTGAATGCCCTCTTTGGCCACCTTAAAAAATTCAAGGTCGACTACCGCGTCATACCCTGGACCACCTTTATTGACCCCGAAGTTGCCCGCGTCGGCCTCAACGAGCAAGAGGCCAAAGCACAGGATATCGCCTATGAAATCACTCGTTTCGAGCTGAAAGAATTAGACCGGGCCATTACCGAAAGCGCCACTGACGGCTTTGTAAAAGTACTCACCGTGCCGGGTAAAGACCGCATTCTCGGCGTCACCCTGGTCGGCGAACACGCCGGAGAACTACTCGCCGAATTTGTGCTGGCAATGAAACACGGCCTGGGGCTGAATAAAATACTGGGCACCATTCACACCTATCCCACCTGGGCCGAGGCCAATAAATACGCCGCCGGAGAATGGAAGCGCGCCCACGCACCGCAAGGCGTATTGCGCTGGCTGCAACGCTATCACCGATGGCGCAGGGGCTAGCTATACCACTGCCCCGTGCGGGGATGTAAACTGCCATTCATTAAATATGAACACACTGATTAACGGGAAAGACTGCCATGCGCGACATCGTTCAAGACTACTACGGCAAGCAACTGCAAAGCACAGACGATTTAAAAACCAGTGCTTGCTGTGATATCAGTGCGCTACCCACCTGGCTTAAACCGCTGATCGACAATATCCATCCCGAGGTGCTCTCGCGCTACTACGGCTGCGGACTCGTGTGTCCCGACTTGTTAGAGGGCTGTAACGTTTTAGATCTGGGTAGCGGTTCCGGGCGCGATGTTTACGCCCTCGCGCAACTCGTCGGGGCCAGCGGTGAAGTGGTCGGTGTCGATATGACCGATGAGCAACTGGCCGTTGCCGAGCAACACCGAGACTGGCACAGCGAAAAATTCGGCTTCGACAACGTACGTTTTATTAAAGGCGACATTGAGCGCCTGCACGAACTCGAGCTGGAGCCCGGCAGTTTTGACGTTATTGTTTCCAACTGCGTTATCAACCTTTGCACCGATAAAGATGCCGTTCTGGAAGGCATTCAACGCTTATTAAAACCCGGTGGTGAGTTTTACTTTTCCGATGTCTACGCCGACCGCCGCGTGCCCGAAGCCGTGCGCAACGACTCCGTCCTCTACGGCGAGTGTCTGGGTGGAGCCTTATACTGGAACGACTTCCTGCGTATCGCCACAAAAGCCGGCTTTGCCGATCCTCGCCTAGTGGAAGACAGGCCCCTTGAAATTACCGACCCCGAGCTTGCTGCACAAACCGGCGACCTGAACTTTTTCTCTGCAACCTACCGTCTGTTTAAAATCGACACGCTAGAAAGTGCCTGTGAAGATTTTGGCCAAAGTGTGGTTTATCGTGGCACCATCACCAACTTATCCGAGGCATTCATCCTCGATAAACACCACAACATTGAAACTGGCAAACCCTTCCCCGTGTGCGGCAACACCTGGCGCATGCTGCACGATAGCCGCTTCGCCGAGCACTTTGACTTCAGCGGCGATTTCAACCACCACCTGGGCCTGTTTGAAGCCTGTGGTTCCAGCATGCCTTTCGATGCTAAAACTGAACGTAATAAACCCAGCGCCTGTTGTTAAAAAAACCCGCTTTCACTCTAGCTCAGCCAGAACAAAAACGGGAGTGGGTAAGGTATTACGCAGCAAAATTTAAGCCGTAAGTATTGCCCTGCTGCCAGACACAGGTTGCCAGGGTTTTGGCAAACCTGGCCGAACTGATGGCGATGGTATCGCTCTCTTTCAAGTCTTCATCACAGCTAATCCTGACGCCTCCCAGGGGAGAATAATCGAGTATTTCACAGCCGATGGCTTCTTTGTCCGTTTGTAAAAGCCCCCGTAATTGCTGCGTTTTCAAGCGCGTAAAATGACGACGCTCATCGGTGCGAGAGACAGGCAGAGTGTTGACAAAGTTAATCGGCTGGTAACTTTCCACCTCTTCCATACGCTGGATGACCGATTCATGAATAGCAATATTTATGGGCGGATTATCGTATTCGCCCTGCAACTGCCGAACACCTTGTTTTACGCCCAGCTTTTCCATCGCACCGTAGGCCCAGCTGTAGGAGTCATGTAAATCATCGGCATGCATTTCACCCCTGTAGGAAAGGTAATCATTAGAAAAATCCAGGCCCAGGGATCTCGATTTGCTCACCATCCAGCTCAAAGCTACATTCGATAAAGTCGCTTGCTCATAGCCACCCCCCACATCTGAATGCACACCGGCAAACCAGGATTGCTCCACTTTTTGGTCATTATTAATTTCACCCGTCCACAGAGCGGGCTGGAACACGCCACGCTTTTCATCAATGGCTAATGCCTGATACGCATTTTTAATATCAGGGCTGAGGTGGGTATTAAAAAAACCAACCAGTGGTTTGGTAAAGCGCCCTAAAATTGGCGTCGGAGCACCGAGAGCACCCACCGTATCCCACACCGCCATGAGTTTTATTTCAGGCTTAGGTATTTGCTCATAAGTCTGAGCATTTCTTTTGTGGGGAGGTGTTCGGTAATATTTATACGCAGCCGGCAAGCTTTGTAGCTCGTCCTTAGGGAGCAGACCGATGCAGTGCAACATGCCACCCAGCGCCCTGGCCGTGTAGGCACCTCGGCTAAAGCCAAAACAATAAAGCTCGTCACCCTGTTGATAGTTGTGGGCAATAAAGCGATAGGCATCGAGCACATTTTGCTCAATCCCCTTACCAAAGGCGCCGCCAATAAATTTGTCAATGGGATTATAGGTTCCCACCCCCTGATCATAAAACACGACTTGATGTTTGCCATCGTCGCTGTAAGGTTTAATACTGCGCAATAGCTTCACAACATTAGTGGGTTGTTCGGGGGTATTCCAGGTGCCATCACAGCAAATCACGAGACGTTTATTCTGCACATCCATTTTGCTTCTCCACGCTTATTTAACCTTAAGTTCAAGTAATAGGTACTAACGAACTGGAGGATTACGGCAGTCCTTGCCGAGTTCATCTGACGTTAAAGTGTAGCCGACCACACCATAAACGCCGCTTTTAAAAGAGAACAATAAAGATTATTAAGAACTATAAAATAATAAAAATATAAACATATCGAATAAATATTTAAACCTTCTCCAATAATACTGACGCTATAGTCGCTGCAACATTAAAAACATCAGCCAAAAAAAAGGGGCGGAAATTATCCACCCCTTCTAGCTATTCTCTAACAACCGTTAATAGGCGCCGATAGAAATTAAGCCTTTTTATCA
The DNA here is from genome assembly GCA_964462265.1 of uncultured Porticoccaceae bacterium. GTDB lineage: Bacteria > Pseudomonadota > Gammaproteobacteria > Pseudomonadales > Porticoccaceae > Reddybacter. Next base: position 5,125 of record CAYWXW010000051.1, on the reverse strand, counting down.
AAGTAGCGAATTGAAGGATCCGCCGTAACCCACTCCGCCAGCTTACCGATAACGCCAGTTTCGGTGCGCCAGGCAAAGTATTTCTCGTAGGCTTCTCGGCTGTCCCACACTTCAATGGCGACGATGTTGCAGGGATCATCCTGATTTTGATGGGCGTACACTTCAACACAACCTTCAAAGGTTCGCGTGCTTGGCAATAACTCGCCAAGGCCTGCAATGGCTGCATCAACACATTCAGGTTTAACGTTTAATTCTAGCAATACGGTACATGTCATGATTACAATTCCTGTATTTATTTGTTATTGAAGCTGAAAATAATAGGCGATGGCTCGCCAAATTACCAACACCCTTATATAAGGCTACGCGATCTCCGCCACCCCCCAATAGTTATAAGCAAACAACTTCGGGGTTGAAGGCAGATAGCGGCTTTCAAGATCAATCATTTTGAAGCCAGTCTGGGTGATGAGGTCGGGAATCGGGCGGTTCAAATTACAACCGCCGGCAAACTTTTTCCACACCGGGTTAATGCGCTTTTGCCACTTTTCAACATTGGCATCCGGCGCATTACCGTGTTCGGTAAAAATCAGCTTGCCGCCTGGCTTGAGCACACGACGCATTTGCTCTAGCGCCGAGTGCCAGTCGGGGATGGTGCACAGAGTGTAAGTCAGCAATATGCTATCGACACTATTATCTTCAAGGGGGATTTCCTCTCCGGGCAGGTCGATCAGCTTCACTTCAAGGCCCGATTTTTCAATATTCGGCTGCGCCTTTTCACGCATATCTACAGAGGGCTCGAGCCCCCAGATAAACTCCACCTTATCCCGGTCGTAATAGGGCAGGTTCAATGCAGAGCCCATACCAACCTCAAGCACTCGCCCCTCGGCCAGTGGAACCACTTTTTTGCGTTGATAGGTAATGGGCTTAGTACCGCAGGCACAGTTAATAAAAGGGGCGAGAAAATATTTATCGTATAGTCCCATGGGGGCTCCGTATATTCGTAAAATCTTATATTGCCGTCATCCTACAACAATAACGACACACCTGGCAAAGGCAATGGACCTACAGCCGACACCCCCAGGCACCCCGCCCGCCCAATTAGCGCACGTCATCGTGCAATCAATTCTTTGCGCCTTCGCCATTACCCGTAGGTCCGGGGTCTGGTATTCTGTGTCTCTTTTTGCGCGCCTATTGTTAGCGCGTCATTACTAAATACCACACAAACAAAAGGGTTAGAGACATGCCGACTTATCGCTCACACACCACCACAAAAGGCCGCAATATGGCGGGCGCCCGCTCACTGTGGCGTGCAACCGGTATGAAAGATGACGACTTTGACAAGCCTATTATTGCCGTCGCCAACTCCTTCACCCAGTTTGTACCGGGCCATGTGCATTTAAAAGACATGGGACAACTGGTGATTGGCGAAATCGAAAAGGCCGGTGGTGTCGGCAAAGAGTTCAACACCATCGCCGTCGATGACGGCATCGCCATGGGTCACGACGGCATGCTGTACTCCCTGCCCTCGCGTGACATTATTGCCGACTCGGTCGAGTACATGGTCAATGCCCACTGCGCCGACGCCCTGGTGTGCATATCGAACTGCGACAAGATCACCCCCGGTATGTTGATGGCTGCATTGCGGCTGAACATTCCCACCGTGTTTGTCTCCGGTGGGCCGATGGAAGCGGGTAAAACCAAGCTGGCCGATGCCAAGCTCGACCTGGTTGATGCAATGATTATTGCCGTTGACGAAACGGCTGAAGATGCCAAGGTTGAAGAGTACGAGCGCTCGGCCTGCCCCACCTGCGGCTCCTGCTCGGGTATGTTTACCGCCAACTCAATGAACTGCCTCACCGAAGCACTGGGCCTGTCACTACCCGGCAATGGCTCAATGTTGGCCACCCACGCCGACCGCGAACAGCTGTTTTTGCGCGCCGGACAAATGATTGTTGGTATCGCTAAACAACATTACGAAGAGGACGACTACAGCGTACTGCCCCGCTCGGTGGCCTGCTTTGAAGCCTTTGAAAACGCCATGAGCCTCGACATCGCCATGGGTGGTTCGACCAATACTATTTTGCACCTGCTCGCCGCCGCACAAGAGGCTGAACTCGACTTCACCATGGCCGATATCGACCGTCTATCCCACAAAGTACCCCAGCTCAGCAAAGTCGCACCCAGCACCCCCCTCTACCACATGGAAGACGTGCATCGCGCTGGCGGCGTATTCGGGCTACTCGGCGAACTCGACCGCGCCGGGCTGTTACATGCTGATATACCCACAATACACAGCAAGACCATGACCGAGGCGCTGGATACCTGGGATATCAAACGCAGCCCCTCAGCCGCAGTACTGAAGTACTTCCAGGCAGGGCCAGCGGGCATCCCCACCCAGACCGCCTTTAGCCAGGACACCCGCTGGCCCAGTGTCGACGACGACCGTGCCGAGGGCTGTATTCGCAGCATCGACAATGCCTATAGTGAAGACGGTGGCCTGGCCGTACTCTACGGCAATATCGCCCTCGACGGCTGCGTGGTAAAAACCGCCGGTGTCGACGACTCCATTCTCGTTTTTGAAGGCCCCGCCCACGTTTGCGAAAGTCAGGACGCCGCCGTAGCCGACATTCTCGCCGACAAAGTCAAACCCGGTGACGTGGTGGTGATTCGCTACGAAGGCCCTAAGGGCGGCCCCGGCATGCAAGAAATGCTCTACCCCACCAGCTATTTGAAATCTCGCGGCCTCGGCAAAGCCTGCGCGCTGATCACCGACGGGCGCTTTTCCGGCGGCACCTCTGGCCTGTCTATCGGCCACTGCTCACCCGAAGCCGCTGCCGGCGGCACCATCGGCCTGGTTAAACAGGGCGACCTGATCCACATCGACATCCCCCAGCGCACCATCAACGTCAAACTCAGCGCTGAAGAACTCGCCCATCGCCGCGCCGCGCAAGACACCGCAGGCTGGAAGCCCGTAGAGGAGCGACCCCGCAAAGTTACCGCCGCGCTGAAAGCCTACGCCCTGCTCGCCACCAGTGCCGACAAGGGCGCGGTGCGGGATTTATCGAAACTCGAAGACTAAAAGTAAGACTAAAATTAAAACCAAGGGAAAGGGAAACAAACCATGAGCCTCGGCAAAAGCAGGCTGGAAGAAGACACGCAAATCGACCTAACACCCATGCTCGACGTGGTATTTATACTGTTGATTTTCTTTGTCGTCACCGCTGCTTTTGTCGACGAGACCGCCATCGACCTGCAGCATGAACCCCCCTCTACCAGTGCGACGATAGAAAAAAATGACGACATTATTTTTCAGGTTAGCGCCAATAACGATATAACGCTCGACGGCCGCCGGGTCGATATTCGCTCCGTGCGCGCCAATGTTGAAAGGCTTCGCGCCAGTCATCGCGATGCAAAAGTTATTATTAGCACCGATGCCCAAGCACGCACCGACACCTATATTCGTATTGCCGACCAGGCACGGGCGGCGGGTGTAGAAGATGTTGTGTTGACCACGCATTAGTTATTAACTGAGGTTTTCGAAGTGGCTCAGTCGGCACTGGGTATACGATGAGCCGAGCGATTAAAAACAGACGGGGAGGTGCTTGATTGCAAGACCAGACCCCATTTCCCGAGACCCCATTTCCCGAAGAATAATTCGTAACATCCCTGATTTTAAAATTGCCATTCCTATTAGGCCTCCACAGCAAAATCACATAGTTTATACGTCTGATTTATAGGCAATCCAGAACCGGAAAAAACACCACCAGATAGCTCTTTATCATAATCAAGGTACTGTCGAGTTCGATCATAGGTGTTCACAACCTCGGCCTTCAATCGTTGTAAAACATTATACAATTCATCTCCAACAAAAGAGCTTACACACTCCATGCCCATATGTATTTCATTTGCTAACTTTCGGCCCGTGCCATTTTCTCGTCCTGAATCTAATGTTTTTTGTAACGATAAGGCCAGCTGACGAAGTCCACCCTGAACATTGGGTTGGTCGGGGTAGGTGAGATAGATATAACGCTGGATATCATCTCGCAAGCCATCACCATCACTATCAATACCCATTAAGGTTTTCTTGCCAGCCTCGCCAGGGTCAGGGGGGAGGCCGTCACTGCCCCCCTCGACAACCGAAATAGCAATAGGTAGAGGTTTGGCCAGGTTCATTTGATGCAAACCACTTATAATTTGAAGTACACCCCGCTGCGTAGCAATGGGCGCATCTGCCGGAATGAAACCCGTAAGACTAAGTTGCAGGCTTTGCCCAGCTAATACGTCACCCTGCACCACCGCACTTACAGCCAACCATTCATCGATCTCAGGTGACAAACGATAAGTCAGGGTGGCAGCATCTTTAGAAAACTTAACCGTCAAGGTTTCATTAATTGTTGCACCTGGCGTTTTGTGTAAATGCAAATGTTCAGGCTGCCATTCTATTGTCGGTGCTGAAAAAACTGAAACAGAAGTCGCTAGCGTAAGAATAAAAACAGGTAAAAATGAAACTAAACACCGAGAACCATACATAATAAATATCCCTAATCGACCATACCACAAAAATAAGGGATCCGATCTTGCAATACAACAACAGCCCACAAAGCCCTGAGTCAACCCCAGGTTTAATACCTACCAAGCAGGGTTTATTGAACCTCCCCGCTTTCAGAGTAAAGCAATCGATCTGCATAGATGAGTATAAATAGTTGACGCCTTACTCTAAGCCCCGCACCCCGGTAAAACAGCACCCGCCGAGCTAGCCAAGCCCTTGCTGATCAGACTCGGGGGGCGGAGTTGAAGATAGAGCACTGACAACCCATTAGTTATTAACCCTGTAAAGCATAGTAACGCCCCAAGCTCGTGAGCAATGACGCCAGCGCCGATATGCTTTTCACATACTAGAAATTCCTTTACGGAAAATGACTAGCGAGGTGGTGAAAAACACGGCTCCAATGACAATTATGGCTATAAAATGGGGCCACACTATGTCAAAGCCGGCGCCACGATAAAGGATTGCCTGGGCTATTTTTACAAAGTGAGTGGTGGGCGCAAGCAGCATAATATTTTGCACGACTGCGGGCATACTCTCATAAGGCGTCACCCCACCTGATAACAGCTGCATGGGCAAAAT
>CAYWXW010000050.1:21921-23142 GCA_964462265.1 uncultured Porticoccaceae bacterium | reverse complement strand
GGGCGTTGGCAGGGCTTTATGATAAGCATTTCGCCTTCACTCAGTTTTTTCCAGAAATGTACTTTTCCAGGCTGTAAACCCACCTTTAAGGTTATGTACAGATTTAAAGCCTACATTACTGAGTAATTCTGCCAGGTCTTTACTGCTGTTACCTTGGTAGCAATACACAATGACTGGGCGGCTATAGTCCTTTTTCTTGATCAAGGACTCGGTGAGTGAGTCGTGGGCGAGCATCGCGCCGTCAATGTGCAGCTCTTTGTAGGAGTGAGCATCGCGGGTATCGAGCAGAATAGGGTTATGCGCGTCGATAATTGTTTTTGCCTCGGTCGGAGAAACCTCTATCACAGTACTCATGGCTAACTCTTTAGGGGGTAATTTATAAGGTGGTTTACACCGGGCTGCTAACACAGGGAAAAGCGATACCTGCCGCGCTTTTCCCTGCTAGTGTTTATTAGCTAATAGATTAGGCAGCCAGCGCTTCGCTGAGACCAAAATCTGCGGCAATTAACTCAAACCAGGCCTTTAGGCGTTCTTCGGTGAGTTTTGCCTGATTGTCGAGATCAAGCGCAAGACCAACGAACTTGTCATCAACGATGGCTTCTGAGTGGTCAAACTCATAGCCATCCGTTGGCCAGGCACCGACGACTTTGGCACCACGCTCAATCAGAAAGTCATACAGTTCAAGCATGGCGTCCAGGAATTCATGGGCATAACCTATCTGGTCACCCAGGCCATAAATAGCCACTGTTTTACCGGTGAAGTCAGCTTCTTCCAACTGGGGTAGGAATTCCTCCCAGCTTTCATTTTCACATTCGGCAGATATGCCGGGTAGCAAGCCATCGCCCAGGGTGGGAGTGCCAAGAATAAGATACTCGTAGGCAGTGAGATCATCAGCGCTGATGCGGTTGACATTTAATGGGGCTGCGATGGTGTCATCGTCGAACATCTTTTTAATCATCTTCGCTACTTTGCGAGATTTGCCCGTGTCGCTACCGAAAAAAAGTCCAATTTTTGCCATTGTAAAGTCCTCAAGGTGAATAAGATCTTTCTGCTTGCACGTTATTAACAGAAAGAATTAACAGAAAGAGTTTTGCCGTGTTCACCTGCTTTATTGCAGAACCTGTGCCATGTGCTAATTCTGTATCTTTTGCTAAGTTATTGAAAAATAATGCTTATGTGTTCTAGGGTGAGATAAATTATAGAGGAATGCGTGATAATTGT
>CAYWXW010000050.1:13287-21911 GCA_964462265.1 uncultured Porticoccaceae bacterium | reverse complement strand
AAGATATGTCGGCGCGCAGTAATCCGTTGCGCGTATGGTTTCTATGCAGCCACCCTGATCGATGGAAATATCGACGATAACAGAGCCTTTAGGCATGGAGCGCACCATGTCGCGGGTAATTAATTTCGGTGCAGCAGCGCCGGGAATTAATACCGCGCCGATCAGTAAATCGGTATTTTCAAGGGTTTTATTCAGCGCATGCCGGCTCGGATACAGGGCTGTAATATTAGGTGCGATAGCGCGAACTCGCTTCAAGGCTTGCGAATTAATATCAAACACGGTGACATTAGCGCCCAGTGCCGCCGCTTCCGTAATGGCGAAGGTTCCCGCGGTGCCTGCGCCGAGCACCGTTACCTGGCCCCGCTCGGTTGCAGTGGCCCCGCCGAGTAACACGCCTCTGCCCCCCGTGCCGTTTATGGTGTCGCCATGCAGCCAATAGGCTGCACTTTGCACCGCAACGCGGCCCGCAATTTCACTCATTGGCGACAGTAAAGGTAGCTGTTTATGTTCTTCTACGGTTTCAAAGGCTATGGCTACCAAGCCTATATTCTTTAATTGTTCCAGCAAAAAGGGATTGGCGGCGAGGTGGAGATAACAAAAAAGCAGGTGTTCTTTGCGCAGATATTGTAAGTCTTTGGCTATCGGTTCTTTGACTTTAACAATGAGCTCCGCTCGCTCATAAAGCTCTTCGGCGGATGCGCAAATGACCGCGCCAGCATCAGCATAGTTGAGATCATCATAAGCGCTCAGCAGGCCGGCATTCGTTTCGATAAATACTTCGCCTCCGCTGCTGACGATTTCCTCGACTGCCGAGGGTAACAAGCTGACCCGGCCTTCCATTGTTTTAAGCTCTTTGGGTATGCCCAGTTTCAACATCGCTGGTTCTTTTTCCAGGGAATTATTCGTCGTCATCGTCATCTTCGTCCAGTACACGAGTGATTTTTCGATAAATCTCTATGCGGTCTCCGTCGTTAACGGTGGTGTCGAGTTTCACCAGCTTGCCGAATACGCCCACGCGCTGAACCTTCAGGTCAATGTGTGGAAAGCGCTGGGTAATGCCCGAGGCCTTAATGACATCTTCGATACTGGCATTGTCATTAACACTAAGAGCTAGCCAGGCCTGTCGTTCTTCTTCTGTGTAGGCAATACTGACGTTCATTATTTTCTCCTGTCCCATTCGTTAGTCTCATTCATCAGGTAAAGGGCATTAGGCAGCGGGTGATTATGTAAGTTGGGGCTCGGATTCCAGTGTTATCAGCTTTTCTTTTGCGGGCTTTTTAAAGCGTTTATCGAGCAGGCGTTTTAATGCCAGCAATAATCCCAGTATTAAAAAACCACCGGGGGGTAGAGCCAAAATGAGCACGCCCTGATAATCCTCCATTAATACGGTTTCCGCCCAGCGCATTTGCTCACCGAGCAATAATGATGCGTGAGCAAACAGAGTGCCGCTGCCGATAATTTCCCGGGCGGCGCCGACCACCACCAGAACCCAGGTGAAGCCCAGGCCCATGGCTAAGGCATCGACCAGGGAATGGCGGGCGCTCTGGCGTGAAGCAAAAGCCTCGACCCGCCCGAGAATGGCGCAGTTGGTGACAATCAAGGGAATAAAAAGGCCGAGTACTTTGTAGAGCTCATGCATCCAGGCGTTAATTATCATATCGACCAGAGTGACGACGGTGGCAATAAGAACAATAAACACCGGAATGCGTACTTGAGGGGTGATGGTGTCTTTTAGCAAGGATACCAACAAGCTTGCGGCTACCATCACTGCAATGGTAGCCAGCCCCATGCCCAGACCATTAGTAGCCGAGGTAGTCACTGCCAATAGCGGGCAAAGGGCCAGCATTTGTTCCAGAGCAACATTATTGTTCCAGAAACCGTCATTAAAAATTTGCCTGTAGGTGGGTTTATCCATCAGCTTTTCCTCGGGCTTCAGCTCTTGCGGCGATCTCGTTTTGGTAGAGCAGCAGAGCTTTATGAACGGCGGCGACCACTGCCCTTGGGGTGATGGTCGCTCCGGTAAATTGATCGAAGTCGCCGCCGTCTTTACGCACATGCCATTGCTTTTCGCTGGTGTTGGCCAATGAGCGGCCATCAAAAGCGGTGATCCACTGATCTTTTGCGAGCTCGATCTTGTCGCCAAGCCCTGGGGTTTCGGTGTGGCTAATAACCCGCACGCCGAGAATTTCACCGTTCGTCGCGAGGCCGACAATTAAACGAATATCGCCGCTGTAACCACGACCAATACTTTCAAAGGCGACGCCGCTGGTTTTGCCTTTTTTAACAGCGACATACGCAGGCACAGCTTGCTTCGAATAATCCGGGTCGTTCACGGTGACGACTTCAACAAGCGGGTTGTTGTCATACAATTGGCGTGGCAAGACCTGTTGCAAGAGGGCCAGACGGTCTTCTTCAAGGCGCTGTGCAATGGGCTCTGCGGTTCGGCTATGCCCGAGTATTAAGAGCACACTCACCAGAAAACAGACACCACCCAACAGGCCCGCGTGATAGCCAACGCGCTGCCGGTAGCTAGGATTGACAACGGGTGTCGTCGATCTTTCCATCAAGGGTTCTCCGCTTTCACAAGGGGCTTCCCTGTTTTATTCTGACTTAGCTCGCTGTTGGCCACAGCGCCGGTTTTAGAGTCGATTTCAGCGCTGGGCCCGGTGGCAACCCGCCTGCTGATCTTGCGCCGGTGGCCATAAATACGGGGTCGACAGTAAAGATCAATTAAGGGCGTTAGGGCGTTCATCATTAATACCGCAAAGGCCACCGCTTCGGGGTAACCGCCCCAGGTGCGGATAATAAACGCTAAAGCGCCGCAGCCAGCGCCAAAAATAATTTGTCCGAGCCGACCACTTGGCGAGGTGACTAAATCGGTGGCGATAAAAAATGCACCGAGTACCAGACCTCCGGACAAAAGATGAAACAGCGGTGGGGCATAGCGCTGTGGATCGATCATTTCAAACAGGCTGGCCAGTACAGCGACACAAAGCAGCATTGAGACGGGGATATACCAGCGAATAATGCGTAAAGCCAGTAGCCAGATGCCGCCAAGACCCAGCAGAAGTGCAGAAGTCTCAGCCATACTGCCACGCGCTGCGCCCCATAAAGCGGTGCCCCATAAAGCAGTTGCGGGTGGCGCCAAGTCGCGGGAAAGTATTTCAGGTGCGCTGAGACCCTGGCTAAGTGCGGTTTTAAGATGGCCAAGGGAGGTGGCGCCAGTGCTGCCATCGGCAGGTGCCTGGCTATTAAAAATAATGCCCAGACTTTCGATAAAGCCGGGTGCATCAGCACTGTTAATGGGCAGAACATTTGCCCAGGTGGTCATTTGCACCGGGAAAGAAATCAGTAGAGCGGTGCGCGCCAGCATCGCAGGGTTAAATAAATTGTGGCCGATACCGCCGTAAAGGTGCTTGCCAATAGCGATGGCAAAGGCGCTACCCAGCACGCCAATCCACCAGGGTGCCCAGGGCGGCAGGCTCATGGCTAATAGCCAGCCGGTCAGCAGGGCAGAGCCGTCGCCCAGTTGGACAATGACCTGACTCTTCTGGCCGCGGGCAATCAGACAGATAGCCTCCGTGATTAAAGCGCTGAGACAGGTTATTACCCACAGCTGGATAGCTGGCCAGCCAAACAAATAAAAACCAAATACTGTTGCGGGTAGCAGGGCATAGCACACCTGGCGCATCATCCAGTCGACACTGAAGCGGTCGTGGGCGTGGGGTGCCGCGATAGGGTTAATCATGATCAGCTGTATTTGTCATTGTCATGCCGTTTCCGTTTCTACTGTGTCGGCAGTTTTGCTGCGTTGTGTACCTGTTTTGCCCTCATCTCCCGCTGTTGCGACGGCAGCGGCTTTAGCCTCCCTGGCTTTTTTGGCGGCTTCAGCTTTGGCTTTTTTTGCCGCGGCCCTGGCGGCTTTTTCCGCGGCCTTTATAGCCGCTTCTCTAGTCAGGCGACGTTCTCTCGACTCCGATAACTCTCGGGTATATTCGACTTTGCGCTGCTCCGCTGCGCGTACGCTAAGCTCGCCTTTGGCATATTGAAAATAATGAACCAGGGGGATATGCGATGGGCAGACATAGGCACAGGAGCCACAGAGGATACAGTCGGCCAGACCGTAATCCTGTGCGCCATCGAGGTCGTCAGACTTGGCACGGGAGGCGATTTCCAGTGGCATAAGGCCCATCGGGCAGGCAGATACACAGCGAGCACAGCGAATACAGGCCGATGAGCGGGTGGCGTTGACTTCGTCCCCGGCTAGCGCCAGTAGCCCCGATGAACCCTTGGTCACCGGGGCGTCCAGTGAATGAATAAGTTGCCCCATCATCGGCCCACCCATCAACAGGCGAGCCGGGTCATGGTTTAAACCACCGCATTGCTCAATTAAATCGCGCATCGGCGTGCCAATTAATGCTTCTATGTTTTGCGGGTTTTTGACGGCACCACCGGCAACGGTGACTACGCGGGAGATAAGTGGCAAGCCCCGGCGCAAGGTATGACTAATGGCGCGCGCGGTGGCGACGTTGTGCATAATGACGCCAATATCGGATGAGCGCCCGCCGCTGGGGACTTCCTTCCCTGTGACTGCGTGTATCAACTGTTTTGCCGAGCCCATGGGGTAGCGGGCGGGCACGACTGTTACGTCGATATCACTATAGCTTTCACAGGCTTTGCTGATGGCCGCGATGGCTTCGGGCTTGTTGTCTTCTATGCCGATAGCTGAGCGGGGAGCGCCGGTAATATAGGCAATCAGTCGTGCGCCATCAATAATATCCTCAGCCCATTCCCGCATCAGCAAATCGTCTGCCGTTAAATAGGGTTCGCACTCGCTGCCGTTGAGCAAAACAAGTTCAACTTTTTCCCGGCTCTTCCCCAATTTGACCGCAGAGGGGAAAACCGCCCCGCCCATGCCGACGATGCCCGCTTCAGCAATACGGTTTGCTAATAGTTCGGGCTGCTCTTGAAACGGCTCATAGTTGCTCTTGCCCGTATTGGTGTTTGTGGCAGGCTTATCGTCACCGTCGCTCTCAAGAATAATGCCCGGCGCCAGGAGGCCGACCGGGTGGGGCACTTGAATATCTTCTAGCGCGACAATGGTGCCCGATGTGGGGGCGTGCACGGGTGCCGAGACATTACCTGCAGATATTGCCAGTAGCTGACCCTTTAACACGTTATCGCCGACATTAACGATAGCCTCGGCTGCCGCACCGGCATGCTGGCGCAAGGGCAAATAGAGGCGCGGTGGCAGCGGACCACGTGCAATGGGTTTATCGGCAGTATGCTGCTTGTGCGGTTCGGGGTGGACGCCGCCCCGCGGGGAAAATAACTTGTAAAGCTTAAACATAAGCCGTGTTCCTCCTCGTGCCTGCGCGGTATTCGTTAGCGATGTCGTTGATTTCGCCTAAGTTCAAATTTGATCTGTTAACCGTACTGTTCAATACAGTACGGTTAACAGGGTTTTTGTTTTGGCAACCAGGGTTTCAGGTAAGGGGCTTCAGGCATGCAAACGCGGCCATTGCCAGTTTTCTGAATTTATCGACTCTGGTGCCAGTACGATGCAATCTTCGGGGCAGGCCTCCAGACAATTTCCGCAGCCGGTACAGGCAGCGGCAAAAACGCTATGCATTTGTTTATTGGCACCCATAATGGCGTCTGTAGGGCAGACCTTGTAACAACGTGTACAACCAGTGCATTCGGCTTCAACGATGTGGGCAATAAGCTTGTCTTGTATTTCGCTGACATCGAGATCGACACCCAGCATCTCAGCCAGTGTGTCCGCCAGCTGGCGTCCACCGGGAGGGCAGCTGGTCACCGGTGCCTGGTGATTGGCTATGGCTTCGGCAGCGGGTGTGCAGCCAGGGAAACCACACTGCCCACATTGCGTGCCGGGCATTAAGTTCTGAATTTCCAGGGCGAGGGGGTCTTCGTCAATTGCTAGAAAACGATCGGCATAGGCCAGTAAGGTGCCTATCGACAAGCCTAGAAGGGTAAGTACGCCGAGCGCAATAAACATCGTGTTCTCCTATGGCGAGTTTTAACGGACATTCAGCCAGCTTGAAAAGTACAGTCGCAAACTGAACTCTAAACCAGTCCGGCAAAACCCATAAAAATCATTGATAACAAGCCCGCTGTCACCAGGCCAACGGGTGCGCCATCAAATACCTCTGGCACAGCGGCCAGGGCCAGGCGCTGACGCAGACCGCCAAAAATGAACATCACCAGAGTGAAACCCAGCGAAGCGCCCAGTCCGTAAGCCAGACTTTGGAAAAAGTTGTGTTGTTCGCTGACGTTAATCAAGGCAACACCTAACACAGCACAGTTAGTGGTAATGAGTGGTAGATAAATACCCAGGGCTTTGTACAGGGAAGGGCTGATTTTTCGCGTCACCATTTCGGTGAATTGCACCAGCGCGGCGACCACCAAAATGAAAGCGAGGATGCGCAAAAATTCGATATTGAGTGGCACAAGTAAGTAAGTTTGCAATAACCAGCTGCAAACTGAAGATAAGGTCAGTACAAAGGTGGTGGCCAGGCCCATGCCGATGGCGGTGCTCAAGTTACTTGATGCGCCCATAAATGGGCACAGGCCGAGAAATTTGACCAGAACAACATTGTTGATCAATACCGTGCCGATAAATAAATAGAGGTATTCCATGTTTAACCCGAGCGCCTCAGCTAAAATTTTTCCAGTGCTGCTTGAGAAAAAATATTGCTTATAAATAAGTTCCAACAGCTGTGCTGCATCAACCGTGCCACTGATAATTTTTTGATAAATAGAAAAGGAAATATTTGTGTTTTCAGGGAGTTGATACGCACTTGCGCAAGTATGGAAATCTGAATTGTCGTGTTTACTACAAAAAACACCAGAGGAGTGAGGGGTGGCATGTTGCTTAGCTTACACAGTGAGTTGGAGCTAAGAATACAAAGTCGACTTTATTCCAAAGAAACAGCAACTTGGAAATTTCAAACAGGGGGGTATGGAACTTGCTTCACTGAATGAGAGAACGGATAAGTGAGTGGCAGCTGATGATGAAAACAAATAAACCCGATTGTTTTATTCATGCACAATATACACATATCAGCTTTATTGTCAGCAGGTGGCATAATGCCTAAGCGCCGATTTTTTAGTACTTCAGGATCTGGGTCGATGGATAAGACAGGTTTGGGCAAATCTATGGCACCGGTGCACAGACAGAGCAATGAAAACACCGCGCAAAATCTGGCCACGCTGGTTAATCTTGAAGCGGGCAAGCTGGAAAATTCGGTATTTTTACAGGCAGTCGAAAATGCACCGGTGGCGATTTCGATTACCGACCTTCATGCAAATATTTTATATACCAATGCCGCTTTTTGTGAGGTTACGGGCTATGGTCTGGACGAAGTAATTGGTAATAATGAATCCCTTCTCTCTAATAAAGCGACACCGCGCCTGGTCTACCAGGCATTGTGGGGGCGGCTGTGGCAAAAAAAATCCTGGTCGGGGCTGCTGGTTAATCGTCGCAAGGATGGCAGTTGTTATCTGGCGGAATTAACCGTTGCCCCCGTTCTTAACGAAGCGGGAGAGGTTATCCATTACCTCGGTATGCATCGGGATGTCAGCGATGTGTATTTTCTCGAACAGAGCGTACGCAACCAAAACAAACTGGTAGAAAAGGTGCTTGACCAGGCGCCGGCCGCCATCGCCATGCTCGCTGAAGATAAAAGTGTGATGATGAGTAACAGGACTTATCAAACGCTGGCTGGAGATCTTGCACCGAAAGAGGCGGCCGATGTTGTACTGCACGCCTTGGAAGATAGCTACCCGGATCTTCTCAAAGACGGCGCCAGTTTCGAAAACCAGGAAATTGGTATCGACCTTGGTGATAACAATTACCGCTGGTTTAATTGTTTCGGCAATTGGGTAAAGACAGAAACGGAAGGTGCGGAGGCTTTTTTTGAACGCTCCTCGGAGCGTCATCTCTTATTGGTTGCCATCGACATCACTACAATGCGCAATCGTCAACAAGAGTCGCAGATGAATGCCCTGCGTGTTCTGATGGCGGAAGAAGAATTACTCGAGGGCATGGAAGAGGCATTTAGCGGCGCAATACACCAGCTACAGGGGCCTGCTAACTTGATCGATGCTGCCTTGGCCATACTGGCACGCAAAAAAAATGGCGAGGATGGCGCCTTGATCGATGCGCTTGAAGCGGCGCGAGATGCGGGTATTCAGGCGATGGAAGACATGCAGGCTGCCATTCCCGTACGCCCAAGGGAGCCAAAGGCCCCCGTCAACATTAACCAGCTCATCCGTGAAGTGATTGGTATAGCCGTTAATCAGATCCTCGCAAATGGCGTGGTGATTGACTGGGAGCCGGCCGTGCATTTACCAACGGTATTGGGTGCGGAGCAACGCTTGCGCTCGCTATTTAAGAAATTACTGGATAACGCGATTGATGCGGTGAGTGCCCGTAATATAGACATACGGGAAATAAGCTTTCGTACCAAGGTCGAAAATAATAGCGTTATTATTGAGGTGGCAGATAGCGGAGTCGGTATTGCTCCAGATTTGGCAGTGAAAGTATTTGAACCTTTTTATAGCACGAAGCCACCTGGGCAACGTTCGCGGGGTATGGGTTT
>CAYWXW010000050.1:0-13277 GCA_964462265.1 uncultured Porticoccaceae bacterium | reverse complement strand
TCTCTGGTTCAGGAAATTGTTAATGAACACCTGGGCACCGTGGAGGTCGATCGGCATTATCAGCAGGGTTGCCTGATGCGCGTGATCTTGCCGGTATCGCTATGATTTCCTATTTTCAAACAGTTTCGTCGCCAGGGTCCAGAAGGACTAAGGAATGCGTGGTGAACCTATGAACCCAGCAATGCCCCTTGTAGACACGCCAACGAATAATCATATCGAATTACTTGAATTACAGTTCAATGTTTTGTATCGCGTGTCTCGTGTGTTGACAAAGTCCCTTGACATGGAGGAGATGTTGAGGGAATTGTTGGAAATTCTCCACAATGAAGCGGGTCTGTTACATGGTCTTGTAACCTTGTCTGACCCGGAAAATAGCCAATTAAAAGTCAGGGCGATTCACGTCAACTCAGATAGCGTCAGAAAGTCATCAAATACGGTTCGTTATCGCGAGGGTGAAGGTATAGTCGGACGAATTTTGCAATCTGGCGAGTCCATTGTGCTGGGCCAGATTTTATCTGAGCCACGCTTCCTCGATAAGCTTGAAGTTTATGACGTTAATCTGCCCTTCATCGGCGTACCCATTAAACGTGGCAGTGATGTCATTGGTGTACTGGCCGCGCAGCCTAATGTGCCAGCCGATGATCTCCTGCCTGAGCGCACCCGTTTTATGCAGATGATCGCCAACCTCATTGTTCAAACAGTGACCCTGGTGAACAACGTTGAAAACGAGAAGCGTGATATTGCTGAAGAGCGTGATGAGTTGCGCCGAGAGGTGCGAGGTAAATACGGCTTCGAAAATATGGTGGTGGGTAACACCGACGCCATGCGTCGTGTTTTTGATCAGGTGCGGCGGGTGGCAAAATGGGATAGCACCGTACTGATTCGTGGCGAGTCGGGTACGGGTAAGGAGTTAATTGCCAGTGCTATACACTACAATTCTCCGCGGGTTACCAGTCCTTTCGTTAAATTAAATTGTGCGGCCTTACCGGAAACATTGTTGGAATCTGAATTATTCGGTCATGAAAAAGGTGCGTTTACCGGCGCGATGAAGCAGCGCAAGGGCCGCTTTGAACAGGCCAATGGTGGCACTTTATTTCTTGATGAAATTGGCGAAATATCACCACTGTTCCAGGCAAAGTTACTACGCGTTTTACAGGAAGGCGAGTTTGAGCGCGTCGGTGGTAATAGCACTATCCGGGTTGATGTGCGGATAGTTGCGGCAACCAATCGAAACCTTGAAGGTGAGGTTGAACAGGGCAAGTTCAGGGAGGATCTCTATTATCGTCTCAATGTAATGCCACTGAAAATTCCGCCATTGCGCGAGCGTGTTGAAGATATTCCTGAATTAGCCAGATTTATTATCGAGCAATTAGCGAAGAAACAGGTCTGTGAACTAACGATTACCGATAATGCCTTGCGCATGCTAATGAGTCATGACTGGCCGGGTAATGTCCGCGACTTGCAAAACTGCCTGGAACGTGCGGCGGTTATGGCCGAGGGCGGTATTATTGATCGCGATGTGATTTATTTAAGTGGGCTTGATGTGGATTTTTCACCACCTGCCCGTCAACAGGCAAATAATGTCCCCGCTATGGATTTTGCGGATGCTGATATGGATGAGCGCGAACGTGTGGTAGCCGCCCTTGAACAAGCCGGCTGGGTACAGGCGAAAGCGGCCCGTCTGTTGGGCATGACTCCCCGGCAAATTGCCTATCGTATTCAGAATATGAATATCAATATGCGTAAAATTTAGGGGGTGCGTAAAATTTAGGGCAGGCTCAATCCAATACACCCACAATGCTCGCGGGCCAGGCTCTTCCCAATGCACTCGCAACGCTCGCGGGGCAGGCTCCTAGGCCGCAGCAAAAGATAATGCCGCCTCCTCAACGAATGATTTAATGAGCGTCTTGTTCAAAATTCCACCCATAAAAATACATTGCACCTGGGGCGCGGCCAATGACGGATAAGTTCTTTAAGCTTGGCACAGCTTGAGTTACATCTGGCAAAGGTTTTTCGGCGATTACCCTAAACTCAATTCTACGCAAATGTATTGCCCTTACTCCTTTTCGCGAATCTATTATCGACTGTCACAAAGCCAACATTGTTACGACACACGATGCTTTTACTTCATGATTAATTCTTTCTATTGTTTTTTAAGTTATTGAAAAATGAAAGAAAATTATTATTTTTAAATGGTACGGCTGTTGCAGCACATGAAGGGCAGCAGGTGATTGGCGCAACTGAGTTAAAAGCAGAAAACCAATTAACCTCACTAATGAACTAATGAAAGCTTATGACAGAGCAAACGGTTTGTAACCGAGAGGAGTTTTAGTGATGGATTTGACAGTATTAGATTCCGACCCCGTAAGTGAACTAGAGATACCCGCAGGTGCCGAGGCCGAGGGCTGTAGCGCCGGTGCCTGTGGTAGTACTGATGACCAGGTATCCCAATTGCCTGAATCGATTCGTGAGAAGGTGCAAAACCATCCGTGTTATTCGGAAGATGCCCACCATTATTTTGCTCGCATGCATGTAGCGGTAGCGCCAGCCTGTAATATCCAGTGTCATTATTGCAACCGCAAATACGATTGCGCTAATGAATCTCGCCCTGGGGTTGTATCGGAATTGCTTACGCCGGACGAAGCGGTCATGAAAACCAAGGCAGTGGCGGCAAATATTCCACAAATGACGGTGCTGGGCATTGCCGGCCCCGGTGATCCTTTGGCGAATCCGGGAAAAACGTTTGAAACATTCCGCCGACTCAGTGCCGAGGCGCCGGATATTAAACTTTGTGTTTCGACCAATGGTCTGGCCCTGCCCGACTCAGTGGATGAATTAGCTAAACATAATATCGACCATGTAACCATCACTATCAATACCCTCGACCCTAAAATCGGTGCGCAGATATATCCATGGATTTACTGGAATAATCGTCGTATTTATGGTGAGAAGGGCGCGAAAATTCTTATTGCTCAACAACAAAAGGGTCTGGAAATGCTCGTTGATCGGGGCATTTTAGTTAAGGTTAATTCGGTGTTAATACCTGGCGTTAACGATGAGCACTTGAAAGAAGTCAGTCGTACGGTGAAGAGCAAAGGTGCCTTTCTACATAATGTTATGCCGCTGATAGCTGAAGCAGAACACGGTACTTTTTATGGCGTAATGGGTCAGCGCAGCCCTGATGCGGAGGAGTTGCAAGATCTGCAAGATGCCTGTGCCGGTGACATGAATATGATGCGCCACTGTCGTCAGTGCCGCGCTGATGCGGTTGGCTTGCTGGGTGAAGATCGAGGTTCTGAATTTACCCTGGATAAAATTGCCGAAATGGACATCGACTACGATGCCGCGATGAAGGTCAGGGCAGTCGTTCATGCTGGCATAGCAGAAGAGCTAGCAGAAAAAGAAGAGAAAAAAGCTCGGCTTGCTGGCGTGGTTGTGCCGAAAGCAAATTCTGCTCAGGTGCTTGATTTGCGGCCGGTATTGATGGCCGTAGCGACCAGTGGTGGCGGGGTCATCAATAAACATTTCGGACATGCAACTGAGTTCCTGGTGTATGAAGCTTCGCCAAAAGGTGTGCGTTTTATTAGTCACCGCAAGGTTGACCAGTTTTGCATTGGCGATGATGAGTGTGGAGAAAAGGAAAGTGCATTGGCTGGAAGTATTCGTTCCTTAAAAGGCTGCGAAGTCGTGCTCTGTTCAAAAATTGGTTTTGAACCCTGGGAGCAATTGGAGAATGCCGGTATTCAACCTAATGGTGAACATGCCATGGAGCCTATAGAGGAGGCTATTCAAGCTGTGTATCAGGAAATGATAGATAGCGGCAAGCTGAATGAGGTTGCACCGCAGATGGAGGAAAGCGTCAGCGCGTGATGAATAGGCGAGAGGCGCAGGGCACAAATGCGCTTCTCGTTATTTTGAATATCACTAATTACTGGAGTACAGATTATGTCCCTGGAGATTGTTGAATCTTGTGTTAATTGCTGGGCCTGTATTGATGTGTGTCCGAGCGAGGCCATAGCCATGGGTGACAAGCATTTCGTTATTTCGGCGAAGAAATGTACGGAGTGCGATGGTGACTATGCTGATCCTCAGTGTGCGAGTATTTGCCCCATAGAAGGTGCCATTCTTGATGCCGAAGGCTTGTCATTAAATCCGGCGGGTTCGCTGACAGGTATTCCACCGGAACGGATGGAAGCGGCAATAAAAGAAATTCAGCTGCGTTAATAAGACTATTTAAAGCTGATGATAGTCTTGGGATGACACTGTTATTACGGTAAAAATTACGGTAAAAATTACGGTAAAAATAAACGGCAGGGTGATAAGTATATGAAGGCATTGACGTTCTACGAAAAGCCCGAGTGTATCAATAATCGGCGCCAGCGCCGCTTGCTGGAGGAGCAGGGCTGTATTCTGGAGCGTCGCAATGTGTTGAACGAAGCATGGACCCGGCAGTCACTTGCGCCTTTTTTTACGCATCATAGCGACATAACAGACTGGTTTAATAAGAGCTCACCACGCATAAAGTCGGGTGAAATCAAGCCACATTTATTGAGTGCCGATGATGCGCTAGGTGTGATGATTGACGATCCTTTGCTTATACATAGACCGCTAATCGCTTTTAATATGGGTAATAAAATATTCCGTTGTTGCGGTTTTGATTATGCCTACTTAAATAGCAGCCTGGGTCTTAATCTGCATATGTCTACCGATAGCGATGCGCTTCTGGCTGGAGGTATTGAAACATGCCCAAGGGTAAACCGCTCAATTATTCCTGCGAATGGTATGACTATTTCTTGTGGTTCAGCTTGAAAGGTAAAGAATGATGAATACTCGCCAAAAGATAGGTGCTGGTGGTGATAATTATCATCTAGCAGGAATGACAGGAAACAGGCAATTTGTTCAGAAAAATGCCCGGGCTTTGCCTTTGCCAGTGTACTCACTAAACGCCGAGTTCTTGCGTACTATTATCAGCGCGCAACGCCAGGGTCTTGGCTGTTTGCCCCATTGTCTGGGACTTGATGAACAGGTCTTTGCTCAAGTCCTTGATGAGGTCTTCCCCAATGATAAACCTGCGGTTCCTGGTGTGGATCTTAATAATCCCCATGAGCAATTGATTGCCGATCGTTCAGACATGCGTCAGCAATTACTCGATATGCGCACGGATGAAGTGGCGGAGCTGAGTGGCCTCCTGGTCGAATATCGTGCGGGTGTAGAAAGTGCTGAGTTGTGGATGGCGGATATTGTTACCGCTGCCTGTATGGGCAGTGACCATTTGTGGCGAGATTTAGGCTTGCCAGACCGCAAAGTACTCAACCAGTTGTTGCTCTACAACTTCCCCGCCCTGATCGTTGAAAACACAGGTGACATGAAGTGGAAAAAATTTCTATATAGAAAATTATGTGAAACGGGCGGTGACTATGTTTGTCGTTCGCCAAGTTGTGAGCAGTGTGTGTCATACGATGAATGCTTTGGTAGTGAAGAAAATTAGGTCGTTAATTGATGATTTGGCTTAGGTCATTCCCTGCGTTTATTAATAGAAATCATGAGAGGTAAACGATGAGTACAACAGAAGAAAAAATTCGTCAGCAAATTGCTGAAAACCCTGTTCTCCTGTACATGAAAGGCGATCCCGGCGCGCCAAAATGTGGATTTTCTAAGGCGGCGGTAGAGGCCCTTCATAAAACGGAAGTTAACTACAGTTATATCGATATTCTTGCGGCGCCATTTATCCGCGAGAAATTACCCGCAATTTCTCACTGGCCTACCTTCCCCCAATTATTTGTGAGTGGGGAGTTAATCGGCGGTAGTGATGTTATCACCGATATGCTTGCCGATGGCACACTTCAAACTTTGGTAAAAGATGCGCAAACGCGGCCGTTAAAGGAGGCATAAAATGTTGACTGATGAAATTCAGCAAGCGATTAAAACTTGCTTTCCAGATGCGGCGATTAACCTTGATGGTGAAGATTGTAGCTTTAAAGCGACGGTTATTAGTGACGGTTTTGAAGGTTTAAGTCCGGTGAAACGCCAGCAGCAAGTATTGGCTACGGTACACGACAAACTAACGAATGGTGAGCTTCATGCTTTCTCGGTGAGTGCTTTCACTCTGGCGGAATGGGAGTCGAAATACAGTCAGCACCTGGTTTCACTAGAGATGTAGCTGCACTGTCATTATCGCACCAAAGAGATGTAGGAGAATTTCTGATGAGTTTGCCAGCCCCAAGTATGCCCTCCTTAGGTCGAGAAGCCGCTCTGCGTATCGCCCTGGCGGCACGTATTTTACCGGGAATTGAACTCGGCCAGTTAGTTGAGTTGTTACATCAGCGTATTAGTGGCGATATTGATGAAGACAGCCTGAAGTTGGTGACGGTCACTGACCTCAAAACCGCCTTTAGCAGCCTCGACGGCGAAGAGGATGGCGAAGATATTGGTATCGGCCTGGATGAAATGAAAGAAGCTGTGCGCATACTGTGGGGCGAAGACTGGGAGGCAAACGTGCCAAAGCCTCACGCCCTTGAGCAGCCCTTTGAAAACGCTATTCGTGTGGCCATTGCTTCAAATAGTGGTGAAACGCTTAATGGACATTTTGGTTCTTGTATTCGCTACTTAATTTACCAGATGAATAATAGCCAATATCAATTGATAGATGTGCGCTCAGCTCTTCAAGCTGATTTTGAAGCAGACAAAAATGGTTATCGTACAAATTTAATTAAGGACTGCCAGGTGCTCTACGTGGTCTCAGTCGGTGGGCCCGCTGCGGCAAAAGTGGTCAGAGCGGGTATATATCCCATTAAACAAATAGAAGGTGGCGAAGCAGACAAAATTCTCAGCCGACTTCAGGCGGTAATGAAGGGCTCACCGCCACCCTGGTTAGCCAAGATTATGGGCGCCAGCGCCAAAGATCGCATTCGTTATAAGCATAAAGAAGCGCTAAGTATTTGACGTTGAGCTAGCGATAACGATGAGTTTTTTGGTTGTAGATGTTGGGGTTGCTGGCAGACGGCGGGGCGTAGTGAATTAGCCTATTTTCAGATTGTCTGCCGTTTGCCTTTGCCTTTGCCTTTACTCTTTGCCGTTTCTGCCTTTATCGATATCAGTCCATATCCCCCGCAAGTTCATCATCAATGGCTCGCATTAATACGGGGTTCGAGCGAATATTCCTGGCGACCTCCTCTGCCTCGCTAGCGCTGTAAGCGTGCAGGGTAAAACTGGTATTGCCAATTCTGTATGTACCATCGAATATTTCTGTATTTAGCAACCAGGACTGTAGGCCAGTTTCTGGCACCTGAGTGTTCTCTACAGGCAATAAAGTAACGGTCATTCTGAGATTGCCGTCAAGTCGGATAATAAAATTCGATGCTTGCATGGGGTGAAGCCAATGTAAGAAAATGTTGATGGTAGCGTGGTGCCCAATCCTTCGATGCGAAAGCCGTGAGGATTCAAAGATCACCACTTTAGCCAATCCACAAGCCAATCCACATTTTTAAAACCAAGTGACTACTGGGCCGAATTGAGGGATTAAACCCGCAGTATTGATACCCGTAAAACTGCTTACAAAGCCCTGCGCTCTTTTACTGGCTTATTAGACAGCCCGGACACTCTGTGACGGGGCTGTAAATGCCATTGGCCTTATTGATGGCCGCCTGCGCCGTAGCAAAGGAACCCAGGTAGCGAAGCGTATCGACGACAGGTAGTTTGCCACAGTCGTTGCGATGCACCTGGTGTCCGGTATCGTTGTGTGGCTCTTTCGTTACATAAAACTCTGCCATTTTTAAGTCCTCATTTGAAGGGCATGTAGTAAGCCCTGTTTAATTTGCAAAACGTATAAAACAGGTAATGTTCATTGGTGAGTATTTGCGGCTATGCGAGCTAGCCAACGGCAGCTGCTTTGTCAGAGCTGTCGTCAAGTAGCGTTAAGCAATCCTCACTAATCAGTTCAATATTTTTGTTGGCGCAAAAACGCGCCTCTTTCTTATTGGGTTCGCCAATCAATGCATAGCCGGCCTGCTCGTTAGCACCGTAAATTAAATCGCTCAAGACCATGCGCTCGGTATCGCGGGTTAAGGGTACGCCGAGTAGGAGGTAGCGTTTGCCTATGCGATATTTCTTAAGAAAATCTGGTATAGCGAAGCCCCCCATAAGCTCGGTAATGTAGTCGACATAGTCTGCATCAGCCGCGACATAAGTGGCCTGCGGTACTGGCGAGCCCATCGGTTTAAACAACACGGGCAAGCTATGATTGGCGTCCTTCTGTTCAATTTCCTTATACACGCCGTTGTTGTAATGGAATAGCTTAAAGCGATAGTCTGTAGCGCTAATTCGAGCTGTGCCAAGAATTAATAAATATTCCCGGTCGCTATAGAGTTCCTGTAATTGTGTGTCACGGTTGATGTCAATGACGTAGGGTGCGTTGAGTGAGGCTATCCAACGATGCATCGGCGACTGGGTCCACTGCTTTTCGCCATAGGTTGTTGTTAAAAAATCCTCCACAAATTTGCGACCACGTTTTAGTTCAAGATTCATTGCGGCGCGGGGGAATTCGTACATGAGCCGGGGTGCCATTGGCGTGCCCTCATTCATGGCGAGTATTAGCGATTCACTATCGGCTGGTATTGGGTGTCCTGTTTCTATATCCGTCACCCCTTGTAGAGCGTAGGGTCCGAGATAAGGTACAACATCACCACGGCTGATACTTTCGGTCATTTTTTCTACGAAATCTTTATCCACGAGTGTCTCCATTGTTTTGATTGAGGCTGGTTTGCATTGAATGCCTGTAGTTGAATAAAACAGTTGAATAAAACAGTTGAATAAAACGCTGCAAAAGTACCAAGCTCAATTGATAATAATAAGTGCTGGAAAACAGATGATAAAAATAAACCACATCTGTTTTATTTGCTCGCCAAATCGTGCGAGAAAACTAATAGCACTTTGCTTTGTTTCAGGAATATACCCGCAATATACGCGCCAATAATTAATTATTGTAGATTATAGTTAAGCTTATGATTCGACGTTGTATTTATCGTTTCTCATCTAAAAATAGCTATTTAAAATAGTTTAATAAGCAACATTGTTGTTTTTATAACAGTATTTGTTCAGGCAAGGTGTTGCGACAAAATGTGTTGCGACAAAATGTGCTACGACAAAACTAATTCCTTCCTTAATGCGTTACATACTTCCTTATTGTGCAATGACTCTCGGATCACTTGAAACGAATACCCTCTGCTCAAGATACGCGGTAAATACCTCCTTGTGCGCTCGTTGTCGGCTTCCCTCGGTATTTGCTTCATGCACTTCTCTATCGTCTGCATCCGTGTAGTTGTGCCTCCGACGGTCGTGAATATTTGTCGATAAAACAACACCTGTTTGTGCGGCTTTGTAGTGAAGGGGTCAATACCTGTTCATCGTGAGAGAGCTTAAAAAGAGTTGCAAAACAAAGGATTAGATTGTTTATCGTGTTTGGCACGCAGCCTGCAATGTAATCCGTGTGTTACCAAGACACCTCTGCAAAACGTAGGGGACATTAAAGAGAGCAAAGGAGATACAGAGATGGCATTACGTCAAGCAGCAATTTATGGAAAGGGTGGTATCGGCAAATCGACTACTACTCAAAACCTGGTGGCCGGGTTGGCTGAAATGGGCAAAAAAGTCATGATTGTTGGTTGTGACCCAAAAGCTGATTCAACCCGACTCATTCTTCACGCCAAGGCACAAAATAGCATTATGGAAATGGCTGCCGATGCTGGCACCGTTGAAGATCTTGAACTCGAAGATGTGCTCAAGGTCGGCTATGGCGATATTAAATGTGTTGAGTCTGGTGGTCCTGAGCCCGGTGTCGGTTGTGCGGGTCGCGGTGTTATTACTGCGATTAACTTCCTCGAAGAAGAAGGCGCTTACGATGAAGATCTTGATTTTGTTTTTTACGATGTATTAGGCGACGTTGTTTGCGGCGGTTTCGCAATGCCTATTCGTGAAAACAAAGCGCAGGAAATCTACATCGTTGTTTCCGGTGAAATGATGGCAATGTATGCAGCCAACAATATCGCCAAGGGTATTGTGAAGTACGCAAACTCTGGCAGTGTGCGTCTGGCGGGGCTTATCTGTAACTCCCGTGAAACCGACCGTGAAGATGAGCTTATTGAAGCCCTGGCAGCGCGGCTTGGTACCTTCATGATTCACTTTGTACCCCGTGACAACGTTGTGCAGCGTGCAGAAATTCGCCGTATGACTGTTATCGAATATGACCCAGCTTCGAAGCAGGCTGATGAGTATCGAACCCTGGCGCGTAAAATTTACGAGAACGAGAAGTTCATTATTCCGACGCCTATCACCATGGATCAGCTCGAAGAGCTATTGATGGAATTTGGTGTCATGGACGAAGAGGACGAAAGCATTGTCGGGCAAACGGCGACTGCAGAAGCCTAGGCACGCTGATTGTCAGCTTATTAGGGAAGACATTTATTTCACGGAAGATGTTTTTTGAAGGGATAGGGCAGATTGGCCCTATCAGGTGGGCCTGGTTAGTGGTTGTCGACCATCGGCAGCCACTACCTTGGACCCTGTTACCCTATCATTGAGGAGACAGATCATGACTGTCATGACGAAAGAAGAAACTGAAGCGCTTATTCAGGAAGTACTGGAAATTTATCCTGAGAAAGCGAAAGCTGATCGCGCCGCGCATTTAGCGTTGAACGACCACGAAGCTGA
This sequence comes from uncultured Porticoccaceae bacterium, assembly GCA_964462265.1. GTDB lineage: Bacteria > Pseudomonadota > Gammaproteobacteria > Pseudomonadales > Porticoccaceae > Reddybacter. The sequence continues at coordinate 2,573 of CAYWXW010000050.1, read as the reverse complement.
ACAAGCAAAAAAATGTATTACCTCCAACAAAAAATCCCTGCCTGGAATGATGACCATCCGCGGCTGTGCCTACGCTGGTTCCAAAGGTGTAGTGTGGGGGCCGATCAAAGATATGATCCATATTTCCCACGGGCCGGTGGGTTGTGGTCAGTATTCGCGAGCGGGTCGTCGTAATTACTACATAGGCACGACGGGCGTTAATGCGTTTGTCACCATGAACTTTACTTCTGATTTTCAGGAGAAAGATATTGTTTTCGGTGGTGATAAAAAACTCGATATGATGATCGATGAAATTGAAACATTATTCCCGCTTAACAAGGGTATCACCATTCAATCGGAATGCCCCATTGGTTTGATCGGTGACGATATTGAAGCGGTCGCGAAAAAGAAAAACAAGGAAGAAATTACGCCAGGTTTATCTTCTCAACTAAAATTAATGAGCCGTTTAGCGCCACAATTCATTTTCAATCAATTGAATAAAGAAGCTATTCCAAAAATAAAAAACTGAAAATGGAAAGAGAAAGTATACAAAAAAAGTGGACATGGCTTGATAGAACAGAATATCCGTTCAATCCCAATTTTTTGAACTTGCCTATGGGACATATGCATTATGTAGATGAAGGTCAAGGAGAACCAATTGTCTTCGTGCACGGAAATCCCGGTTGGTCTTTTGAATTTCGCAACCAAATTAAAGCTTTGAGTAACACGAACCGTTGTATTGCTCTTGATCATATAGGATTTGGGCTATCAGATAAGCCTTATGATTGGGATTACTTACCAAAAAGCCATGCACTTAATTTCGAGCAATTTATGAAGTCTCTCAATTTGGATAATATCACGCTTGTTGTAGCAGATTGGGGAGGTCCAATTGCATTGGCATATGCTTTAAAATATCCCAACAAAATAAAGCGGTTAGTTATTCTCAATACCATGATGTGGGCCGTAAAGGATAATCCAGGTGTACAACGGTTCAGTAGTTTTTTAGGAGGTCCTTTGGGGATTTTCTTGTCGAAGCACTTCAATTTCTTCGCCAAAATATTCGGCGAAAAGATCGTTAAAACTGGTAGTCGGAATAACTAAGCCAAGGCCTATCCCGCCCAATACAAAAATAGCCAGTAAGGTATGCCGGTAATCTCGAGTCAGGCGGTGCAGGGAATCCATTATTTCTTCCTGTTGCTCGGAAACCTCGTGGCGTTTTAATGGTACTACCGATAGAAATGCAGGCAGTGAAAAAATGGAATAAAAAAATGCGGCGGTGACGCCTAAAGCAACCATATTTCCCATGTCGTGCATGGGCGGGGATTCGCTGAAATTAAGGCTGAGAAAACCAATGACGGTGGTTAGGCTGGTTAGAAAAATCGGTTGAAAATTGATGCGTATTGATTCATTTAGGGCCTTTTCTTTATCGCCGTTTTTTGCCCATTCGTGAAAAAAGCTCACCAATAAATGAATGCTGTCTGCAACGCCGAGGGTAAGGACCACTATGGGGACAGCACCAGTGGTGTTGGATTGCAAAATATCTAGAAAACCGGCTCCTCCCATAGAAAAAATAACGGAAAAGCTGACCACCAGAAGTGTGCCGATGGTACCCCAAAGGGAGCGAGTGGCCACTGCTAACATCAGAATGAGCAAGCCAAACATGACCGGTATCAGCGTTTTCGAGTCATACATCGCGGCTTCGAAAAAGGAAATATTGAGATCCGTCTGGCCCGATAAGTAGGTATCCAGGTCTGGGTTTTCAGCTTCCAGTTCTGAAGCAAGTTGGCGGGCATAATTGACAGCTTCGGACTCCGGGGCGGCGGAATCCTCGGGTAGATTCATAGTGATGTTCACTGCGGTAACATGGCCTTGCTCAGAGATAAGTCTGCTCACCAGCAGAGGTTCTGACATCACCGCCTCTTTGATCCACTGAACTTTTGTAGGGCTCAGTTCCGACTGATCTTCAAAAAGAGGCTCTACCAGAAGCTCATCACCTTTTACTTCGGTATGTTGATAATTGGAGAGAGAGTCTACGCGGGAAGAGTAGGGTGTTTCCCAGGCTTTTTCCGTAAGCGTCTGAATGGCTGCAAGGTTTTTTGCAGTAAAAATATCGCCAGACTTGGAGGCTACCGCAATGAGTATGCTGTCTTGTTTTCCATACATGTCCTGGAATTGATCAAAGGCCTGGAGTTGAGGGTTTTTATCGCCAAAGAAAATTCGATAATCATTGGTAAAGCGCAGCTGCGTCGCGCCATAAATGCAGGCAAATACACTTAAAATGGTGAGAATAATGATTGGCCATCGGTACCGAATAACAAAAGGACCTAATGATGCTTCCATACGACGTATTCCTATTAAAAATTCACGGTTAATAATGTAATTTCAGTGCTGGCAAGGTGTAGCAAGCCCCCTTCATGTAGTGGGAGCACCTCCTTGGGAAGAGGGTGATATGGAGCGAGGTTCTTGCGCGAGAGTTATTTCCCACTCATGAGGGATAGACAACCAGGACTATTTTTATTTTTTATTTGCTTAGCAAGGCAGGTCGCTAACGAGGTTTTCGAGCCAGCAGGGCCAACCTTCGGGATCTTACCTAA
>CAYWXW010000049.1:8495-23351 GCA_964462265.1 uncultured Porticoccaceae bacterium | reverse complement strand
CCCCATTGGCCGCGCGGCAATCTAACACGGAGCAGACACATTGTCATCCCAGGTATCTTTCAGGCCGCCAGTAAACAAGTAACGAAGCCCCACCGACAGGACAGGTCTAGCCGGCCTGTTGTAAGCTGCCAGTACAACAATAATTTAAGGTGATGAAGAGTGAAAGTTGACGGCGAACTACCTATCGGCATGGATAAGATCACCTCCCAGGTTAAAGAACTAGCCAGGGCCGGGTTTACGGGTGCCCAAACACTGGAGACAGGGCACGATCCCTTCTTGCCACTGGTGTTGGCCGCCGAGCACAGCGAAAATATTGACTTAATGACGGCTATTGCCGTGGCCTTTGCACGCAACCCCCTTAACCTCGCCGCCATTGGCAACGACCTGAATGGCTACTCCCAGGGACGCTTTATTCTCGGCCTCGGTTCACAGATAAAAGCCCATATCGAAAAACGATTCTCAATGCCCTGGTCTCACCCAGCACCACGCATGCGCGAGATGATTGAGGCCATGCAGGCCATCTGGGCCAATTGGTACGAGGGGCAGCCTTTGGATTTTCGCGGCGAGTTCTACCAACACACACTAATGACGCCGGTATTTACGCCCAAGCCCAGTGAGTTTGGCCCACCTCGCGTGTTCCTCGCTGCTGTTGGGCCGAAGATGACCGAGGTCGCCGCTGATCTTTGCCAGGGTATGCTCGTGCATCCTCTAACCTCAACGCACTACTTACGCAACCATACTCTGCCAGTGATTGAAAAAGGTCTGGCCAAACGGGGGCTATCACGTCAGGATTTCGAATTATCCTACCCCGTATTTGTCGTATCCGGTCAAAACGAAGAAGCATTCGAAAAGACTCGCCGCGCCATTAAAGAGCGCATTGCTTTTTATGCCTCTACCCCCGCCTATCGCCGGGTTTTAGAAGCTCACGGCTGGGAACAGTTACAACCGCAATTAAACTTGATGTCAAAACAAGGGCGCTGGTCAGATATGGGGGATTTAATTGAGGATGAAATTCTCAACACCTTTGCTGTCGTCGGCGAGCCCGACAAAATAGTTCCCTTAATCAAAGAGCGTTATGTCGGTCTGGTAGATCGCATTACGATCAACTTCAACTACGCACCCATCGAGCAGCGCGCTGAGCTAGTAAAAGAATTAGCTCAGTCATAAAGACCTAAATTACGGCTATAAAAATGCCGCCGACGGGGTTTTCATAAGAGCCTTCAGCCATAGGCGGCTTAAATTTTCAGACGCTAGTGCTGAAGTGACGTATCCACAGCCTCGACACCGAAAATATCACGGTACATGACACCCATCATGGCAACCATCATCGGATAGGTCCAAATAAGGCCAATACCGAACGGAAGAGCGCTGATAATAAAAATAATGCTCATTATCAAAAATAGAAAAAATAATTTAAACCAGTGGCTGGTCACCGCTTTACGAGACGTCTCCATCGCATCCCAAATACCGAGGTTTTTCTCCACCACTAATGGCACTGCAAACATATAGGCCAGCGATAAATAAATACCGGGGATAATAAGCAGCAAAAAGCCGATGGCAACTAAAATCGACATCAAAACTGCAGCACCTAAGAGCGGTAGAGTATAGGCAAAATAGCCGAACACACTTTTGTAGGAAAGGGGCAAATCTACCGAGCGCTCTATGCCCAGCATCATAATCCCCGCCATAAATGGATACATTACCGCCATAATCACTAGCTGTAACAGAATTGACGACAGGCCCCCTGCTATCACATCATCGCTGCCAACAAGTACAGCACTGCCACCACCAACAACCCCACCAAGGGCTATCATCACCAAAAAAACAATCGCACCCGCTGCCCAAAAAGAACCTTTTAAACCGTTTGTTCTCTCCCAGGACTCACTCAACACAGCCCCTATTGCGAAATCATAGTCACCGAACTCAGTGCTTTCTAATGTTGTTACAGATTTTGATTCATCCATACTCATAACGCGTCGTACCTCTTCTTATTAGGTGATAAAATAATGCCAGTAATAAACTGCACAGTAAAATTTACGCTAAAACACTGTAAACGAAAAAATATCTGCATTCGACAATATTAATAGAAGCTATTGGAGTTTGAGCGTTTGGTCACGCCCCAAGTCAAATAAACTTAACACCCGCCCTCTGCTCTGCAGACAAGACATTAGAAAACTCTAGCCGCTTGATAACATATGGCGAAAAAGAATAAAAAAGGGTGGCTAAAAAGCCACCCTTAGTGTTGATCGTATGTATCGTTATGCTATTTCTTCAAGGTGCCCAATGTACAAACTTCTGGAATTGATTCTGCCAACCAATAATCCAATGGGGTGAAGAGCTGCCGACACCCGCAGGTTTTAAACCTCGATGGCGATCGGTCACGCCCTGTAACACAGGCAACTGTCGTTCGTTAACATCAACAAAGAACACATGCCAACCCTGCGTTAGCACCTCTTCAAACTGTTTGAACTGGGCATTGGGTACCTGGAAACCAAAGAACCCACCCTCCCAGGTGCAGAAACCCAGAAGTACAATAGATAGGAAGACAAAGGGTAGCCAACCAATGTTTTCAGTTGCCGAGGAGTAATGAGCGAAAAGCAGCACCGAAACTGCAGCAACCACGCCGACGATAGCACCGCGTAGACCTGAGCGAACAACATCGGTCTGCATAAAGGCATGCACTTCATGTAAGTCACGGCGCGCCACGCCCTCATCATCCTTGCTAAGAACATGAATCTGCGCAGTGCTTACACCAGCATTTTCAAGTTCCTTTTCAACCCTGTCCATATCGTCGAGATCACCACTGATAAAAAAATATCGATCCATTAGCCGTCCCCTTTTTATTTTTTTGAATGTAGCAATTGAAAAAAATAAAGCACTGTTTTAATGAGTGTAGTTGAGCAACAAGGGGATTGCCGTAGAGGGGGCGATAAAACTATAGACAAAAAAATTATGGATATGGGGCGTATTTATGACACGCCGTAGAACTACTATATCGAATCAGCGGATATGTTGTAAATCCAGGATGTAGGTGCAGGCAGTAACGATAAAAGGCGAGCATCCCAAGCCCCTTACTCGAAAGGGCTTGAGAAGAAGAGTCATTCAGTTGATTGAAACATCGTCGAGATCAGCGGCCAAAGACTGGCTAACGTCGGCCACTACCGTGACTGCCGGCATGGGGTAATTGGCGTGGTCGATACCCATCTGCAGTGGTGCCCCTGTCTTTAGTTCGACAACCATAGCAACGCTCAACTCGAAGCGCATAAAATGGACGGCAGAGGTTTTAACGTCGTTCTCTCTGTCCATATCTTCGTCGGCTATGGCATAAACTTTGGCCAAATCACCCACCTGCACCCAGACCTTATCTTCTATGCCCAACAACCGAGTAAGTGCAACAGCACGCTCATCGGGGTCGGCATATTCGAGCATGAAAGTCGCCTTCCAGTTGCTGCCGTCGCCAATCAGGGGGTTGTAGGCATCCAGCTCTTCCTGAATAGCGGCCGCTTCAAAGATTTTTTCAATACGCAACATCTCCTGAATTTGATAACGGATAGTTGTTGGGTCTTCAAAATATAAACGGGCGTGATCACCCAGAGCCACCTGACGATTCTTTTTGTGGGCCATCACCTCATTGCGAAACTGTACCCTGCGCTCGGAATACTCTTCCAGCGACCATAAATCCTGCCTGCTTAACTTCTTCACTCTGTACTCCTAAATACCGTAGGCCATGCGTAACAATGTCATGGGATGTTCGGGGTTTTCACCGGTTTCGGCCAAATCCGCAATATGGGTCGCCGCCATCGGGCAATCGCTAGATAAGTGCTCGGACTTCAGTGCGTTAACTTTGCGCACCACCGGGCGGGCAATTTTCACCGCCTTGTCGTAGGTTTCTTCTTTCACCGCATAGGTGCCATCGTGACCGGAGCAACGCTGCTGCGGATGTATCGTGGTATCGGGTACCAGGGCGAGAATATCCCGGGTTTTCATGCCGATATTTTGCACGCGCAGATGGCAGGCCACGTGATAGCTAATATTATCCAGACTACGGACAAATTCAGTATTGAACTCACCCTTTTTGTGGCGCAGGTGGAGATACTCAAAGGGGTCATAAAAAGCGTCTTTCACCTTTTGTACGTCCGCATCATCGGGGAACATCAAAGGTAGCTCCTGCTTATACATCAGCACGCAAGATGGCACCGGGGCAATCAGATCAAAGCCTTCATCAACCAACTTGGCCAACACCGGGATGTTCGCTTCTTTAGCGCGAGCCACGGCGTCGAGATCGCCGAGCTCAAGTTTCGGCATGCCACAGCACTGTTCTTTAGGCACCAGTTCAATATGAATATTGTTGTGCTGGAAGACGCGATAAAAATCTTCGCCCAGCTCCGGACTGTTGTAGTTGCCGTAACAGGTGGCGTACAAAGCCACTTTACCCGTGGTCTCACCAACGGCTTTGGGGCTGATAGTGTCGCCAAGGTGTTTTACCGATTTACGTAAGGTTTTACTGTGGTAGCGCGGCACCGGTGCGTCTTTGTGTACACCCATCGCCGACTGAAAAGCCTTTCTAAACAACGCGTTACTATTGAGTGCGTTAACCGTAATATCCACCAGTGGGATGGTGGCGAGCTTGCCCACAGTATCTGTGCTCGTCAGCGTCTTATCGCGGAAAGAGGCGCCCTGCTCTTTAAATTTATGAGCTTTGGCGCGCAACATCAAATGGGGGAAGTCAATATTCCATTCATGGGGCGGCACATAGGGGCATTTGCTCATATAGCACATGTCACACATAAAGCACTGATCAACGACCTTGTTGTAATCGCCCTTATCAATGCCATCGACCTCCAGAGTATCCGACTCGTCAACCAGGTCGAACAATGTTGGAAAGGAATCGCATAAGCTCACACAACGACGGCAGCCGTGGCAAATATCGTAGACGCGCTCAAGCTCGGTCTCGAGATCCTGTTTGTCCCAAAATGACTCTGACTGCCAGTCGAGCGGATGTCTTGTGGGTGCTTCCAGACTACCTTCTCGCATTTTCTTCCCCTCTATAAAGTCGCAACAATAAGGCGCGACAACATTGCCCCTAAATCTAGTGGTAAATCTGTGCCCTAAAAAATACAGGGCCTTGGTATCACACCAAAGCCCTGTAATCGATCAGCTAAAAACCGGCTAGTGTAGAAACCCTAGCCAGCCTTAATTTGATCTTAGTCGTCTAAGGTATCGAGAGCTTTCTGAAAACGGTTAGCGTGGCTACGCTCCGCTTTACCCAGCGTCTCAAACCAGTCGGCGATCTCATCAAAGCCTTCTTCACGGGCCGTTTTGGTCATACCGGGGTACATATCAGTGTACTCGTGAGTCTCACCAGCAACGGCTGCCTTCAGATTGTCTGAAGTAGAGCCAATGGGCAGGCCTGTGGCAGGATCGCCCGTCTCTTCGAGATACTCAAGATGGCCGTGAGCATGTCCAGTTTCACCTTCAGCGGTAGAACGAAATACTGTTGCTACGTCGTTATAGCCTTCAACGTCCGCCTTGGCGGCGAAGTACAAGTAGCGACGGTTAGCCTGAGATTCACCGGCAAAGGCATCTTTTAAATTCTGTTCAGTTTGAGTGTCTTTAAGTGACATCAATATTCTCCTTTCAGTTGTTATTCAGAGATAAAGCTTTTGTGTAGCTCCATCAGCATACCAGCTCTTTAATGAACTTGCGGCACAATATCCGCCTGACCTACAATCGGTAAAATGAATTTTTTAATATCAACTGATCGGTTTTTTCAATGGCATCACAACCTACTCTAAAACAACTCCGCTACCTCTGTGCCGTGGCGCAAAGTCTGCATTTTGGCAAAGCGGCCAAAGCCTGTTTTGTTACCCAGTCGACCCTCAGTGCAGGGATTAATGAACTCGAGCAAACACTCGGTGCCACCCTGCTAGAACGCAGTAATAAACAGGTATTAATTACCGATATTGGCCAAAAAATTATTGCTCGTTCACAGCATATTCTCAGCGACATCGAAGCTTTAAAAGAGGACGCAGTACGGGCTCAAACGCCCCTCAGCAATCCGGTGCGGATTGGCATTATCCCAACAATAGCACCCTTCATACTGCCCAAGGTACTACCTATCCTGCACCAGGATTTCCCCGAACTGCAATTACTCATTCGCGAGGATTTGTCAGAGAACCTGGCAAACTTACTGTTGCAGGGCGAGCTGGATGTACTGCTACTGGCCCTGCCCTACCCCGTCAACAACACCACCAGCTACCACTTGTTTAATGACCCCTTTGTGTTGGCCTATCCCACTGGTCACCCTCTTGGGGACGTCAAACAACTCAGAACCCGCGACCTTCAAGGTCAGGATATTCTCTTACTCGAGCACGGTCATTGCCTGCGCGACCACGCACTGGAAGCCTGCAAATTGCAAAGTAGTCAGCTGTCCCTCGCCTTTGAAGCGACAAGCCTGCACACCATCGTACCCATGGTGGCCAACGGGGTGGGGGTTTCACTATTACCTGAAATGGCGATTAACGAGGGTATACTGTCGGGCACAAAGAACGTATCGACAAAAGAGTTTTCTGAGAGGGGTGTATGGCGTGAGATTGGACTTTTATGGCGCGCAAAAAGCCCCCGAGACAGTGAGTACCGCCTGCTGGGAGAATACTTTAAAAACAACCGTTCTGTGGGAATGATATAAAATTCGAGTCAGCTGAAATAGCCTGACCCGAATAGCGTTCTTATTCAAGAGAGTTCCTGCTGGAACCCTTGAAAAATTACAGCGGCGTTACATTCTCCGCCTGTGGACCCTTCTGACCCTGAGTCACATCAAACTCAACTCGCTGACCCTCATTGAGTGATTTAAAACCATCACCAACAATGGAGCGAAAATGAACAAAAACATCGGGACCGTTTTCTTGCTCGATAAAACCGTAACCTTTATCAGCGTTAAACCATTTCACCGTACCTGTTGCACTAGACATATTGTAAAACCTTTTTAAGCTTTACTCTTTAAGAGTAAAAAACTGTTTATTTAAGCCGTTATCTGGCTGTCCTTAGCCGTTAAACGCAATTTTTATTGATGACTAGCGATCGTGCAAGCAATAAAAAGGTTCACAATTCCAGTCACAAGAAAAGTACTATTTTCAGGCTGTATTCACTATATATGAAAAAACACACAAGTAAACCCACATTTAAGGCAAAAAACAGCATTAAAAATCAGTCAGACTCTTAACTCGAAAGCCTCAGTACAAGTAAGAAAAGCAGGGTGTTTATCCGTGTAAACACCCTGCTTTAAAGGGCAAAGAATACATAAAAAAAAGCAGGCTGACCTGCATAAATTCAACCCGTTATTTATGACAACAGTATGAACCCTGCCAGGTGATAACATCCTGTAAAACAACTGGCCCAGTAACTACCCCGCCTCAATACGGATTAAAGCACCAAATGTCGCCTGCTGATCCACCTCCAGCACGTCTGGGGAGTCGGTAGAAACACTCACCGCTAGCCCTCGCTCGACAAGCATCTTCTGCGTCGCAGGCACATCACTCGTCTGTAATACCAGTGCATACATACCCTCTCGGCGGTTTTCCAAAAATTCGGCGATGGCATTGGCGAAGGGCCGAGTCGGGTCGTCAACGGCCACCAGTTCTATTACGCCACCCGATGCTGGGCGACAAATCGCTGCACGCACACCGCGTTCGGCATCAATCTGGCTTGCGTCCATCGCCATATTAAACTGAGTCCCATAAGCCTCGACGGCATGATCGAGATCTTCCACGGCAACAATGACACGGCTAATACCCGACACGCGGGGGCCATCGCGCTCGTCAAGCGGGCCTTTATATTTAGTCGCAAAGGAGTCCACCGGATAAACACGAATCAACACCCCATGGGTCGAGCTGGGGTGAACATCCCGCCCGAAGGCACCTGGCATTAAAGGCATAACATTAAGCCCACGCTCTGCTAGCACTTGCGCCTCATCATCGGGCACGGGTGCTTCGAGCATAAGGGCAAACAAGCCCTGGCCACGGCGATCGAGAAAACCTTGCAGGCTTTTACTCAGCGGCGTATTCGGGTCGACGGGAGACATCAGCTCGATGTTACTGCCACCCTCGGGCACACACATGCCCAGTGCGGCACCGTATTCAGGGGTGCTACTTTTCGATAAATCGATAACGGGCATACCGAATTTATCTCTAAACAAACTGACGACAGCGGGGTAATCATGCACTGCAATGGCAATGCGCGGCATACCTGTAATCATGGGTTTCTCCATTCAATGGTTATTAATTTTTTGCGTGTAGATTATTTCTAACGCATTAGTAAAAGATCTTTCTTACTCAGCCAAAAGTGTGCAGAGAAGAAGGCAAGCCGTTAATATACACCCTCAGCCAATAGCTAAAACGCAAAATGTCGTTAAAAGTGCTACTTCAAACATTTCGCCCCACCTTCCTCATCCTTAGTTTTGTCTGTGTTTTTTTGGGCTTCAGCACGGCATTCTCAACACAGGAGCCGCTCAAGCTTTTAACCGTATTTCTCATATTAATCGGGGCGATATCCGCTCATATCAGCGTAAACACTCTAAATGAATACGCTGATTACAAAAGCGGACTCGATTTTATAACAACAAAAACTGCCTTTAGCGGGGGCAGTGGCGCACTACAGCGGCAGCCTAAAATGGCTGTCGCAGTCCTCATATCAGGATTGATAGCGCTGGCATTAACCATCGGTATTGGTGCTTTTTTCATCCTGCAATACGGTACTCACATCTTGCCCATAGGTGTTGCAGGTGTCTTGCTGATTATTAGTTATTCCCCATGGCTTAATCGCTCACCCTTTTTATGTCTAATTGCCCCGGGCCTGGGTTTTGGCATCTTGATGGTTATAGGCACTCATACGCTATTGAGCAGCTCTCTCGAGCCCCTGCCCTGGTTAATATCATTAATTCCCTTTTGCCTGAACAACAATCTGCTGCTGTTAAACCAATATCCCGACATAAACGCGGATAAAAGCGTTGGCCGCAGGACTTTCCCCATCGTGTATGGCACCCATAAGAGTAGTCTGACCTATGCTTTTTTTATGCTGGTCGCCTACTCATTAATCGCAGTCATGATTATTAAAGGAATACTACCAAAACTGAGTAGCGTTGCCCTGGCCCCTCTCATACTCTCATCATACGCATTCATGGGGGCATGTAAGCATGGTTCAAAAATCGGCCAACACCCTAAACACCTTGCAGCGAATGTGGCAGCAGCGATCTCAACCCCTTTATTACTGGGCATATCAATCGTTTCTGCTTAATTTGGATCCCCGCCCTCAGCAAGTAGCAGCAACCGAAATACAAGAAGTCGCTGTTTCATAGAAAAATGACATCAACCTCAATTACAATAGCCCTTTATATTCCCGCTTTGAGTTCACATGGCAAATTCACTACTCGATCAACTACAAAAGTCCGGCTTAGTCGACAGCAAGAAAGCCAAGCTGGCGGTCAAAGCAAAGCGCAAGCAGGACAAAATCCAGCGCAATAGTAAACAGACCGCTGTCGATGACAATAAATTGCAGGCGGCTCAGGCCAAAGCTGACAAAACGGCTAAAGATAAATTGCTTAACCAGCAGCGCAATGAAAAGGCTCAGCGCAAAGCCTTCGCTGCACAAATAAAGCAACTCATCGAAATGAATGCTATTGCAGCGACAGGCGACCAGCAGTTCAACTTCAGCGATGGCAGGCACATCAAACGTATCTACGTTGATACAGCCCAGGTCGGACGCTTGAGCCGGGGCGTTGTCGCCATTGTCAAACTGGGTGATAAATACATCATCGTGCCCAGCCCGGTCGCCGAGAGAATCGCTGAACGCGATCCCGAGCGCATTATTTTCAAAGCAGATAAAGACCCTGAGATAGTCGAAGAGGATGATCCCTATGCGGATTACAAAATCCCCGACGATTTAATGTGGTAAGTAAGCCCCGAATCCCATGTTAACCATCACACCCCGGCTCAGCATTCCTCTGCAGGAAGTGGAATTCACGGCGATTCGCGCCCAGGGCGCTGGCGGGCAAAATGTCAACAAAGTGTCTTCCGCCCTGCATCTGCGCTTTAACATCAAGACCTCATCACTACCTGATGAGGTCAAAGAGCGTCTGCTTAATAGCCGCGACAGCCGGGTGACTAAAGAGGGTGTGCTGGTGATTAAAGCTCAGCAATTCCGAACTCAGGAAAAAAACCGCACGGCTGCGCTAGAACGGCTACAGGCCTTTATTACTGCAGGGGCTCAGGCACCCAAAACCCGTCGCCCCACCCGGCCCTCGCGCAATTCTCAGCGTAAGCGCATGGACAGTAAAACCAAACACGGCAGAACGAAATCCCTAAGAAAGCCGGTTAAACTCGATCACTAAACAGTATTAATTCCAGGCAATGCCAGGTTGACCCCAGGACTAGTTGATCCCAAGACTAGTGATCCCAGACCCACCGCTCTTCAGGCTTCATCTGCCTCCCGCAGTCGCTCCAGACGGCTCTCTTCTTCTGCCAGAGCCTCTTTAATTTCGAGTAGCACCGCATCAACATCAGCCAGGCCGGTGTCATCCTCAAACTCGCCACTGAGTTCCACTTCTGGGTGTAAGGCACCGTCTTCAAACAGCGCCCATATTTCTTTGGCATAGCGGGTTTGTAGTAATTGAGGGGCGTACTGCCCGTAGTATTGAGTGATATTGTCGACATCGCGGGCCAACATCGCCTCGGCATTATTATTGACTGCCGCGTCTACCGCCTGGGGTAAGTCGATAATCACCGGGCCGTATTCATCGACCAGCACATTAAATTCGGACAAGTCACCGTGCACCAGGCCCGCGCAGAGCATCAACATCACGTAGTGCATCATCACCGCGTGATCTTCAAGAGCCTGCTCCTCAGTAAGCGTCACATCGTTGAGACGCGGTGCCACATCCCCCTCACCGTCCGTCACCAGCTCCATAATCAGCACGCCGTCAAAACAGCCGTAGGCCTCCGGTACCCGCACCCCGGCTCTCGCCAGGCGATAGAGGGCATCGACCTCGGCATTCTGCCAAACCTCCTCCTGCTGCTTGCGGCCGAACCTGGAGCCCTTCTCGATGGCCCGCGCTCGCCGCGTGTTGCGCACCTTGCGACCCTCCTGGTATTTCACCGCTTGTTTGAAACTGCGCTTGGCCGCCTCTTTGTAAACTTTGGCACAGCGGATATGCTGACCACAGCGCACAATAAAGACGTCGGCCTCTTTGCCACTCATTAGCGGGCCAATGACTTCGTCAACGATGCCATCTTCAACCAGGGGTTTAATGCGTTTCGGTATTTTCATGGCGTTTTTATACCTTATTTCAGCGTTTTAAGAAACGTAGAGTCGCTTCTTAAAACCTCTGGCGACGAAAATAAAAAGAAGACACCCGGCAAGGTTCAAAAATAAGTGCAAAGTTACGCATGATTTTTAAAAAATGGTTGAAATAGTAATGCTAAGCTGTTAAAAATTAAATCAATTGTTAGATTTATTCAGATAAACTGACGGGGTCGAAGAAAACCATGCTCTTTGCAGCCGATGAGTTTCGCCAGCTAATTGTTCGTGACACATTAAGGTCAATCGATGACTGGGCGCCCGCCCATGAAAACCTCCTCCTTGGCACTGTCGCCCAAGAATCCAGTATGGGGCTAAGCCTCAAATGTGGCAGGCTACTGGGCATCTACCGTATTTCCCCCAATACCCACCGCGCCGTGTGGGATAAATACCTTATTCACCACCCCGAATTGGCGAGCAGGGTTCGCGGCCTGGCCGGTCAACACAGCTTTATCCGCGACCCCCATGGTGAATTAATCAGCAATCTAAAATACGCCACGGCCATCGCCTGGCTGATCTATCGCCGCGCTGAGCAAGCCCTGCCGGCGGATGACGATCTACCGGGCCTGGCCAGATACTGGCACAGGCACTTTCGCGCCAAAGCCTCGGCTCAGGTAGCGGACTTTATCGCCAGTTATCAGCATCATATACTCGAAAAGCAAGAACTCGCCGCCTGAAATCCCGCTTTTCTCGAATACCCCTTAGAGCGGAAAAGAGGGACAAAGACAAAATACACAGGCAAAAAAAAGCGCGAACCCGTCAATGACAGTTCGCGCTTTTTTATTTCAGTGACTGATTAGCCCACTGAAGGTAGAGACTTAGCGAGTAACATTAGGTGGTAATAAACGCATCACCAATTTTACCTTTCATCTCATCGATTAACTCAATATAGCGCTTGAAGCCACCGTTGTAGGTACCATCCTGACGGCGATTATCTTCGCCCTCAAAGTTATAGTAACCCGGCGTACAGTCCTTATTACGGTCTGTTTTACCACGGTGGTTAATCACCTCCTGCACCCACCACTCCTCAATTTCTGGGGTGATATCGATAGATTTGCAGTTGTTCTTGCGCGCATAATCGATACAATCGGCAATACGCCTACCCTGCACCTGTAGAACATCGGTAATGTTGAACTGGAAGGAAGCCTGATAGCCCGCCATGATAAACATGTTGGGGTAACCGGCAGACTGAATGCCAAACAAGGTGCGGATGCCATCCTTATATTTGTCATTAATTTCCTGACCATTCTTGCCAATAATCTGATTGTAAATACCAGTCTTCTGTACCTCAAAGCCCGTGGCATAAATAATCAAATCAACTTCGTATTCTTTACCTTCAAAGACAGGGCCCTTTTCAGTAATTTCGTGAATACCCTTACCGTGGGTATCAACCAGATGAACATTGGGCTGGTTGAACGAAGGCAGGTACTCATCGTGAAAACAGGGGCGTTTACACATGAACATATACCAGGGCTTCAATGAATCAGCCGTTGCTTTATCCTCTACGATGTCCTCAATGCGTTCGTGAATCCACATCATGTAATCGATGTTAGCATTTTCCTGTTTCTGAACTCGCTCCTCCTTGGTCATGGCATCGCGGGCTTTCTTTTGCTTTTCTGTCATTACCGGCCCGTCAATGGTGCGTTGACGACGTTTGGCCTGCCAGCCTGGCTGCAACTTACGCGCCCAGTTAGGATCGGTCGGCCAGTCATTGCGAATATCGATAGACGAGGGTGTGCGCTGGATGACATACAGTTCTTTCGCCATCTTCGCCAGCTGAGGCACAGCCTGAACGGCCGTTGCACCGGTGCCAATAATGGCAACGCGCTTATCTTTCAAATTTTCAAGGTCTTTACCCGTGTACTCATAATCCCAGCGCGAGGTATGGAAAGAATGCCCTTTGAAGCGCTCGATGCCATTAATTTTCGCCAGCTTCGGCTTGGACATGGGGCCATTGGCACAAATAACGAATTTCGCTTTCATGTGATCGCCGCGATCGGTTTTCACATGCCATAAATTCTCCTCTTCATTCCAGACGGTAGACGTCACAGTGGTCTGGAAAACGGCGAGATCGTAAAGGTCATACTTCTTCGCAATCGCCTGGCAATGCTCGTAAATCTCAGGCGCCTTGGCATAGCGATCTTTGGGGACATAGTCCATCTCATCGAGCAAAGGCAAGTAGTCGTAGGAAACCACGTCACAAGCCGCGCCCGGGTAGCGGTTCCAGTACCAGGTACCACCAACGTCGGCACCGCGCTCAACGATGCGAATGCTTTCAACACCAATGTCACGCAACTGCGAAGTCGTTAGCAAAGCAGAAAAACCACCACCAATGAAGAGCACTTCCACGGTATCGGTCAGAGCATCGCGTTCTTTAACATCGCGATTGTAAGAATCTTCACCGAAATGAGCTAAATCACCATCCAGATTAGAGTTGAATTGTCCGGTACCTTCGGGCCGATAGTTCAAACGCAAATCGCGCTCTTCGGCAAATTTTGCTTTTATCGCATCGTAATAGGACTGCGAATGCTTGCTACCCCCAGTGGTGGGGTCAAAAGAACTGAGCTGGGCAACGCCATCCTTACCAGCTTCTTGTTTTGATTTGGCCATAGTAAAACTACCTCAAAGTTAATAAACAGGGTTAATAAGTGCTTAAACCAGGCCCTAGAGCTGACAGTGACACAGGTGTAAGACACCCATTATCAAGCGCTAGAAACACAGGCTTAGATTAAAAATTCAGCTCTCGATTATGACGTGGCAAGCACCATCAGGTCAATGGCGTATTTCGCCGCCGCCGCTGATGGCAAGTGCCGAGCATCCCGCTAAAAAGTCCAGCCAGCAAGGCTATCAACGCTTCTACTCCCTACTTCAGCTCGCCCTTTTCAAGCGAGGTAACTCATTCATAAGAGCAACATTGATCCGGATCAAAGCGCAGCCATCCATCACTTGCCCGAGGCCGCCCCTGTCTTTATCATCGCCATTCCAAAATTATCAATACTTCCACCTAAAACCGATATTGCAGTGGCAATACACCAACCAAGGAAACTGAAAATGAGCGGATCAAGTACCGGCCAACTGTACGGCCGAATGGACCTGGACGGCAACGTCACCCTCGAAGATGCCAACGGCTCCATTGTTACCAGCATCGATGCTGATGTTCAGCCCGTCGATAGCAACCTTTCTGCCCGCGAAGAGCACCCCGACGGTATTACGCTGACACGCTCAGATGCTGCCAAACTCGGTGTTATTCTCGAAGGCATGTAAGCACGGCTTGCTGACCAAACAAGGGGGTCGTCTACGGCCCTCTTTGTTACGCTCTAATTTGCACTCTCCCTATTCACTAGGCCTTTTTGAATCTCATTCATAACCCTGCCTGGAACACACTAACGACCGACACCCGCTGTAACCCTTTCAGCCACTCTGCCCTCACTCCACCATCCACAAGACCTCTTTGCCCTCACTCGTTATTCAGCATTCGCTTGCTTAAAATAATAAAAAGCTCTCTAA
>CAYWXW010000049.1:0-8395 GCA_964462265.1 uncultured Porticoccaceae bacterium | reverse complement strand
TGCCCTCACTCGTTATTCAGCATTCGCTTGCTTAAAATAATAAAAAGCTCTCTAATTGAACGAAATAAAATAACCACAATAAATATTGAGCACATCAGAGGTAATACATTTAAAAAAATTAAAGCTCGCAACCTACCCCGGGCTTTATCAGCAAAACACTAATAATAATGACAGGGAGTGAGATATGGCAGTTGAAAAATCAGCTTCGGCATTGATGTTGTCGGCCGGCACACTACTGCACCGTCTGTTTAAGTGTTCAGGTTAATCTGCAGCAGGAAAGCACCCCGGTTTATCACCTGAATAATTAAATAGTCGTAATAATAATTTTGGAAACCACATGAAAGAAAACCCTTGCGTCATTTTAAAAAACGAAAACCGCGTTCTAACCATCACCCTTAATCGTCCCGATGCCCTCAACGCATTTAATGACGATCAATACGACGCTGCTGGCGATGCCCTGAGTAGTGCCGCCACGGATGACAATATTGCTGTGGTGATTATTACCGGCGCAGGTCGCGCTTTTACCGCCGGGCAAGATCTCGATGAAATGGCCAATCCGCGCAAACACAACGACGGTAAGCGCCACGGCTTCCCCTATTTTATTGACACCCTGGCCAGCTTTCCCAAGCCCGTTATCGCCGCCGTTAACGGCATGGGGGTCGGCATTGGCCTGACCATGCTGCCCCACTGCGACTTTGTCTTTATCAGTGAAAGTGCTCGTTTAAAGGCACCCTTTCCCACCCTCGGCGTCACCGTCGAAGCCGGCAACTCCTTTCTTTTACCCGAACGCGTGGGCTGGGCCAACGCCGCTCATATTCTTTATACCGCTGAATGGGTCGATGCCGATAAAGCCGTTGAAATAGGTTTAGCCTGGAAAAAAACCAGCGCAGAACAATTAATGGCAGAAACCGAAAAGCTCGCCACGCAAATAGCGGCCATGCCCATCACCTCTTTGGTGCACACCAAAAATCTTGTGCTTGCGTCTCGCCTCGATGCTATTAAAGCCGCACGCAAGCTCGAAACAGCCGCCTTTGTTGAACTCGTTGGCGCACCGGCCAACCGCGAGGCCATTCAAGCCTTTAAAGAAAAGCGGCCGGCTGATTTCACCAATTTACCCGATCAATAAAGACAACAATCCTGTCATCAAATGGCAGCGTAAGGAGACAAAACATGAGACTAACGACACCCCGCATACCGCCGGTTGAACCAGAAAACTGGACGGAAGAACAAAGTCAGGCGCTGGGCATGGATATTAAAGACCTGCAAGCCAGCATCGGTTCACCCGACAAAGTGTTTAATATTGTTAAAACCCTGATTCGCTACCCCGCGCTGTTTAAAGCCTGGCTCGGCTTTGCCAACCATGTGCTCTTTAACTCCAGCCTGTCCCCCAGAGACAGGGAGATCGTCATTATGCGCATCGGTTGGCTATGCCAGTCGGGCTACGAGTTTGGCCAGCACATTCTTATCGGCCGCGAAGCCGGTTTGAACGATGGTGAGATAAAAGCCATTGCAGAAGGGGACGCTGCCGCCAACTGGTCCGAGGCAGAGCGCGCCCTAATCAAAGCCACCGACGAATTACACGCCGATGCCTTTATCAGTAACGCCACCTTTGCCGAGCTGCAAGAGCACTTCGACGAAAAACAAATTTTCGACGTTATTTTCGCGGTTGGCCAATACAACATGGTGTCGATGGCACTCAATAGCACGGGTGTACAACTCGACGAAGGTATCCCCGAGTACCAGGCCTTTCTCGGCAAATAACAGCTGAATAAATAAAGGAAGTAAAAAATGTCTGATAAGCACCTCAAGGCTAGAAAAAAATAAAGGAAGTAAAAAATGTCTGATAAGCACATGACCCTAGAAGTTGCCGATGGCGTTGGCCTAATCACTCTCAACCGCCCGGATGAGGGCAACCCCGTTGTGCACGGCATGGTCGAAGAGCTACTCGACAAAGCCATCATCTGCGATGAAGACCCGGCTATTCGCGCCGTGGTACTCACCGGCAAGGGGCGAATGTTCTGTGTCGGCGGTGGTCTTAAAGATTTCGCCGAGCAAGGTGACAACATTACCCGCCATTTAAAGCTGGTGACCCAGTTATTTCACGGTGCTATTTCCAAGTTTAACCGCATGGCACCACCCGTGATTGCCGCCATTAATGGCACTGCTGCTGGCGGCGGCTTGAGCCTGGCGCTAACCACCGATCTTGCGATTTCAGCCGAGTCGGCAAAATTCACCATGGCCTACACCAATGCGGGGTTGGCCCCCGATGGCAGCTCCAGTTTCTACCTGGCAAAAATGGTTGGCATGCGCCGCGCCAAGGAAATGGCCCTGCTCAATACCGTACTCAGTGCCGAGCAAGCCCTCGACTGGGGTTTAATTAATAAAGTGGTGCCCGATGACGAGCTAATGACGAGTGCAATGGATATGGCGCGCAAACTGGCGCAAGGCTCAATGACCGCCTACGGTGAAACGAAACGGCTGATATTGGCCGGTGCCACCGAAAGCCTCGAGTCACAAATGGAGCTAGAAGGGCGAGCTATTTCAACACTCGCCGGTAGCCCCGATGGCCGCGAGGGCGTGGGCGCGTTTATCGACAAGCGCAAGCCAGAATTCAAGAATTAACAAGCCAGCTAATTTCAAGACCCCAGCATTTAAGCGCTTAGGATAAGTGTTTAAATGCTCGCGGGAGAACAGTCGATGAAACCCAGAATTAGCATGATCACCTTAGGCGTTAACGATATGGCTACGTCTATAAGCTTCTATAAAAACGGTCTCGGCTTCCCTCAAATGGCATCGCCACCCGAAGTTGCGTTCTTCACCCTCAATGGCAGCTGGCTAGGCTTATTCGATTATGAGGCCCTTGCAAAAGATAGCGGGCTAGCAACCATAAACGGCCCACAAGGCGAAAAAAGCCTGGAAGACAATATTTTCAAAGGCTTTACCCTCGCCCACAACGTGGCCTCAGAAAATGAAGTCGACGCTATTCTTGCACAAGCACTGTCTGCCGGTGGAGAGCTGAGCAAGAAGGCGCAAAAAACCACCTGGGGTGGATATTCTGGCTATTTTAAAGACCCCGATGGTTACCTGTGGGAAGTCGCCCATAACCCCTTCTTCTGGCCTGGCCCCACAGATAAATAGTGTTGGCCCCATTGTTTCAAACCCAAAGCCTTTTACCTCGCCCCAGGCAAGCCGCTTGGATCGAGTAGAGAATCGTACAATTTCAAACCATGGGTGCGGGCGAGCTGATGCAGGTGAAAGGCATTGTTCTTAGCACGCTCGCTCGCAACACAGAACTAAGCAGATCTTAGCCCTAAACCCCATACGCCATCATTCACCACCGATTCACGGTAAGGCTTGGGGCCAGCGAGCAGGAGCACTACTCGGGCATTAAAGGCTTTTGCGTGGGTTTCCCAGATCGTGCTTATATTACGCTCTGGGAATCATCCGCTTCTCATTGCTAAAATGGCGTCAATATCAAGTTCTTCACGATAGCGTGTGAAGTGAGTATCTCTGGATTCTATCGCTATCATCGACATCCGGTCGGCTAATTCGTTACCTTCGACACCGACATGACCATTTACGTGTAGCACTTGAACCTTGTCTTTGAGCAACTGGTGTAGTGCGAACATCTCTTTGATCAGCTCCAAATTCTTAATCTCACCACCCTTCTTTATCCAGCCTTTCTTCTCCCAGTTAACAGCCCACTGGGTAATGCATTGAATGGAATATTTAGAATCGCAAAAAATAGCGACCGACTTATCTTTTTTAATTTCATCTTGCGCCATTATCAAAGCCTGGTGTAATGCATTTAACTCGGCAGTATTATTAGTGCCGTTGGCGTTATATAAGCCGTACCAAAGCTCATCAATAACATCGTTACGATACACCGCAACGCCAGAACCTGCTTCACCAGGGTTAGGCTCGCAGCCACCATCGGTGAATATTTTTGTATCTATTCGCATTGCTGCAATTTCAGCAGCCGTATATGTTTTAACGACTTGAGCCGATGTTTTCTGCCTGGTCGATGACTCTTTCGATGACTTATCTTTTGTCAGTGACTTTTTAATTGGCGTTACGTCCGTTCCGTGAAAAGCCGCTTCAGCTTCACCCAATGTCTTGAACGACTTATATTTCGCACCGGTAAACTTATCAACCTGGTTTTTGCACGTATTCCAATCCGTGAAAATCCCAGTTTCTCTTCCTTCCCATACAACGTAATATTTTTTTGCCAACTTCATGCCTCATGGTTTTGGTGAAAATAAACCCTCTCATGATACGAGGTTTCACGCCCCATCATTTAGCGATTTATGGGGGGCTAATTTTTTGGTATGTGCACTACAGGGACACACTGAACTTCCCCCCTATTGACACACACTCGGTTAGGACAGCAAATGCTGACCTTGTTTTCCCATGAATTGCCAGCCATGCTTTGAATCTTAACGCTTTGCTAAGGAGTGATTTTTTTTGGGGGGGGGGGAAGCCTCGCTTATGATTATCCCGCTTGAGCAACTGGTTAAGTTTTACAAGTCAAGATTACGCTTTAAAACCTTCTCTGATGTAATGATGCGCGTAGAACGATAAAGCTCAGGATGTTTCTCGTTGTCTGCGAAACGCATTGGATCACCTGATGTCGGGCTAACAAACCAGGAGACTTCTGGGCGCGGCTCACCTAACTGCTTTTTTAGAGCATGCGGTGTAATACCTATCGCTTTAGCCACTGCATTGAAGGTGCAACGCATTTTTACTTTGTTTAGGTAATCAATTACCACCGTAATTTTGTCCTGCACTACTTTGTCCTGCACTACTTTGTCCTGCACTACAAGATGCCCCTCAATAAGTTAACAGCCAAATCTGCATCGCCCAAGGCCAAGAAAGACACCAAGCGAGGCTCTCCTGCAGTATAAGCCATCACCCTTGAGCTACTCAGGTTTTAAACCGAGTGCCTTGCGTGTCGCTTCGGGCAAACCACTGGGATCTAAAAGCGTATCGTAAAGCTTTAGCCAGTGCGTATGGGCGAGCTGATGCAAGTGAAAAGCATTATCCATGGCTAGTTCACGACCCTGAGCATCCTGACAGGCGTTAATGGCCTTCTTCGTCAACTTCAGTGCAAAACGCGATTTAGCGGCAATTTTGCGGGCCATCACCATGGTTGCTTCTTCAAGTTCATCCCGCGATACAACTTGATTAACCATGCCTAAGCGCAAGGCGTCTTCGGCAAGAATGGCGTCGGAGGTAAATAACATTTCCTTCGCTTTGCGTGCGCCAACCTCCCAAAAGTGAGTAAAGTGCTCGATGCCACTAACGCCAAAACTGACGGTGGGATCAGTAAAGCTGGCATCGTCCGTAGCAATGATAATGTCGCAGGGCCAGGCCAGCATTAAGCCACCAGCGATACATTTACCCTGTACGGCGGCAATGGTTGGCTTGGGAATATTGCGCCAGCGCTCACTAAAGCCGAGGTAGATTTCCTCCTCGCGGCTCATTTGCGCTTCGGCACCTTCACAGGTAAAGCCACAGAAGGGCCCTACTGTCTCGTGCTTATACATGTTCTCGTACCAATCCTCTTCACCCAGGTCGTGGCCAGATGAAAAGTGCTTGCCGTTGGCGGCGAGAATAATCACGCGAATATCATCGTCGTGGGCGGCGCGGTCAAAGGCCGCGTTTAATTCGTAGAGAAACTGTGTGTCTTGAGCATTCGCTGTCTCTGGTCGGTTGAGCACGATGCGGGCAATGCCGTCTTCGGGCGTATCATAAAGAATGTAGGTCGCTTCCGTTTTTTTAGTCATTTTTATTGCCTGTTACTTAAAAATAAAAATATTGTTTATGATTCAATTTTGTCCTGCGTTTTGTTGTCAAAATCACTGGCATTGTGTCGCTCATGAAGCTGGCCCTCTAAGGCCCCCCAGGTGCAATTCACCATTCGTCCACGCTGCACGGCCTTTCGTGCAGCCACTTTTTTTGCCCACCGCATAAGATGGATATAAGAATCTGTACTGAGAAATTCAGACGCGTCATAGATGCCGTCTACCATCAACAAGCCATACCAGGGCCAAATAGCAATATCGGCAATGGTGTACTCATCGCCACACATATACTGTTTATCTGCCAGGTGACGATCGAGCACATCCAGTTGGCGCTTAACTTCCATGGCATAGCGGTCAATGGCGTATTCAATTTTGATCGGGGCATAGGCGTAGAAATGGCCAAAGCCGCCTCCCAAATAGGGCGCACTGCCCATTTGCCAAAACAGCCACGACAGGCATTCGGCACGCTCAGTCGGGTCGGTGGGCAGCAGAGCTGTAAACTTTTCTGCTAGGTAAAGCAGCATCGCTCCGGATTCAAAAATTCGCAGCGGCGACTCCCCGCTTTGGTCGAGCATGGCGGGGATTTTAGAATTAGGGTTTACCTCGACAAAGCCACTGCCAAATTGTTCGCCCTCCCCAATATCAATTAAATGGGCGTCGTACTCCGCCCCGGTCTTACCCAGTGCCAGTAGCTCCTCCAACATCACCGTCACTTTCACACCATTGGGAGTAGCGAGTGAGTAAAGCTGTATCGGGTGTTGGCCTACGGGCAGTGGCTTTTCATGAGTTGGCCCCGCTATGGGTCGATTGATACTGGCCCAGCGCCCGCCGCTCTCGGCATCCCATGTCCAGACCCTGGGTGGCGTATAGCCGGGAGGTTGGTTTTTTTGAGCGTCCTTTGTTGCGGAATCATCCATTTTGTTGACCTTATTGATTAGTAAATATCAGTGCGTATCAGTTAGCTTAGGCTTGTTTACTGGCAGTCACCAGCAAAGCCGCCGCATTCATACTAACGCCCTTGTCGCTCTCGTGTGATTTAAGCAACTCAGCCATATCAACAGCAATCCGCGCCCGAGTTTCTTCATCAGCCTCTGCGTTATTGATAGCACCGCCAGAAGGCGAAAGCTGCATAAGAAAACTCAGCGCCTCGTCAATATCCCCACCCAATACAAAGGGTGTTTGAAATAACTCGACGGCAATATTGGCAAAGCCCGCTGCGCCAAGAATGCCAACAACACGAGGCTCTTCACTCAGGGAGAAAGGCCCCGGCTCGTCTATAGCCGGCGGTGCGGGCAAAGCCAGGTGTTTGGCGACCTCCTGTAGTGGCAAACCCACCCAGGCATTTTGATCACGGGGAGCCCAGCAAATAAAGGCTAAGCGACCGCCCGGCTTTAGGGACGTGTAAATATTTTTGAAGGCAGCAATGGGGTCGTCAAAAAACATCACACCAAAACGGGAGAAAATCAGATCATAGCTATTGGCGGTAAAGGCCTTTGTCTGTGCATCGGCACATTCAAAGGAAACATTGGCAACACCTTTTTCTGCGGCTTTCTTTTCTGCCGCTGCAACCATGGCAACGGAAATATCTACCCCGTGCACCTGCCCCTGCTCCCCCACCTTGTTGGCCATTTCAATGGAACTGTCGCCACAACCAAAGCCAATATCCAGAATTTTTTGTCCACCAGTGATAGCGCCAGCAGCCATTGCTTGCTGACCAAAAGGCTTTAAACTGGCCTCAAGTCTGGCCTCTCGACTAAGCCAGTTTTTACCACCGTTGCCGTTCCAGAATTCAGCCATTCCCGCGTTGGGTTGATCTGTCATTATTCTATCCTCTCAAAAATTTTGCATTTCAGGGTGCACTTGTTTTTTGAATCCGGACATCCTTGAGCCATCAATAACTGAGCAACTATTGCGCAGTTTGAAGGATATTCTAGCACTGCAATCCCCAAGCATTTTATTTTTACACCAGATCAGCTCGACCTTGAACAATAAGCGCTACAATTAAAAACCACCCACACATTCGGACGCCGACAAACCATGAGTGATAGCAGCAATAAAATTGATTACGGCCCACTGCAACAATTGATTGGTCGCTGGGAGGGTAGAAAAGGCACCGACCTGGCACCCGAGCCCGATGGTGAAGAGAGCACGCCCTATTACGAAACTCTGGTCTTTGAAGAGGCCGGAAATGTCACCAATGCTGGCCAGCAAACACTCGCCGCATTGCGCTACCACCAGGTGGTGAAACGACTTAGCGACGATGCCGTTTTTCACGATGAAACCGGCTACTGGATGTGGGATGCCGCTGGGAAAGTTATTATGCACTCCCTGTTCGTACCCCGTGCTGTGGGTATTCTCGCTGGCGCTACTTACACTGCTAATCCGGCATCTACAGACAGTGTTGAGCTAAAGGTCGCCGCCAAAATAGACGACCCCGACTGGTCAATTGTCCAGTCGCCCTTTATGCGTGACAACGCCAAAACGATCGGCTTTGAGCACCAGATAAATGTCAGTGCCACAGCATTGCGTTATAAAGAGACGACCGTGCTGGATATCTACGGCAAGATTTTCAATCACACCGATGAAAACAC
>CAYWXW010000048.1:0-23421 GCA_964462265.1 uncultured Porticoccaceae bacterium | reverse complement strand
CGCTTCGCCAGCGGGTCAGGAGCGCAGGGGCTGCGCTCGATAAACAACAAGTGAGGGAAATTTCATGAGAAAGACGATTTATGAAACCAACTATGACCGGATGGTTAAGCTGGGAGTTATTACTAAAGACAGTGTTGTACCCGGCCAATGTCGTCGCAGTGGGGTGCCGGGTTTGATGGATTGGGTGGTGGAACGCTTACCGCATCTGGACGGCGCGTCTGGGAATGACGGAGGCATTGCAGTGTCATTGGCGCATTACTTTGAGCAGAACGGCGATATGTGCAAAGACCCCGAAATGGTAGTGCTTATCTACCCATCACAACAGATGGCAGAGGCCTTCACCTTTGAAATGTCGTTACCGCCAATCTATCAGCAAGTCTTTCCAGAACCTGGGAAGTTCCACCCCCAACTGCGCAAAGAACTCAATACGTTTTTGCGGCGGTGGCTGAACAATTTGATTGAGCAGCGTCATTCACTATTGGAGTAAGGTATCTACAGAAAAATTAATAGCGCTCTGGAGACGCTTTACCAATCATTCAGGTGGCGTCTCCCGCTTATCACGTTCTCTTATCCACTGTTCGATAACCGATAGTCGCCAGCCGATTAATCTACCACTCTTATCTAACTGTATCGGTTCGGGAAATTCCTTGGCGTTGCGCCACCGCCAGAGTGTGACTGGGCTGACTCCTAACATGGCTGCAACGTCCACTTGCCGAATAATTCGGTCTACGGGTTGCCGGGTGTTCTGGTTTAGCATTCGCCTTCTTCACTCTTCATGCTTTGTTGAGTGAATAGTCTATCGACCGCTGTCTCTTTCTCTACAAATAAGCTTTCGTTTGCAAAAGAAAATACTTATTACGCTGACTCTGTCACCTCTAAAACCATCAAGGTATCGAGGTAGTCAGCCCATTTTTGGAGCCACTCACGGCACTCGGGCTCAAATTTATATAGATCGTAGGTGCCTTCGATACCCATGCGGCTGTGCCCTAAAACGGCCTCTGCCACCTCATTCGGACACCCCATCCGTGATAAACCCGTTCGGACTGTTCGACGCAAATCGTGGGGCGTCCAATGTGCCATTTTTATCATTCTGTTAGTAGAACGTAACCGCCAGGCTTGCTCAGTCAGAGTTTTTTGCTGGATAGGTCGCCCCGTTTTCTGGGAAGGAAACAGGCACTCGCCTGTTACAAGCTTCAACTGTTCCAGGAATGTGATCGCTTGTGTAGGTAGCTGGACAGTGCGGTCAATGCCTGTTTTAGTATCGTTAAGTTGCCACACGCCTTTTTCTAGGTCGATGTCTTCCCACCTAGCCTCACAGACCTCTCCAGTTCGGCAACCTGTCCATAGAGTGAAACGCATGACGTTCTTTTGGGTAGGTGTAAAAACAGAGCCGGGCAACCATTGAAGAAATTGTTTGAGTTCACCTTCACTCAATACCCGCTTACCCCTTTCAGAGCTTAACCTGACCTTGGCTCTACGCAGGCTCTCTTTAGCTAACAGCGCTGGGTTAGCAAAAGAGTCCTCAAACTTTTCTAAGCCAATAGCATATTCGTAGGCAGCCGTTAGCTCCCTTAAGACATTGCCTGCCTGAACATTCGATCCACGACCAACGATAGTCATCACCATATCAACAATATCCTTGCGCGTTACGTCGCTCGCCAGTCGGCTACCCATTGACGGAACCACATCGTTATATAGGGTACGCCTGACTTCAATCTGTCCTTTCTTTTTTCGCGCTCCAGGAATCAGTTTCCCGTCAACCCGTCGGTCTTCAATATATTCTTCCAAGTACAAATCGACGAGACGCTTTATCGTTAGATTCTGAACAACAGACTCTTTAGCTGCCTCCTGTTTGGCAGCCCTTTGCTCAGTGGCAGGGCAACGCCCTTCTTTCCGCATCGACTTAAGGGACTGCAAATCGACCCGAGCACCGGCCAATGATGTGGAGGGGAAATGCCCCAACACGACCTGACATGTACCTTTGGTTACCGGGCTCTTATACCGATAGATAAAAGTTTTAGTCCCCCCATTTCCACACATCACCCTTAGGCCACGATTTTCACCCACATCAACCAAAGGTTTGTCACCCGGTTTCATGGCTTTGAGTGCCATCGTAGACAAAGGTTTGTTATCCTTACCAGCCATAGCTCCTCCCCGCTTTTACGCTTAAAAGCCTCTTAAAAGACGATATGTGTTTGGGCGATGTACAGCGCCCAAAAAGTGTAGCATTCTGAAGAACCTCTTCACAGCATTCAAAAATACTACACTAAATACTACACTTTTTTCTGCAAAAAGGCGAGATTTAAGGTAATTTCAGGAGATTGCAAACTGATAGAAAATTTCTTATTTACAATATGAATCAATAACTTAATGAAAGAAAATACAGAAAAAACAGTAACTAACAATGCATCACACACACCTATGATGCAGCAGTTCATGCGCATCAAATCCCAGTACCCTGACACCTTGCTTTTCTACCGGATGGGCGATTTTTACGAGCTTTTCTTTGACGACGCAAAAAAAGCAGCACATCTGCTTGATATTACCCTGACCTCTCGGGGCAAGTCGGCCGGGCAACCGATTCCCATGGCAGGGCTGCCCTTCCACGCTGCGGACAATTACCTGGCCCGTCTCGTTAAACTCGGGGAATCCGTCGCCATTTGTGAACAGATTGGCGACCCCGCTACCAGCAAGGGCCCGGTTGAGCGGGAAGTGGTTCGTATCGTGACACCGGGTACCATTACCGACGAAGCCCTGTTGCAGGGCAGTCGCGAAAACCTGCTGGTTGCTGTTAGCTCAAACGATGAGCAGTTCGGCATCGCCAGCCTCGATATCGGCAGCGGGCGTTTTCTGGTATTTGAAGTCGAAGGTCAAGACGCTCTGCTCGGCGAATTACAGCGCTTAAATCCGGCAGAGTTACTGGTTAGCGAAAGCCTCGCTGAAAGCGGCCTGGTCGATAATTTCTCGGGGCTGCGCCGCCAACCGCCCTGGGATTTCGACATCGACACAGCACGCACTAGTCTTTGTGAGCAGTTTTCAACCCGTGATTTATCAGGCTTTGGCTGCGAGCAACTCAACCTGGCACTAATGGCAGCAGGCTGCCTGCTCAACTACGCCAAAGAAACCCAGCGTACCGCCATGCCTCATGTGCGCGGCATTCACCATGAAAACCGGGATGAGAGCGTTATTCTCGATGCCGCAACACGGCGCAACCTGGAGATCGACACCAACCCCAGTGGCGGACAAGAACATACCTTGCTAGCAGTGATGGATAACACCGCCACGGCAATGGGCGGACGACTACTACAGCGCTGGCTCAACAGGCCATTGCGCCAGCTGGATACTTTACAAGCGCGACAACAGGCAATTCTCGAACTGCAGGCCGACTACCAACACGAAGCTAGCGCCGACGCCTTAAAAAACATTGGTGATATAGAGCGAATTCTCGCCCGTATCGCACTACGCTCGGCGCGACCTCGCGATCTTGCACGGCTGCGTGATTCGCTGGCCATTCTTCCCGCGCTGCACACCACTCTCGGCACTAGCTCTGCCCCGCGCTTGACGCTATTGAGCACACAAATTGCCACCTTTCCCGAACTGGTGTCGTTACTAAACAAAGCCGTCATCGAGAACCCTCCTGTAGTGATTCGAGAGGGCGGTGTGATTGCCGAGGGCTTTGACAGTGAGCTGGATGAACTGCGCGCCATTAGCACTAACGCAGGCGGCTATTTGATAGCGCTAGAAAAACGGGAGCGTGAAGCCAGTGGTATCGCTACTTTAAAAGTGGGTTTTAACCGCGTACACGGCTACTTTATTGAAATTAGCAAGGGCCAGGCCGACCAGGCACCCGCCCACTATATTCGTCGCCAAACACTGAAAAATGCAGAGCGCTACATAACCCCGGAACTCAAAGGCTACGAAGATAAAGCCCTTAGCGCCAAAAGCCGCGCCCTGACTCGAGAGAAAGCACTCTACGAAAACTTGATCGACACGCTCAATGAAGAGCTGGCACCACTGCAACAAAGTGCCAGTGCCATCGCCGAACTGGACGTACTGGTTAATCTTGCCGAGAGAGCCGAGACACTAAATTTATCCCCCGCTCAGCTCTGCGAAGAACCCGGTATTCAATTCACCGATGGCCGCCATTTGGTGGTTGAGCAAGTGCTCGACAAACCCTTTGTCGCCAATGACCTGGAATTCAATGCACAGCGCCAAATGCTGATTATCACCGGCCCCAATATGGGTGGTAAGTCGACCTATATGCGCCAGGCTGCCTTGATTGTACTGCTCGCCCATATCGGTAGTCCCGTACCGGCAACCGCAGCCCGTATCGGCATGGTCGATAGAATCTTCACCCGCATTGGCTCATCCGATGATCTCGCTGGCGGGCGCTCAACATTTATGGTGGAAATGACGGAAACCGCTAACATTCTTCACAATGCCACCGAGCAAAGCCTGGTATTGATGGATGAAATTGGTCGCGGCACCAGCACCTTTGACGGTTTGTCACTGGCATGGGCTTGCGCCATCCATCTGGCCGAACAGGTGGGCGCCTTCTGCCTCTTTGCCACCCACTATTTTGAACTCACCACGTTGGCCGACACTATCGACAATGTGGCCAATGTTCATCTCGATGCCTCTGAATACAACGACGATATCGTCTTCTTGCACCGCGTTCAAAACGGCCCGGCTAGCCAAAGTTACGGCATACAGGTTGCCCGTCTGGCCGGCTTGCCGAGCGCGGTGATAGACAGTGCCCGCCTGGAACTGCAGCGTCTGGAAAACTCATCGAAACCCGCCAACACAACCGCATCACCACCGCTACAAAGCGATCTGTTCAGCGCTGCAACAGATACCCGACTCTTCGATGCACTCAGTGAACTTGAACCCGATGACCTCACCCCTCGGGCTGCTCTCGATGTGCTTTATAACCTAAAGCTATTAAGTAAGGAGAAATAGACTGAGCACTGCCTGCAATCGGCCTTTGTTTTCGGCTATAATCCGCCGCCTTTTCATACTTTAGCTCGACTGGGAGACCTCGAATATGACATTCATCGTCGGTGAAAACTGCATTAAATGTAAATACACAGATTGCGTGGAAGTCTGTCCTGTCGACTGTTTTTATGAAGGGCCAAACTTTTTAGTTATCCACCCTGACGAGTGTATTGACTGCGCACTGTGCGAACCCGAGTGTCCAGCCGAAGCTATTTTTGCCGAAGATGAGATCCCCGCAGGTCAGGAAGTTTTCTTTGAGCTGAATACCGAGCTGGCCGATGTCTGGCCCAACATCACTATTAAAAAAGACCCACCTGCCGATGCGGAAGAGTGGGATGGCAAAAGTGGCAAGCTGGAATTACTCGAGCGCTAAACCACTTTCGCGCCTTACCTGGCAATTGACCTTGCCAGTATTTCTTACCCGTATTTTAAGCCCCGCCAAAGAGCATATTGCTTTCGATACCGAGCTTTTTCATGGTCGACTGGAGCTGAGCCAAAATTTCGATCTGAATTTGCCTGACCCGCTCTCGAGTCAGGCCCACCGCTTTACCGACCTCCTCCAGGGTTGACACATCGTAATTTCGCAAACCAAAACGGCGGCAGATAATCTCCTGCTGTTTTGGCGTTAACGCGCCCACCAGCTTGTCGAGAGTCGCAGCAATATCATCGTCACCACTCAGCTCTTCGGGGTTGGAGACATGCTCATCGGCAATCGTGTCGACCAGCGTCTTGGCATCATCGCCAATTAATACATCAACCGAACCCACCCGCTCGTTGAAGCGCAAAAGCTTTAATACCTGCTCGGGTGTTTTATCCAGCTTGTCAGCAATATCCTGGGCGGTTGGTATATGGTCGAGGGTCTGGCTCAACTGCCGTGTCGCGCGCACACACTGATTGAGCTCTTTCACCACATGCACCGGCAGGCGAATGGTACGGGTCTGGTTCATCAATGCGCGTTCAACATTTTGGCGGATCCACCAGGTGGCATAGGTTGAAAAGCGAAAACCCAATTCCGGGTCAAACTTTTCTACGGCACGAATAAGGCCAAGGTTTCCCTCCTCAACCAGATCGAGAAGATTGAGGCCACGATTGACATAGCGACGCGCGATTTTTACCACCAGGCGGAGGTTGCTTTCAATCATCCGTTGTCGTGAGGCCTCGTCGCCACCACGAGCTAAGCGTGAAAAATACACCTCCTCCTTAGCAGTTAGCAGTGGCACATAACCAATTTCACGAAGATAAATACTGGCAGAATCGATTGAACCGCCGGTGCTTTTGCTTGATTCCGGGCGACTAACACGGGCTTGAGCAAGATCTGTTTGCTGGCCCTTCTCTAATTTTTCTGACGCTCTCTGCGACGATATACTCTGCGACATAGTGGACACCTTATATAGTTATTGATAAGAGCCTACCCCTGTCAACAGCTATAGGGTCTTTCACCCTGCCACCTTACGAGCAACGCCGCAAGTTCATCTTGACCCAAAAACAACAGGCTATATCCCCAAATAGAATATAGCCTGAGTGAGAATCATTTGTATTTAATAAGTCGCTGGTTGTTTACAGCTTTGTGAAGACGCTTTTTTACCAGGGCTCCGTATCGTCGTCTTAAATAGAGGCGTAAATAGATTCGAATTTGTCAATACATGCTATCGGCTGGTACTCCAATAGACGTTCACGAGAATGCGCACCATAACTCACCGCCAGTCGTGGCACCTGCGCTGTCCTGGCCATCTCCATGTCATAGCTGGTATCACCGACCATCAACGCTGCCTCTGGCGCCACGTCAAATTCTTCGAGCAGAGAAAACAACATCGCTGGATGGGGCTTCGATGCCGTTTCATCGGCACAGCGCGTGCTGTGGAAAAACCTTGCCATATCAACCGCATCAAGCACGCGATCAAGTCCCTTACGGCTCTTCCCCGTTGCCACCGCCAGAGTAAAGCCCTGTTCACGCAGTTTTTCCAAATGTTCTCTAACACCGGGGAAAAACGCCGAAGGCGTACTATCTTCACGGATAAAATGTGCCGAATAAGCGGCACGTAAATTTGCGGTCATGGCACTATCGACACCGGGAAACAGTTCTCTCATCACCTCATCGAGACCGAGACCAACTATGTTTTTGGCCGCCGCTAAACTTGGCTCGGGCAAACCCACATCGGCTGCGGACAATTGCAGGCAAAGGGCGATCCGCGACAGGGAATCACACAGGGTGCCATCCCAGTCGAAAATCAGTAATTCAGGCATAGTGCCTCCATTAATTAATACAGAAAAACGGTGAGAGAATCAGGCCAAAAATACAGCGGAATAGGCATAATCGCCCAGACTAAAGCTTCTTAAGCACCCCTTCTAGCCCGTCTGGCAGAGGGGCCTGAACTTTGACCCGCTCTCCCGTGGCAGGTGAAGTAAAAGCCAGTTCAGCCGCATGCAGGAAAAGACGCTTCAGACCGATATGGCGCAGTGTTTCATTAAAACTCTCGTTTCCGTATTTAGGATCACCCGCCAGCGGATGACCAACCAGCTGACAGTGCACTCTTATTTGATGGGTGCGGCCTGTCTCCAACTTCACCTCCAGTAAACTGGCATTCGCGTAGTGCTTCAACAGTTTAAAACGCGTCAAAGAAGGTTTGCCCTCGCTATTGGCCCGCACAATACGCTCACCCGATGCCACCGTCTGCTTAAGCAGCGGCGCATTCACCTCCCGCCTCTCTTTGGCCCAGCGCCCCGACACGAGAGTAATATAGCGCTTGTCCATGGAGCGCTGGCGCATCTGGTTCTGCAAGTGTTTTAGCACACGACGACTCTTGGCGATAAGCAAACAACCGGAGGTATCTCGATCCAGGCGGTGAGCCAATTCAAGATAGGCATGGGGCTCGCGCATCGCACGCAGCGACTCAATGACACCGAGGTTAATGCCACTACCACCGTGCACCGCGAGGCCAAAAGGCTTATTAATCACCAGAAACTCTTCCGTCTCCAGCAATATACTGTCAGACAAAATACCCCGCAGGGAACGACCCGGGGAGGCAGCTTCTTTTATAGACACCCGAATAGGTGGAACTCTGACCACATCCTCTTCGATTAAGCGGTATTCGGGGCGAATTCGACCTTTATTAACCCGCACCTCGCCTTTGCGAAGCAAGCGATAAATACGGGACTTAGGCACACCTTTTAAACGGCTTAATAGAAAGTTGTCGATACGCTGACCCGCCTGGTCAGCACTAATTTCAAGATACTGCACCCCGTCAAACACTGTTTCTGTTTCGCTCACCTTACCCAACCCACAAATGAATCGACACATTCTAACAATAAGCCACAATTTATTCTTTCAATTGAATAACTTACTAAATATTGTTATATTCGCGCCTGAGCAGGGCCAGATAACTCTTAGCACTGTTCAACATGCCATCATGGTCTGCTAAAACCA
Organism: uncultured Porticoccaceae bacterium; assembly: GCA_964462265.1. GTDB lineage: Bacteria > Pseudomonadota > Gammaproteobacteria > Pseudomonadales > Porticoccaceae > Reddybacter. The sequence goes on along the minus strand of CAYWXW010000048.1, from coordinate 15,002 downwards.
GCCGTGATACAGCCTCTGCAACGGGGCTGGTACCAAGGATTTTAAGGTACAAAAAATCATTTATGGGGGAAGCTTAACCAGGCTCCCGCAAAGTAACTGAATTATATCGAGTGCCTGCCCCGCAATAGCAAGCAGGCACTTTTCGTCAATCGTGTTGAAATGCACACGATATGCCCAGATACAACGTACAAACAAGCAACACTGTTATTAGCGAATATTGGCAAGCAAGAACTGGGAATCACGATGCGCTATCGGCCCGCAATGAGGCGGTCGAACAAGACAAAAAAGCGCACCTTAAGACGGTTATAGAGCCATTAGTTTGTGGTCTTATTATTACCATAAGCTTAACCGCAAATTTTATCGCGAGCCAAAAGCAACACAAACCGCTAATTAACAAATTTAGGTCACGCAAAGGAATTCGAAGCTAGTTTTAATCCAGCCTCAGAACTGCAATCACCCCCTGGTGATTCGCTAAAACAACTGACCTATGACGTCGTAATACAGGTTTTGTTCTCCCTAAAACGGGGAATACAGCCTATTTACAATGAGTTACGACAAAGACGCTTTTTTGTGCCGACTCCGGGCATTTTCGCTGCAATGAAACACCGCAGAAAAATGCAGGAATACCATGAAAAGAATGCTAATAAACGCCACCCAGCCTGAAGAGCTTCGCGTGGCACTGGTCGACGGCCAACGCCTCTATGACCTCGACATCGAAAACCGTGCCCACACTCAAAAGAAAGCCAATATTTACAAGGGTAAAATCACTCGAGTAGAGCCCAGCCTGGAAGCGGCTTTTGTCGAATACGGCGCCGACCGCCACGGCTTCCTCCCTCTCAAAGAGATTTCCCGCCAGTACTTCAAAAAGGGCTCTGGCGGCGAGGGGCGGCAAAAAATTAGAGACCTGGTCAAAGAAGGTCAGGAAGTGGTTATACAGGTTGAAAAGGAAGAACGCGGCAACAAAGGTGCTGCACTAACGACCTTTATCAGCCTTGCCGGGCGCTACATGGTACTGATGCCCAACAACCCACGTGCCGGTGGTATTTCGCGCCGCATTGAAGGTGATGAGCGCAGCGAATTGCGTGAGGCGATGCGCAACCTCAATATTCCTGAAGGCTGCGGCATTATCGTTCGCACCGCCGGTATTGGCCGCTCTGCTGAAGAACTGCAGTGGGATCTCGATTACCTCCTCCACCTCTGGGAGACCATCGACAACGAAGCCCAGCAGTCCTCAGCACCCCACTTCCTGTTTCAGGAAAGCAATGTCGTTATTCGCGCCATTCGCGACTACTTGCGCCCCGATATCGGCGAAGTCATTGTCGACAGCCCCGAGGTCTTCCAGCTGGCCTCAGCCTTTATTCAGCAGGTGATGCCCAACGATCACAACAAGGTGAAATTTTACGAGGACAAAATCCCGCTATTCAACCGTTATCAGGTTGAAAACCAGATCGAAACAGCCTTCGAGCGCGAAGTTAAATTGCCCTCGGGCGGCTCCATTGTTATTGATATCACCGAAGCCATGGTGTCGATTGATATCAACTCCTCACGTGCCACCAAAGGTGGCGGCATCGAAGAGACCGCCTACCAAACCAACCTCGAGGCAGCTGATGAAATCGGCCGCCAGTTACGCCTGCGCGATGTCGGCGGCCTAATCGTAATCGACTTTATCGATATGCAGGCCAATAAAAACCAGCGTGACGTTGAAAGTCGCATCCGCAAGGCCCTGGAAATTGACCGCGCCCGTGTACAAGTTGGCCGCATTTCTCGCTTCGGCCTGCTCGAAATGTCGCGCCAGCGACTCAAGCCTTCGCTGGAAGAAATGACCTTTAAGGTCTGCCCTCGCTGCAGTGGCCAGGGCACCATTCGCGGTACCCGCTCAATTGCCCTGTCGATTCTCCGCCTGATGGAAGAAGAAGCGCAAAAGGAAAGCAGCAAGGAAATCCGCGCCATTACGCCAGTCCCCGTCGCCACCTTTCTGCTCAACGAAAAGCGCGGTGAAATTAGCGATATCGAACAACGTAACAATATCCGCCTGACTATCCTGCCCAACCCTTCAATGGAAACACCCCACTTCGAGGTGCAGCGCATACGTGCACAGGACGAAGCGGATGAAGGTAAAGAGTTCAGCTATCAAATTGCCGCGGAAGCCTCCAAAGAAGATGCTGTGGAATTGATGGAGCCATCAAAGCTGCCCCCCATAGCCAAACCTGCGGTAGAAAACCTACCACCCCAAACCCAGGCCCCAGCACCCGTTGAGAGAATTCCTGAGCCTACGAAAGAAAGCAGCAGCGAGCAGGCTACACCCAAGACCAAATCAGAAGGCATGCTAAAACGATTGTGGCGCACACTTTTCGCCATCAGTGAAGCGCCAACGGCAGAATCCGTAGCAGAACCGGTCAAAGAAAAACCTGCAGCACGCAAACCCCGTGACGACGAAAAACGCCCCGATAACCGCAATCGAAATCCCCGCAATCGCAGCCGTTCGTCCAACAATCGCAATCGCGATAGTTCGCGCAATAAAGACAATACACAGAACCGCGAGAAAGACAGCACTCAGAACCGCGACGATGCTGGGAAAAGTAGCAACAATCAAAGAAACAAGCGCAATAAAACACCGCGCCCGGATAATAAAGATCAGGCAGAACGTTCCAGCAACAAGCGCACTCGGACAGAGCGCTCTGACAAAGAGCAGACAACAACAGACGCTCCCCAGGCGAATGCTGAGAACGCCGAGAAAATTGAGAAAACCGAAGCTACTGCCGCCAAAAAGCTAGCTCGACGCCCTAGTGGTCATGAACAAGCCCCGAAGCGCCGCCGTGAACGTCAGGAAATTCCTGAGCATTTCCTGACTGAGCCCACAGCACAGGAAGCCGACAAAACTGAGGCGCCCGCTCCTACAGAACAAAAGTCAACAGCTACTCAAGAGCCAACAGCGCCCGAAGCTAACGAGACCAGCCCCGTAATAGTGGAAGCTTCTCAGGCACAAAGCCCGGTAATAGAGCAACAAACAACTACTATCCCTACTGAAGACCTTGTTGTGGAAGCTAGCCCTACCCCAGTTGTAAGCATCGCCCCAGGCGAAGCTGACAGCAGTACTGCGCTAATAGCAGTGCAGACAGCGCCTGAACTCAGCACGGGTAGCGAAGCGGCACAAAAAACCGACGAAGCACTGATTGAGCAACAGGCAACATCCGTTCAAACGGCTACCAGCGATAGCCCTGCCGAAAAAGAACAAAGGCAAGTACCTGAGCCAGCCACTACAGAGCCAGCTACCGCTGCTGAAACTAGTGCTGCAGAAGCGCCCGAAGCCTCGTCAGCAGCGGCCCCTACAGAGCAGAGCGCAAGCGAACCTGAGTCTATCTCGGAAACAGGGCAGATTGGCTTGCCTTTTGCTGATCAGACCAGCACCGCTCAAGTCAATGCTGAACAAACAGATAACGAAAAGCAGAGCAGCGAAACGCCAAAATCACCATCAGCCAGAGCCAGCAATGATCCACGTTTAAAAAGCAAAAAAGTTGAAACGGTCGTTAGCTCTAATGCCATCGACCTGGGTTTATCTGCGCCACTAGATACCACCCAGAGCGCCCCGTTAGCACAAACGACAGCCCCAATAAAGCGGGCAAAGAACGACCCGCGCTACAAAAGCGAGTCGCTTAATGAAGCGGGAACAATAGAACAGGAAAAGGAATAAAGTTTTTCTTGTTAACTGTTTTTCAGGCGGTATAATCCCGCCTCGAAAGGAGGGGTGGCTGAGTGGCCGAAAGCACCGGTCTTGAAAACCGGCGACGGGAGACCGTCCCAGGGTTCGAATCCCTGCCCCTCCGCCATTTTTGCTAAAGCCCCGTAACTACCCCTCTGTCAGCAGCTTGTTACCCCTGCTGGCAGGAGTACTTATACCTTGCACCCCCCTGGCGTTTATCACCCCGCCACACTACACCTGCACCACAAGACACAAGCAATACGATTTTAAACCCCCGTTTTTAAAACCCAATTAAAAAATGCCAAAGGATTAAAGGCCTATTTAGATTAGAGTTTAAAAAACCAACATATAAAAAACATTTACTGTTTATAACCCACGCTTTCTTCATCACCAATCTGTACAAGTATAGTTTCTTCACAAGCCACTTTGTGGTAGCTTAGGTGGAATTAAAATTCAAACAGTAACGGAGCATAAAATGTCTCGGGTTCACCAATTATTCCCTAAAGCCGGCCTCATGGCTGCATTGGCTTTATCTATCAGCGCTTGTTCAGAAGCAAAACAAGAAACTGCGGCGAAACCAGCCGAAACTAAAAAAAGCGCGGGTTACGAAGCCCCTAGAAACTCCCAGGGCCAGCCGAACCTTCAAGGCGTTTGGGATTTCCGCACCTTGACACCACTTGAGCGCCCAAAAGCCTTTGGCGATAAAGCCGTGTTCACCGCAGAAGAGCAGGCCGCATTCCGAACACAGGCCGTCGACGCCACAGATGTTGATAAATTAAGAGAAAAAACGGCTAAAACAGACGCCGCAACAGATATTGAAGGGGCCTACAACAATTTCTGGATGGATTACGGCACGACAATGAACGAGGATAGAAGAACTTCCTTGATCGTCGATCCCGTCAACGGCCGCCTGCCCAAGTTGACAGAAGAAGCCGTCGCGCGGATGAAAAAAGATCGTGAACTAATCCCACCAGTACGCAACATTGTATCTATCGGCCTCACCAATTTCCTGCCAGTTGGACCCGAAGTCTTGGGCCTGTCTGAGCGTTGCCTGCTGAGCTTCAACGCTGGCCCGCCCCTGATTCCAAGTGCTTACAACAACAACCTGCGCATCATACAGACGCCTAAGCACGTAGTGATCTTCACCGAGATGATTCACGACGCACGCATTGTTCCTATCGACGGCAGCGCACACTTACCAGCAGAAATGACCAAGTGGACCGGCGACTCTCGCGGCCATTGGGAAGGTGACACCCTGGTTGTTGAAACAACAAACTTCACCGGTAAAACACCGACTTTCCAGCTGCCGCTGAACCTCAACGAGCCTGAATTGAATGGTGTTGTCGGCACAGGCGAACACTTCACCTTGATCGAACGTTTCACTCGCACCAGCGATTCGCGCATCGTTTACGAATACACCGTGAATGATCCCAGCACCTTCACCAAGCCCTTCACTGCAGCTATTCCACTCAAGGCAACAGATGGCCAGATGTTTGAGTACGCTTGCCATGAAGGAAACCACGGCGCAGCCGGTATGCTATCCGGTGCCCGCCAGTCCGAAAAAGAGACAGCTGCTGGCGCTCTCTAAACGCTGAAATCCCGAGCACTCGCCGACTGAGCCAATGCAGTCGGCAGTTCTCGCCAAAGCTGGGCAAAGGGTGAACTCGCTTACTACAAGCCCCACCCATTGCCCAGTTTTTTCGACAAGCATTCCCCCACACCGTCTTCCAAACACAAACCATACTTCCAGCACAAGCCTGTAGGCTCATCAGCGCAATACCCAATGCAAGGACAGAAAAGACTTCGGGGCTCAACACATAGTAATACCGGCGAGCCCGGGGCACCACTCAAGTCAGTCTTATCAACCCGACCAGCACCTCTATTGCCAGCATGAAAAATCAGCTGCCAATTTCTGTTTTAAAAACGAATTATTTATTAAGCCTTCATAAAGCCCAACAAGTCTTATTCTTATTATGGGGCTAATGCTTTAAAATCCATCAACGCTAATAATCCTAAGCGCTCAATAGTAAATTAATGACAATCGCTCCTTTAACGACTCAAGCCGCTACAGATAAGACCCCCAACGCTGGGGCTAGGGCAAGCGCAGCTCAAACTGAAAGCAGCAATAGCAAAAAGAAACAGGCTTAAACACAGAAGAAATTGCAAAGACAAACAGGGGCTAGTGGCATCAAAAAAGACAATCAGTGAAAGACTTTATACCCCCAGAGAGAATAAAAAAACGCTAAACAACACAACCAAACCAACCGTCAATAATCTACGTGGCAGCTGCTTTGGGTGATGAGATTAAACAGTTGAGGCTAAAATTAAAGGTCTTCCAGGCACTCAGGCATATCTTCAGCTGTTGAGGCCTCAATCATGCACATCGTATCCTTTACCTGAACACCCCAGTAAATACCCCAGCCGACAATAATAACGATCGAACAAACTGCGGCAATTTTTCCTAATGTACTTGCTGTCATAATTACTCTCGAAAAGACCTATGAAAACCCAATCCAGCGACCATTTGCCGCCACACTAAACCAAATAAGCAAGTTAGCCAAAGCCACTAACTTCACCACCCAGGCTTCTACGGCGTCAGACTGCGGGCCATTTGAACCAATGACTTCTGGTGCGCGGCTATAAATAGCACTGCGCACACTCAGCATGAAGACAATACCCATCGACAAGCCAGCCATTTTTGCCCAGAAAAACGAGTTGGTAGCCAATTTCATTGCAATAGCGGCGGATTCGTAAATGCCAGAGAGAACTATGCCAACCAGCCCTATGTAGATCCATTTTTTGGTGTTCTGCAAAATAACGTCAGAGGGCACCCCTGTGAGCACCACATTGAGCATGCGCAAATCACCGAGAATAAGCATGCCACAGAGCATAATCATGCTGAGTATGTGCACTGCTTGTACCATCGAAAACAAGCCAGCCGATGTTCTAGCCAGGTCAGATAACCAGGAGGCATCTAACCATTCAAATATAAAAACCACGTCCATCTTTTTCTCCCCTTAGGGCTTTAGTATTAGAAATCTTTATAAAAGCGCGTCGTTAACTGCTTAATCAAATGGGCTATTCAAACGCCGCAAGTTCATTGACACAGCCCGCCGCCCAATACATAAAGTAAGGCATTTCTTTGTGGCAATCCCACCAGTCATAAGCCATGTTACGACCCGAAGCCACCACCAATATCCAAAGGCCAATCGACAGTGCTGCACCGACACGAATTCGCTTGGGTGGAACGGGGTCTTTATCCCAGCTCATATCAGATGCACGCGTCATATTGCGAATCAATAAAGCATTAATACCCGCTGCAATGATGAACACAACTTTAATTCGAAACCAAATGCTTTGGGTGGAGCGCACTGGAATTGCGTAAAATAAAAGCGCGCCACTAATTAGCATAACCACAAAACCTATCATCATAGGCCTATCGAGCCGCTCAACTAAAGTGGAAGCCGGCAGCTCTTTAAAGGCCACACCCAGTAAACGCAGGTCAATGACAAGTAACATACCGAGAAAAAGTGTCAGGGTGAGTACATGCGTGCCCTCAACCCAGCCATAGGCATATAAAGCCTCATGCAAATTAGTACTCGACTGAAAGCCATCAAGCCATGTTGCAAATTTAAAAAGAAGCTCATTGAGCATTGTTTTGTTCCCCAGAATTTTGATGCTTATTATTACGTAAATACCAATTGCAGCACAATTGATGTAACGCAATGATATTACTAGAAACCGGCCAATCAATCGAGCCTTGTATTGCCCTACTTTATACATTGGCCAGCACACGACTAAAGCCCAGCTTAAATAACCGTCTTAACCTGCTGACAGCTTCACATGTGCGCATTAGGTAGGTTATGCTTAGTTATTCGATAAAAAAACTATGGGAAGCTTACTTGTGAATTTAAATTCTATGCGGAAAATAACTCTGCTCTCAGTATTGTCAATTATGTCAACAGGCGCTCTGGCTGCGGACAGCAGCTACAAAGCACCACGCGCCACTGATGGTGTTCATCCAGATTTCAATGGTATTTGGCAGGCCATGAATGAAGCTAATTACGATATAGAAATGCATATGGCTCGCCCCGCCATGGCGCTACGCGATGGCCCGGCTGGCCCCATTCCCGCTAAAGACGTCCTCAAACTGGGTGCGGTCGGCTCCGTCCCACCCAGTCTGGGCGTGGTTGAAGGGGGAAAAATCCCCTACACCCCCGAAGCACTTGCCATCAAAAAAGAAAATCAACTCCACTGGCTTGAGCGTGACCCGGAGATTAAATGCTATCTTCCCGGCGTGCCACGAGCGACGTATATGCCCCAACCCTTCCAGATTTTCCAGGGCGACGATGCCATCTTTATGACCTACCAATACGCCGGTGCCGATAGAGACATTTTCATGAAAGACCCTGGCCCCGCACCCGTTGATAGCTGGATGGGGCAATCCGTAGCAAGGTGGGAAGGCGATACACTTGTCATTGACGTCACCGGTCAAAATGCCTCCACCTGGTTCGATCGCGCAGGCAATCATCACAGCGAGCAGCTACACGTTGAAGAGCGCTACACGCTGACGGGTCCTAACCACATCAATTACGAGGCCACCATCACCGACCCCAAAACGTTCACCAAGCCCTGGAAAATCAGCATGCCTCTCTACCGTCGCATGGAAGCCAACGTGCAATTACTCGACTTCAAATGCGTTGAATTTGTTGAAGAGCTACTCTACGGCGAATTACGCGCCAAACCTCTCGATTAAGTCGTCGAGAAACTTATAGCCACATCGAACAGTCTTTACTATTTTATGCAACCAGAGGTCACTCTTATGTCTTTTAAGAAAATTGCTACAGTCGCCGGATTAGCACTGGGCTCATTAGTATCCGCACAATCAAACGCACACCACGCTTTTGGTGCCGAATTTGACGCCAATTCTCCACTCACTTTGCGCGGCGATGTTACTCGCATTGAATGGGTAAACCCCCACGCCTGGTTCCACATTGAAGTCACCAAGGAAGACGGCAGCAAAGAAGCCTGGAGAATTGAAGGCGGCACCCCTAACACCTTGCTGCGCAGAGGCATTAACAAGCGCTCCATTGCAATCGGCACTGAAATTGTCGTCGATGGCTACTGGGCGAAAGATCGGACCAACAGCGCCAATGGCCGTAACATCACTCTCGCTAACGGCAAGAAAATGTTTATGGGTTCCTCTGGTACTGGCGCACCTGAAGATGGCGCAGATCCTGGTCGATAAGCTAAAAAGGAAGCACGCCCAATGAATCTCAGCAAATTTGCACTCATCCCATTGCTGTGTAGCGCCCTTGCAGGCTGCGGCCCTGCAGAGCAGACAAGCGAGCCAACAGAGCAAGTGGATTCCAGTCCCTATAAACTGAGTGGTGACGTTAAACACATCATGCAGTGGGTGCTAGATCCCGCAGTCGATGGCGTCTGGGATTCAGCGGGCAGCATCATTACTGCTGCTGGCACTAGAGAGCTCGCTCCAACCACTGATGAAGGTTGGCTCGCTGTTGAGCACAGCGCAGCAGTGGTTGCGGCGAGTGGTAATTTGCTATTAATGCCCGGGCGGGCAGTCGACGATGAGGGCTGGCGGAATATTTCCCAGGGTCTTGTCGAGGCTGGTCTGCTCGCTCAAGCGGCAGCAAAAAACCAGGACTCCGATGCCTTATTCGATGCGGGCGGCCAAATCTACCGCGTTTGTAAAGCTTGCCACTCGGTTTACGTTCAGGGTGACGAGGCTTCAGACATACTCTAGACGCTCCATCTTTAGTCTTGCCGTCAATCGAAAGCTACATCTGATCAAGTTGCATAAGGCGTTATCCGTGTAACTTGATCAGCTTTCCACCCTTTCCCATGGGTTACTTCAGCTCGAAAAACCTCTCTCTAACTAAAATACTAGTGCACCTAGAGCACCACACCACTAAGCTTTTCAGCACCGACACTTCTCTTTCTATTCCATTATTTGTTTTTTCACAAAGCCATCGCGATACGCCAGACTCTCGGTATAAAAGCCCGAGGTAGTCAAAGTAACAGTCACCGCCTCAGGCCCGTGATTGGCCCAGAACCAACCGTGAATGCCCTCGTAAGGCGCGATAAATGTGCCCCCTTCATGGTCGCCCTCGCCTTCACTAAAGCTTTCTTCGTAGCCTTCAACCTCGTGGGATTCACCGTGAAAGTCAAAGGAGACAGCACTTGCCTCGCCACTGCGACTTTTGGTGGCGGTCCAGCGATAAAGCATGCTGCTGCCTTTGCTTAATTGGTATTTATATTCAACGAATTCAAAGGGCAGCAACTGGAAAGACACCTTATCCTGGTGGAAGACCCCCGCTTCTTTGCTCACTGTCCCGACACTGACGGCCTCTGGCTGGGATAAACCCGCAATACCCAGGGCCTCACCCAGCCCAAGCGGATCGCGATTAAATTCAGCGGGTAAAATAAATACGCTTAAAACGACCGCCGCTACCAGTAAAGCCAGCAAAGACGCCAGTAACACTTTGCCTTTGCCTGTCTGTAAAACCACTATGTCCGATGTTTTTGTGCTCATAATCCTGTCTCTCGTTCTCTCATTTATGCCCACCAATAAGCGGAAAAATGATAACCCGCCAGCATAAAGCCGAGACTCATCAATACCGTATTAGCCGCAAACGCCTGTTTTTGAAAGCTATTGCGTTGGCGCCACTGCCCCAGAATCACCACGATACAAGCCAGCGCAAGCGCCTGGCCTATTTCTACGCCGATATTAAAGCTCAACATATTAATCACCAGGCTATCAGCCGATAGCGATAAACCCTGCAATTTGGTCGCCAGACCCAAACCGTGAAATAAACCAAAAATCAACACCGCAGCCCTGGCATTTAACGCAAAACCAAAGACCTGCTTAAAACCATTGATGTTTTCAAAGGCTTTATAGGCCACGGATAAGCCTATAATGGCGTCGATCAAATAAACGTTAACATTCCACTCCAGCAAAACGCCGCCCAGCAAAGTAATGCTGTGACCCAGGGTGAACAAGCTAACGTAGAGAATGACATCTTTCAGGCGCAACAGAAAAAACACCACGCCGACCAGATACAGTAAGTGATCGTAACCGGTCACCATATGCTTTGCGCCAAGGTACATATACGGAATTACCGCTGGGCCATCGAGCCCCTCGACAAAGCGCGCATTGGCACCAGATAAATTATGGGCCGTAGCAAACACAGGGATCAGCATAAGCACAGCCGCTATGCAAACGCCGGGCGAAATCCCATTTAGAAAGCGCTTTAATGAGCCGCTATAAGCACAGTATTTTCTCATTGCTCTGTTTAACCACCCCACATCATTCAGCAACAGCGTCCTCGAATGAAGACGAATTCCTCTTACTTCACTCTACATTCTAACAGCAGATAAGGCTCTAGGGAGCATCTGAACAAGCCATGAACTCGCATCTGACGACTAAAACAATCAGCTTCTTCGTTGCAAAGCTTCGCAATAGCCCGCTATTACGTGCACTTTGCGCCTTGAATCTAAAGATTTTAGCTCGCCATCTACTTCGTCCAGACTTATTCAGAGGCTCCCCATAGATAATACCGATCGCACCTGACAAGCTAAGTCTGTCCGCACCGGTCACTCGCCATACCCAATCTATTTCCTGCACCTCTGTATGCTAAGCTTCGTCAGTAAACAGACAACACAACAAAAACCCCGGCAACCACCAAAGAGTGGAGAGGTACTCAACATGAGTAACACGGTCAATTCCATTGTTATGACGCAACATGGCTACGGCCAGCAAGCGTCGAAATTTGCATCTGTTGCCGCCGAACGCTTACACCGCAAGCAACGACTCACCGCCGCCTTCCGCCTGTTTGGCAAGTTTGGTTTTGATGAGGGTGCGGCCGGTCATATCACCGTGCGCGACCCCGAAAACCCCGAGCACTTTTGGGTCAATCCCTTTGGCGTCTCCTTCAAACAAATTAAAATGTCGCAGCTGCTACTGGTTAATGATCGCGGTGAAATCATCGAGGGCGATGGCCTGCTGAACGGTGCCGCCTTTACGATTCACGGCAATATTCACGCCGCTCGCCCCGATGTTATCGCCGCCGCCCATGCCCACTCCGTCTATGGTAAAAGCTGGTCAAGCCTCGGTAAAACACTCGACCCCATCACTCAGGACTCCTGCGCCTTTTATGAGGATCACGCACTTTTTGATGACTTTACCGGCGTGGTACTGGACATGAATGAAGGCAAGCGCATCGCCTCAGCTCTGGGTCAGAACAAAGCCTGCATTCTGCAAAACCACGGCCTGCTCACTGTAGGCGCCAGTGTCGACGCTGCCGCCTGGTGGTTTATCACTATGGAGCGCAACTGCCAGGCGCAGTTACTGGCCGAAGCCGCTGGCACACCGAAATTAATACGCCCCGATATTGCTCGACTCACCTATAAAACGGTTGGCAGCGAAGCATCGGCACAATTCGCTTTTCAGTCTCTGTACGATGTGATTATTAACGAACAGGGCGATATGTTTGACTGAACCAGGCCCCCTCACCCTCTTGTTAAACCTGGCGCAAAATTCTGTTTATTACCCACCCGTGCGCAATGATCGGCGCACACTAAAACCCATGACGCAACGAACACTGACTAAAGAAGAAGCAAACCCTGGCTCTGCTTTTCCCTCAGGGATAGAGGCATGAACCTGGAACAAAGCATCGTCATACTCTGCCTGGCAAGCATTATTATCGGCCTGGCCGCGACGCGCATTCGCCCCGTCTTCCTGTTTAGTAGCGCCATCTCTCTGCTTTATCTGCTGGATATGATTAGCATTGGCGACGCCTTAAAACACTACACCAACGAAGCCCTCGCGACACTGGTGCTACTCATCATGCTGGTTCTCGCCATCGAGAAAACCCAGCTTTTTGCCCGCCTTGGGCAGAGGGTACTTAGCGGCAGTTATCGCCTCGCCCTGCTCAAGCTCGGATTCACCGCCGGGCTCGTTTCATCGCTCAGCAACAACACAGCAGTCGTTGCCTCCTTTATGAGCAGCGTTAAAAACCAGAAACAGCTACCGCCCTCACGACTCCTTATTCCCCTGTCCTATGCCTCAATTTGGGGTGGCACCCTGACCCTGGTCGGCACCTCAACCAACCTGGTGCTCAACGGCCTGGTGATTGAAAATGGCTTACCCGCCCTATCCATGTTCGACTTCACCGCTATCGGCTTACCAATTTTTCTCGGCTGTATGATCCTACTACTGATCATTGCCCCCCGCGTATTACCAAGCAGAGCTATCGATAGCAGCGAAAGTAAAACCTACTTCCTCGAAGCCAAAGTGCAGAGTGAATCCCCGCTGATCGGCAAGTCGCTACTCGACAATGGCTTTCGCAATTTGCTCGATTTGTTTCTCGTTGAGATCATCCGCGACCAGCACATCATTAGCCCGGTCTCGCCGGAGGAAATTATCGAAGCTGGCGACCTGCTAATTTTCGCGGGCGATATTGAAAACATCCAGACCCTCAGCCAATTTAAAGGCTTAAGCATTTTTGACGACGACTCCAGCAACCTCGGTAAAAACCTTAGCGAAGTTGTCGTCAGCCACAATGCCACCATCACCGGTCGGCCCCTGCGCGAAGTGAATTTTCGCGCCATGTTCGATGCTGCCGTGGTCGCCGTGCGGCGCGGCGACCAACGACTCGCCGGCGGCCTGGGGAAAATAAAGCTGCAGTCCGGTGACAGCCTGGTGCTGGCCACCGGCCACGACTTCCACTCTCGTCACAACCTGGCGCGCAACTTTATTGTGCTCGGCGGCGTCAACACTAAAGAACACCTGCCCGCAGCCACTGAATACACCATCATAGCCAGCTTTATTGCCGTCATTGCCCTTTCAGCCCTGGCCATACTGCCTCTATTTAAAGGCTTGCTCATCATGCTCGGCGGCCTTATCGCCAGCAAACTCATCAACGTCAATGAAATTCGCCGTCACTTCCCTTTCGAGCTGATCGTTGTTATTGGCGCTGCACTGGGTTTCGCCCAAGTGATGCAGGACTCCGGCGTCGCCACTTTACTGGCCGACCTGATCCTCACCGCGCCGGGCGCGCAGGGCGCCTACCCGGCACTAATCGCCTGCTTCATACTCACCCTGCTGCTCACCGAATTGGTCACCAACAATGCCGCAGCCGTACTTGTCTTCCCCATTGCCCTCAGCATGGCCAGTCAATATCAAACCGACCCCATGCCCTTTATTATGGCTGTCGCCTTTGGTGCCAGTGCCAGCTTTATAACACCCCACGGCTATCAAACTAATCTTATGGTCTACAGTGCCGGCAACTATCAATTAATTGACTACTTAAAAACCGGCCTGCCCATTTCTCTGCTTTATTCAATCATTGCTCTTATTACCATCCCCATGGTCTACCCTTTTTATCCTTAAAAAGCCTTGTAAGCCGACCCACTACGGGCGGGAATTAACAACCGGTAAGTATCCCGCTATTGAGTAGCGCCCGCCCTACCGTTAAGATGAGCGCCGCACAAACGATGCCTGCATCAACTGCCCCGGTGGCACAGCTGGATAGCGCGGCCCCCTCCTAAGGGGCAGGTCAGAGGTTCGAATCCTCTCCGGGGCACCAATTACTTTTTTTACTCAATGGTGACACAGGCAACTTGCCCGGCTATTCCGTAACGCAATGAATCTCCTACTCCTCCACCCCGATGACTTTATTAGCAGCGACCGTGTGCAAATACGTGGCCGACGCCTGCAACATTTGAATAAAGTCATAAAAGCCAAATCTGGTGACACCTTAAAAGCCGGCTTGCTCAATGGAGAAATTGGCAGGGCTGAAATTCTCACCTTAAATAATGATGTCGCCGAGCTGCGTGTTGATCTCAGCGATACGCCACCATCACCACTGGCACTCAACCTAATACTCGCCCTGCCCCGGCCGAAAATGTTGCGCCGTATTTTGCAGGCGAGCACTAGCCTGGGCATCAAACAAATACACTTAATTGGCAGCTGGCGCGTCGAAAAAAGCTACTGGCAAAGCCCCTTTCTAGCAGCGGATAAAATTCACGAGCAGTTAATTCTAGGGCTTGAGCAGGCCGTTGACACGCAACTGCCCGAGGTTCATCTACACCCCCTTTTCAAGCCCTTTGTTGAGGACGAGCTAGACACTATCGCCGGGAATTCGACACGACTGCTGGCCCATCCCAGCGCTAGCGCAGCGCTGCCGTCGAAAGCGCTGCAAGCTCTCACCCTAGCCATCGGCCCCGAGGGTGGGTTTATCCCCTATGAAATAAAAAAGTTTGCCGAGCTTGGTTTTTC
>CAYWXW010000047.1:13972-23643 GCA_964462265.1 uncultured Porticoccaceae bacterium | reverse complement strand
AAGGCTTTGGTGATGAGGTGAAACGCCGTATTTTGATTGGCGCCTATTGTTTGTCGGCGGGTTATTACGATGCTTACTACAACAAGGCGATGCAGGTGCGGCGCTTAATCAAAGAAGATTTCGTCACTGCCTTTAAAGACGTCGATATGATTGCTGGCCCCACTTGCCCGAATCCCGCTTTTGAGTTCGGTGCCAAAGGTGACGACCCGGTGGCCATGTATTTAGAAGACATCTACACCATTGCGACCAATCTGGCCGGTTTGCCCGGCATGTCGCTGCCCTGTGGTTTGGTCGACGACAAGCCCGTTGGCTTGCAGTTAATTGGCAACTATTTTGACGAGGGGCGCATGCTCAATGTCGCCCACCGCTATCAGCAGGCCAGCGACTGGCATTCACGCTGCGCCCCCGGCATCGATTAAGGAGTACGGACAGCATGACATGGGAAACCGTAATCGGCCTGGAAGTTCACACCCAGCTGGCCACTAAAACCAAGATTTTTTCCGGCGCCAGCACCGAGTTTGGTGCCGCGCCCAACACCCAGGCCTGCGCCATTGATCTGGCCATGCCCGGCACACTGCCGGTGCTCAATGCAGAAGCGGTGCGCATGGCGGTAATGTTCGGCGTCGCCATTGATGCGGAGATCGGCCTGATTTCTTCCTTTGACCGCAAAAACTATTTTTACCCCGACCTGCCGAAAGGCTATCAAACCACCCAGCTCGACAGACCTATTGTGTTGGCGGGAACGGTCGATATTCAGCTCGATGATGGCAGCACTAAAACCGTGCGCATTCATCACGCCCACCTTGAAGAGGATGCGGGCAAATCCCTGCACGAAGATTTCCACGGAATGTCTGGCATTGATCTCAATCGTGCCGGTACACCACTGATCGAAATTGTTTCCGAGCCCGATATGAGCAGCCCCGAAGAGGCCGTTGCCTTCGCCAAGAAATTGCACGCACTGGTGGTGTCCATCGGTATTTGCGACGGTGAAATGGCTCAGGGCTCGATGCGTTTCGACGTTAATGTCTCGGTGCGCAAAAAAGGCGAAGCGCTGGGTACACGCACGGAAACCAAAAACCTCAACTCCTTTCGTTTTATGGAGCGAGCGATTGTTCAGGAAGTGGAGCGCCAGATTGATTTAATTGAAGACGGCGGCAAGGTGAAGCAGGAAACCCGGCTTTACGATGGCGACACCCACACCGCCCGTTCGATGCGTAGTAAGGAAGAGGCCAATGATTATCGCTACTTCCCCTGCCCGGATTTACTGCCGGTAGAAATCGATCAGGCCTATGTTGATGCGGTGCGGGCATCGCTGCCAGAATTGCCCGAGGCCCGGCGTGCACGCTTTGTTGATAGTTATGAATTATCGACCTACGACGCGGGTGTGCTCTCCGACGAGCCTGCGACAGCCGCCTATTTCGAAACAGTGGCCGGTCAATGTGGTGACGCGAAACTGGCGGCCAACTGGGTAACGGGCGAGCTGGCTGCTAAGCTCAACAGCGAAGAGGAATTGATACAACACTGCCCGGTTAGCGCCGATCAACTGGCGGCTTTAATTTCACGCATTGTCGACAAAACGATATCCAATAAAATGGCCCGTGAAGTGTTTGGTGCCATGTGGGCCGGTGAGGGTGAACCCGATAGCATTATCGAGGCTCGAGGTTTGAAGCAGGTGTCCGATAGCGGTGCCATCGAAGGCATGGTTGATGAAGTGATTGCCAATAGTGCCAAGCAAGTCGACAATTACCGCAATGCGGATGAGGCCAAGCGGCCCAAAATGCTCGGTTATTTTGTCGGTCAAATTATGAAAGCCTCAAAGGGGCAGGCCAATCCACAGCAGGTCAATGAAGTATTATTACAGAAGCTTAATGCCTTGTTATAAACGATATTTGTTAGACAGTTAAACTGTGTTAATTATATTTAGGTAGTAACTATATTTAGGTAATAAACAATGGCTTTAAAAAAAGATAAACAAAAAGTGCTTGGTGAAATGTTTGATGATGAGCGCATCAAAAGTTTTTTAGATTACGAGGCGCCAAAGGGTGTCGATGGTGATTTTCATGTTTTGGAAAAAGCCTATCGCGGCATGCGGGCAGAAAACTTCATGACATTTTTAAAATTCTTTACAGCGGCAAAAAGAAATATTAATGCCACCAATGCAGAGGGTCAGAGTTTGCTCGATATTGCCTCTACCCATCGCCACGCAGAAGATTATATTACGGCTTTAAAAGAGCATCTGGCAAAATAGTATTGCCCACGCCAAACTATTAATTTTATCACTTAACAAAATAAGGAAGCATCATGTCCGATACCGTGAGTTTTTCAAAGCAGGGCGCAATAGGCCTGATTAAAGTCAATAACCCTCCCGTTAACGCGCTCAATCAATCGGTACGCGCGGGTCTGAAAAGCTGCGTTGAGCAAGGTCTCGCCGATGACAGCGTCAAAGCCATGGTGCTAATTTGCGAAGGCAGAACTTTTATTGCCGGTGCTGATATTAATGAATTCGCCAAAGGTATGGGCGAACCCGGTTTGGTGCCCGTTATTGGCAATATGGAAACAGCAGACAAACCCATCGTTGCGGCGATCCATGGCACGGCACTGGGTGGTGGGCTTGAAGTCGCCCTGGGTTGTCACTACCGCGTTGCATTGGCCTCGGCCAAAGTTGGCCTGCCCGAAGTTCATCTCGGTCTGCTACCCGGTGCCGGTGGCACCCAGCGCTTGCCGCGTTTGGTGGGTGCACAGGCTGCGCTGGAACTGATCGTTGGCGGCGGCCATGTGGCTGCAGCCAAGGCGTTGGAACTGGGTATTGTTGATGAAATTGTCGATGGTGATCTTGAAGCGGCGGGCATCGCTTATGCCGAAAAACTACTTGCCGACGGCACTGGCCCTCGCGCTATTCGCGACATTAGCCCCGAGCCCGCTGGCCCTGAAGTGTTTGATAATTTTGAGAAAAGTATTGCCCGTAAACAGCGTGGTTTTCTCGCACCCTTCCATATTATTAAATCTATTCGTGCCGCTTTTGAATTGCCTTTCGACGAGGGGATGGCCCGCGAAGAAGCGCTTTTTATGGAATTAATGAGGTCCTCTGAGTCGGCGGCGCAGCGCCATATATTCTTTGCCGAGCGCGAAGTGGCCAAGGTTCCCGGTCTGGCGAAAGACACGGTTAAGCGTGAAATAAATTGCGGTGCTGTTGTCGGTGCCGGCACCATGGGTGGTGGCATTGCGATGAACTTCGCCAATGCGGGCATCCCTGTCAAACTGCTGGAAATGAAGCAAGAGTTTCTCGATAAAGGCATCGCTTTAATTCGTAAAAACTATGAAAACACCGCGAAAAAAGGCCGTATCTCTATGGCCGATGTTGAAAAGCGCATGGCTTTGATCGAGCCAACTCTGAACTACGATGACATTAAAGACGTCGATATTGTGATTGAAGCCGTGTACGAAAATATGGATGTGAAAAAGGAAGTCTTTAAAAAGCTCGACAGTGTGTGTCGCCCCGGTGCCATTCTCGCCACTAATACCTCGACTCTCGATGTCGATGAAATCGCCAGTGTCACCAGTCGCCCACAGGACGTGATCGGCATGCACTTTTTCAGCCCGGCCAATGTGATGCGCTTGCTGGAAAATGTGCGCGGCGAAAAGACTGCTGACGATGTCATTGCCACGGTGATGAGCTTTTCCAAGCGCATTGGTAAAATCGGCGCCATGGTCGGTGTTTGTGATGGCTTTGTCGGCAACCGCATGTTGCACCAGCGCACGCGCGAGTCAGCGTATTTGGTTGAAGAGGGCGCTAGCCCCGAGCAGGTCGACAAAGTCTTGTTCGATTTCGGTTTCCCCATGGGTGCTTTCACTATGGCCGATATGGCCGGGCTCGATGTCGGCTATAAAGTGCGCGAAGAGCGCCGCAAGGCGGGCAAGGTCGAAAAACGCGACTCGGTGTGGATCGATAAAATTGTCGAGATGGGCCGCCACGGGCAAAAAACCAATGCCGGTGTTTATAAATACGAAGATGGCCGCACGCCTATTCCCGACCCTATTGTTAAAGCCTTAATTGCCGAGTGCGCAAAAGAAGCGGGCATTGAACAGCGCGATATTAGCGATCAGGAAATCCTCGAGCGCTGCCTCTATCCAATGATTAATGAGGGTGCAAAAATTCTCGAAGAGGGTATTGCTGCGCGGCCACTGGATATCGATATTATCTGGATCAACGGCTACGGCTTCCCCGGCTATAAAGGTGGCCCGATGTTTTGGGCTGACCAAATTGGCCTGCAAAATATTGTTGATGCCTACGCCAAGTACGCCAAGCAGTTTGGCGATCACTACTGGCAGCCAGCGCCACTACTGGCGAAGCTGGCGAAGGAAGGTAAAGGTTTTTACGACCTGTAAACCTTTAAGTCGTCACTTAAGTCGCTAGTTAAGACTCTGTGCGCAGCCTCGAGTTGAAAGTGATTCTTCGCTTTTACCTCGGGGTTTTTTTATCGATGAGAAAAATAACAGTTTGTGAGTGATGAGCACAGATACCATTCGCCAGTACCCCACGCTCTACAGTTTCCGCCGCTGCCCCTATGCCATGCGCGCTCGCATGGCCCTGTATCAAGCTGGTGTGCAATGTGAGATTGTCGAAGTTGAGTTAAAGGCTAAGCCAGCGACAATGCTGGCGCTATCCGCTAAAGGCTCGGTGCCGGTTTTGCAGTTGTTATCAGGTGAGGTGCTCGACGAGAGCCTGGATATTATGCACTGGGCGCTGGGGCAGAATGATCCGGCCCGTTGGTTGCCAGCATCGTGGACAATTAGTCAGTCACTGATTGATGAAAATGATGGTGTTTTTAAATCAAATCTCGATCGCTACAAATATCCCCAGCGTTATCCTGGGGGTAATAGCCTTGAGGCTCGCGACAAGGGGCTGATGTTTTTGCGTCAATTAAATGCACAACTCAATGGCAATGGCTACCCCGGTGACAATGTCTATCTGCTTGGACAGCAAGTCAGTTTCGTTGATATTGCTATATTTCCTTTTGTTCGTCAGTTCGCCAATACCGATGCCGACTGGTTTGCGGATCAAGCTCTACCCGCTGTCCAGCTTTGGCTACAAACTTTGGTCGATAGCGACTTATTTAAAACAATAATGGAAAAAAAGCGCAGTCATTTATTGTAGTTATTATCTGAATTCAGGCTTTAATTTTTATCGAGCACTGCGGCCTCGCGAATACACTCTTCCAATAAGTCCAAAGCCGCTTCGGCAAACTGCCACATATTATCTTCGCGCCGATTGTGGCCGGTAGTCATTTGCAGGGTTCTTTCGACGGGCCCGGTGACGGCAAACCATGCCGTGCCCGGTGGGTCTTTATAGGGATTGGAGGCGGGGCCGGTGGCGCCCGTTTCGGCCAGCGCCCAGGTGCCGCCCAGGGTTTTGTGAATGCTGTGGGCACAGAGCAGGGCGTATTCTTCGGTGGCGCTGCGAATGCCCTTCATGTCGCTATCACTCATATTGAGGAATTGGCGGCGCGATTCGAGGGTGTAAACCACCGTGCTGCCCAGGAAATAGGCCGATGCTCCAGGTACTGAGACCAGCGCCGCCGACAGTAAGCCGGCGATGGATGACTCACAAACCGCCAGGCTTTGCTCCCCTTGTTTTAATAGCTCGCCAACGGGCTTGCCTAATGCAATTAATGAATTCATAGCGGACTCCTTTTTTATAGGCAAGATATAGCCCTAAGCCCTCGCCGAATACAAGGTCGTCAGCGCAATTGTTATTGTCGATTTTCAACGCCATACTCTTGGCATACCCTCGCCATATCCTGAATCAGAACCTGCTATAAAACAGAGATATTCAGTTTGATAACAGTCTTAAGTGAATTCAACGGGCTCGATCTTTTGGTCAACAGCCTTATTGCCCTCGCGCTTATCGCTGCGCCTGTCGCGATGTGGCACGCCCTGCTCTACAAGCGCGACCCCCGCGCTGCGATGGGTTGGATCAGTGTCTGCCTGTTATTCCCCATCGTTGGCCCGGCACTGTATTTTTTCTTTGGCATTAACCGCGTTCATCACCGCGCACGACAGTGGAAGGATGGTCATCATCAGCGACGCTTTGTCGATTTTGAGCGCGGCGAAGAGCCTCTGTCAGAGATTCCTTGCGCCAGTAAAGTGCAGAGCGAGTTTGCGCCCCTTATTCGCGCCACCTACGCGCTGACCGGCTTGCCCTTGCTTGAAGGTAACCGCGTGGCGGTGTTGCGCAATGGTGAAGTGGCCTTTCCGGCGATGCTCGATGCTATTGATAAGGCCACCAACAGTGTCAATTTAAGTACCTATATCTTTGAAAATAACAGCACTGGGCAAGCATTTATAGAGGCCTTATGCGCTGCAGCCAATCGCGGTGTTGCCGTTAGAGTCATTGTCGATGCTATGGGGGAACTCTATTCCTGGCCCCGCATCAGTCGCCGTCTGCGTCGCCGAGGGGTGCGTGTCGAACGCTTTAACCCGCCACGTTTTATGGTTCAGATGCCAGGTTTGAATTTGCGCAACCACCGCAAATTACTGGTGGTTGATGAGAACATTGGCTTTACCGGCGGCATGAACATTGGTGATCGTCATTTTGTGGAAAGGGTTGCTACTCGACATCCAACAGCCGACACCCATTTTCAGCTCGAGGGTCCCGTCGTGGCACAGCTCGCCATGGGTTTTGCGCAAACCTGGCTGCTAGCTACTGGGGAAAAACTGGAATCACCTGGCGGGGAGCAGACAGAGTGCGGTGATAGTCTTTGTCGAGTGATAGTCGATGGGCCGGACCTTAACCTCGATAAACTCAGTTCTGTCCTGTTGGCGGCCATAGCACAGGCAAAAAAGTCGATTCGCATCATGACGCCCTATTTTTTACCCTCACGGGAAATGCTCGCCGCCCTGCAAACAGCGGCCCTGCGCGGTGTGGCCGTGACTTTAGTGCTGCCCGAAAAAAATAACCTGATTTATGTGCACTGGGCGATGCGCAATATGCTTTGGGAGTTGCTTTACTACAATATTTGTGTGGCCTATCAGCCGCCGCCCTTTAATCACTCAAAACTTTTTATGGTGGATGGCGAGTATCTGTTGATCGGCTCGGCCAATCTTGACCCACGCAGCCTGCGCCTCAACTATGAGTTGAGTGTTGAAATTTATGATACGGCTATGACTAGGGAGTTGGAGGCTGAGTTTGACCAGGGGCTTGCCCGCTCGTCAAAGGTGAGCCTGGAAGAACTCGATAGCCGCTCGCTGCTGACTCGCAGCCGAGATGCAATCTGCTGGTTGTTTTCGCCGTATCTATAACCTTCGGTGTTGCGTTGTTACGGTTGGCCTCCCGTCATTACAGATCGTGTTGCATTAGTGTTAGAGAGTACTCAGCTTTTGTGTTGTGGGCTGTTAGAATCGCTACCTTGTGCTCTACGTATAAATGGGTAGAGGTATTGAGAGTAAAAGACAGTGAACGAAGAAGAAAAAAAATTGTTTCGCGAGTTCGTTGGTGATGTCGAGCCCTTAAGTCAGTCGGGCCAGCGTTTAAAAATACCGGTAGACAGAAATAGCCCGTCTTTGGTGACGCGTCGTATGGCGGCGGTCAAAGTCACTGATAATGAGGACAACTTCCTTGCTGGCGAGGAGCATGTACCCCGAGTCAAGCCTCTCGATACCTTGTCGTTTAAACGCGACGGCGTGCAGCACGGCGTTTTTCGGCGCTTGAAGCAGGGGCACTACACGGTTGAATCGAGTCTCGATTTACACCGGCTGACGGTGGTGCAATCGCGTAAAGAGGTGCTGGCTTTTATTTGCGATTGCGTTGCCCACGATATTCGTTGCGCCTCTATTACCCATGGCAAAGGAGAGTACAGGGAGAACCCTGCACTCTTAAAAAGCTGTGTTAACTACTGGTTGCCACAGTTGAATGATGTGTTGGCATTTCACAGTGCGCCTCGACATAGTGGTGGGCTTGGTGCGACATTAATTTTATTGCGTAAAAGTGAACGTAAAAAAGAAGCGAACAGACTACGGTTTCTTGGGCCAGAGTCTTCCTAATTTAAGTCTCCTTGATAAAAAGGGGCTCGTAAAAAAGCAGTCATAGCAATGATCAGAGATTGCAGGGACTAAAATGCAAAAAACAACTGATAGCAATATAGAGGTCGCCGCACTGGTGTTTGATGCCGGTCTGCCGTCTGTTATTGCCGATGTGAGCAGAAAAATAATTAAAGTAAACCAGTCTTTTTTAAGCTTATTTGGCTTTCCCCCTGAGATGCTGATCGGTTCAATTCTCGATGATCTCTACACGGAGCAAGAAGATGCCGGTTTTCTCGATTTTTTAGAAAATCACCGTGAAAATGGCTCTGGGGCCGATGGGCTATCGAATAGCTATACCGGTAAGACCTTACGTGATGCATGGAGTGGCCAGCACCTTGAGCTTGTGGAAACCCTGACAATGCTTCCGGGCCAGACTGACCAACCCTGTCATTATTTAATGAGCTGTCAGGAAATTGGCGGGCTGGTACCCAAAATTGTGGTTGCAAGTGAGTCGGAAGAATCCTTGCATCAGCTGATTGAATCCCTACCAGAGGCGGCAGTGATTCTTGATGGCGCGCATATTGACGATTGCAATGAACAGTTTTCCCGTTTGACACAGCGCGACAAAGCAGAGCTGGTTAGTTTACCGATTAGCGAGCTGTCTATGCCGGTACAAAGTGATGGTGTTGCTGTTGGTGAAAAATTGAATCAATTATTCGCCGCGCTCGACAAAGGACGCTTCGGAACCATTGAGTGGCAGCTTAAGTTGCCCAATGGTGAGCCTCGTGAAGTAGAGGCAGGATTTAGTGGATTTGATTATTACGGCAGGCAGCTTACCTTTGCCAATATCCGGGATATTACCGACCGCAAAAGAATGGAGATAGAGCGTCAGGTTCTATTAGATGAATTGGCACACAAAGAACAAATGACTCGTCTTGCTACTAAGGCGGGCGGCATTGTCATTTGGGAAGCTGATATGCAGTCCGACAAGATGACCTGGTCAGAAGGGGCGAGTCAGCTCCTCGGTATGTCGGACGATCAAGTGCCAAAGTCGTTTAAGGCATTGCGGGAGCTTGTTCATGAGGAAGACCTGGCACTGGTCGAGGTCGTTATTGATGATGTAAATGCCGGCCGCCCCTTCGAACTCGAAAGTCGTTTCCAGAGGCCTGATGGTGAACTGCATTGGTTGAGAACACAGGGCCAGGTTGAGTGCGATAGCAATGACCAGCCCATCATGGTGCGGGCGGCGGTTTCCGATATTACTGAGTATAAAAATTCTCAGGAAGAGATTAGTCGCCTGGCTTACTATGATCCGCTCACAAAATTAGCTAACCGACGCTTGTTGCTAGATCGCTTGCATCAATATTGCGCTGCAGCGAAAAGAAGTAAAACCAGCGGCGTGGTGTTTTATCTTGACCTCGATCGCTTCAAATTACTGAACGACAGTTTGGGGCATGCCAGTGGTGACATTTTACTGATCGAAGTGGCCAAGCGCCTGATGGATGTTTTTCGTACCGATGACACCGTCGCCCGCATCGGCGGCGATGAGTTTGTCGTCGTGGTGCCGGTCATTGCGGGAGGCATGCACATGGTGGCTCATAAAGCGCGTGTTATTGCCGATAAATTGCGCGCTACTTTGGCGGCTGACTATA
>CAYWXW010000047.1:12183-13872 GCA_964462265.1 uncultured Porticoccaceae bacterium | reverse complement strand
CTGGTGTCACCGATTGAGTTTATCGGCATTGCTGAGGAGACAGGATTAATTGTCGATATTGGCCGCTGGGTGGTAGAAGCGGCCTGTCTGCAATTAAAGGCCTGGCAGGATCAGGCTTGCTTGATGGATGGCTTTAAAATGTCAGTGAATATCAGCCCGGTACAATTTAGGCGCAAGGATTTTGTCTTTAATATTCGGGATATTATTCAACGTAGCGCCGTGTTACCAGGTAGTGTGATGTTGGAAATTACCGAGGGCATGTTAATAGAAGATATCGACGAAACTGTTGAAAAGCTCAATCAATTAAAGCAGCTGGGTGTGAGAGTTTCGATTGACGATTTTGGTACGGGTTATTCCTCGCTTTATTATTTAAAGCGCTTACCTCTGGATGAGATAAAAATTGATAAAACCTATGTGCGCAATATTAACAACGACAGAGACGATGCGGCCATTGTGAAAACTATTATGGATATTGCTCGCCACTTCGCTCTCGATCCTGTGGCTGAGGGTGTAGAAAATAAGGAACAGGCTGATTTTTTACACAATATTGGCTGTCAGGTATTCCAGGGGTTTCTCTATTCTAAACCCATGCCCGCCACGGAATTTTCTACTAAGTACTTTTAATAAGCCGGGCGTTAAAGGGCTAAACATATAAAATTATTGGCGCGGTAAAGGGCCTTTGTCTAAGCTGGTGATAGAGGCGCTGGCTGAATAAGTCGAGTTCTCACCATGGAACTCTTTCCATTAAATGAAGGCATGGCTTTTTTCTCAGGGTGACTCTGAAATTATTTAGATAAGAGGATTTCATGATGCCCGGACATATCTATAAACATATCGAAGTAACAGGTAGTTCTACCGTAGGCACTGATGATGCGATTAGTGCAGCCATTGGCGAAGCGACGAAAACAATCAAGCATTTACATTGGTTTGAAATGGTTGAAACTCGCGGGCATATTGAAGATGGCAAAGTGAAGCACTGGCAGGCGACGATTAAAGTGGGCTTTCGCCTCGACCATTAATTTATGGCTGCGAGCCAGCTTGCTGATTTACAGCCGGTAAGCCAGGGCTTCGCTGAGGTGCTGGTTTTGGATTTTTTCATGCCCTTCAATATCCGCTATGGTGCGTGCGACTTTTAAAACCCGGTGAAAGCCTCGGGCCGATAGCCCCATGCGTTCGATGGCGGTATTCATCATCTCAAGTTGCTCCTCGTCGAGGGGGCAGAATTGATCGATTTGTTTGCGTGAGAGTTGCGCGTTTGGGCAAGCCTGCCGGCGTTGTTGTTTTTCACGTGCCGCGATTACGCGCTGGCGAATGCTTGCGCTGCTTTCGCCCGCTGGATGACTTGCGGTCAGCTCCCGGTGGGGCACGCGGGGTACGTGCACCTGCAGATCTATTCTATCCAGTAGCGGTCCCGATATTTTGTCGCGGTAGCGATTGACTTGATCCGGTGTGCAGCGACAGCGGGCTTCGCCGAGATAGCCACAAGGGCAGGGGTTCATCGCTGCAATCAGCATAAATTTGGCCGGGTATTCGACGCTAGCCTGGGCGCGGGCTATGAGTATCGAACCCGATTCCAGCGGTTCTCTTAATACCTCCAGTACCTTGCGTGAAAACTCCGGTAATTCATCAAGAAAGAGCACCCCGTGGTGGGCCATTGAAACTTCGCCGGGACGAGGGTTACTGCCGCCA
>CAYWXW010000047.1:7146-12173 GCA_964462265.1 uncultured Porticoccaceae bacterium | reverse complement strand
GAGTAAACGGCGGCAACTTCCAGTGCGGCCTTTTCATCCAGCGCAGGCAATATGCCGGGCAGGCGACTGGCGAGCATGGTTTTCCCCGTCCCCGGGGGGCCGCTGAAGAGAAGGTTGTGGGCGCCAGCGGCGGCTATTTCCAATGCACGCTTGGCCTGGTGCTGGCCGATTACCTCATTGATATCTGCACTAGACGTGGTGTCGCTATCGTGGTTTCGCTTTTGCTGGGGCAGGGCTTCACTGCGCTTTAGATGAGCGCAAACTTCCAGCAGATGCTTGGCCGCAAATACAGAGGTGTTGCTCGCCAGGGTGGCTTCTGCACTGTTGTTGTGAGGCAGTATTATGCTGCGCTGGCTGTTACCGCTGGCGAGAGCACTGGGCAAAACACCATCGACGGGGCGCAATTCGCCAGACAGTGCCAGTTCGCCGATAAATTCATAATCCTTCAGAACGTCTGTTGGCAGCTGTCCCGATGCGGCGAGTATGCCCAGCGCGATGGGTAGATCAAAGCGGCCGCCCTCCTTGGGTAGATCGGCCGGAGCAAGATTGATAGTGATACGTCGTGCAGGGAAGTCGAAATGACTATTGAGCAGGGCGCTGCGCACGCGATCTTTACTTTCTTTAACGGCTGTTTCCGGTAAACCAACGATACTCAGGCTCGGGAGTCCATTAGAAAGGTGAACTTCCACGGTGACCAGCGGTGCGTTAATGCCCGATTTCGCCCGTGTATAGATAACAGCCAGTGACATAGATCGTTCTTGATCCCAGAAAAGCCACTGTTGTAGCAGATAGCCTTTAGCAATGAAAGGTGTGCCAACAGGAAAGTAGGGGTCTGGGTTTTCTGCGCGCTATTGGTGCGGCAATGCAGTGCATCGCAGCCTGTCGGCGCATTGTCTTGGTGCGCAAGTCTTGTTGTTTGCTACTGAGGCTTTTTTATTCCTGATTTGAAGCCCGTGTTTACGGTCGTTAAAGCCTTTTCCTGCAGGGCTTATGCCCCGTGTTCTACTTTTTTGTAATGGCAAGACCATCTATTTTGCGATTACTTAATATTTGAAATGTGAACTTGGCACAAGCTATGCATTACATCTTGTGTGGTGTTCTTTTGTGGGCTTTGTTGGCTGCATTGAACACTGTAAGTGTTAGTGGACAGGAGCTGAGTAGATTTTTTTCTATGGACTGGCAAGCCCTGAGGAACAGGGTAATTATGAGCCCCCTAGTCGACTGAAAATTTAAATGCGCGCGGATGCTAGTTGGGTTCGGGCCAAGCAGGAGAATGACAATGAAAATGATCACCGCAGTCATTAAGCCGTTCAAGCTGGATGATGTTCGTGAAGCACTGGCCGACATTGGCGTGCAAGGTTTAACGGTTACTGAGGTTAAGGGTTTTGGTCGGCAGAAGGGTCACACTGAGCTTTATCGTGGCGCGGAATATGTGGTTGATTTTCTACCCAAGGTAAAAGCTGAAGTGGCTGTCACCGATGCAATGGTAGATGGCACGGTTGAGGCGATCGTCAATGCCGCACAAACCGGCAAAATTGGCGACGGCAAAATTTTTATATCAGAGCTTAATGAAATCATCCGTATTCGCACTGGCGAAACGGGTGACGACGCGGTTTAAGCAACTATTTAGCCTAAGAGACTTTTGAGGGGAAGACAGAATGGAAACCGATATTATTGAGATTAAGTACGCGCTCGACACCTTTTATTTTTTGGTGTGTGGCGCGTTGGTGATGTGGATGGCTGCGGGCTTTACCATGCTCGAATCTGGCCTAGTGAGATCAAAAAACACCACTGAGATTTTGACCAAGAACGTGGCGCTCTACGCCGTGTCCTGTGTGATGTATCTATTGATGGGTTACACCATCATGTACGGCGGATCAGATGGCGGCATATTGCCCGATAGCTGGTTTGGTAACAGTATCGCCAATGCCACTGCCGAAGAAGTACTGGCCGGTGCCGCGGCAGATGCTAGTGACTACACCTACTATTCAGGTGCGTCTGATTTTTTCTTTCAGGTAGTGTTCGTGGCAACGGCGATGTCGATTGTCTCCGGTGCTGTTGCTGAGCGTATGAAACTCTGGGCATTCCTGGCTTTTGCGGTGGTGATGACGGGCGTTATTTACCCCTTGCAGGGCATGTGGAAGTGGGGCGGCGGCTTTCTTGACTCAGCGGGCTTCCTCGATTTTGCCGGTTCCGGTGTCGTGCACATGACCGGCGCTGCTGCGGCGCTTGCGGCAGTGATTTTGCTGGGTGCACGTAAAGGCAAGTACCGAGCTGACGGTTCAGTTAACCCTATCCCCGGTGCCAATATGCCAATGGCAGCCCTGGGCATGTTCATCCTCTGGGTTGGCTGGTTTGGTTTTAACGGCGGCTCTGAGTTGAAAGTGTCAGATATTGGTGAGGCCAATGCGGTTGCCGATATCTTCGTTAATACTAACGCAGCAGCTTGCGGTGGTTTGATTGCAGCCTTGATTACGGCTCGCTTTATGTTCGGTAAAGCGGATTTAACCATGGCTATTAACGGCGCATTGGCTGGCCTGGTGGCGATTACAGCTGAACCGTTGACCCCTGGCCCCATGTTGTCGACCCTGATTGGTGTTATTGGCGGCACACTCGTGGTCTTTTCGGTTGTCACCTTCGACAAACTGAAAATTGATGATCCCGTTGGTGCTATCTCGGTTCACGGTGTTGTGGGTATCTGGGGCTTGTTGGCAGTTTGTTTCTCCAATCCTGATGCGAGCCTTACTGCACAGTTGATGGGCATCGGCGTTATCTTTGCCTGGGTATTTGGCGCTAGCTTGATTGTCTGGGTTATTTTGAAGGCAGTGATTGGTATTCGCGTTAGTGAAGAAGAGGAATACGAAGGCGTTGATATTTCTGAATGTGGTGTCGAAGCCTATCCAGAGTTTGTATCGGGTACAAAATAAAACAGCACTGGTCAGCGTGTTGCACAACAAAAAAGGGAGCCTGGCTCCCTTTTTTGTTGTCTGGTAAAGGTGTATCGTTAACGCAATAAGAGATGACTAACTGAGAGTATTTATGAAGCTAATTACCGCTGTTATTAAGCCATTTAAAATGGATGATGTTCGTCAGGCTCTGGCCGACGTTGGCGTGCAGGGCATAACGGTAACCGAGGTGAAGGGTTTCGGGCGCCAGAAAGGCCATACCGAGCTGTATCGCGGTGCCGAGTACGTGGTCGATTTTCTGCCCAAGGTTAAGCTAGAAATCGCCGTTGATGACGATATGGTCGACAATGTCGTTGATGCGATTTTAAAGTCAGCCAATACCGGGAAAATTGGCGATGGCAAAATCTTTATTTCCTCGCTGGAAGAGATTGTGCGCATTCGTACGGGTGAAACAGGCTCCGATGCCGTTTAGTCGTTCTCACGACTAGCCTTACATTTTTTACTGCTAGCACTACAAAATAAAAGCCCGGCTTGTTTATGATTCGGGCTTTTTTTTGCCTCGAGAATGGGCGCGGGGGTGGGCGCTGTCGTAGGTCTTCGCCAGATGCTGGAAATCCAGGTGAGTATAAACCTGGGTGGTCGACAAGTTAGCGTGGCCAAGTAACTCCTGAACGCCGCGCAAATCTCCGCTGGATTCCAGCATATGACTGGCGAAAGAATGGCGCAGCATGTGGGGGTGAATTGGCTGGCTGATACCTTGGCGCTGAGCAATAAGTTTGACACGTTGCTGAATGGCCCGGTGGCTGATGCGCTTGCCCCGCTGGCTGACAAATAGTGCGTTTTCATTCTCGAGCGCCCGTTCACTGCGCACCTTTAACCAGCGCTCGATGGCTGCCAGTGCACAGCTACCCACGGGCACAAGTCTTGTTTTAGCGCCCTTGCCGGTGACCCTAACAGTGGCTTCACCAAGGTGAATGTCGCTAATATCGATATTGGCGATCTCAGCCAGTCGTAGCCCCGAGGAGTAGAGTAGCTCAAGCAAGGCGCGGTCGCGCAGCGAATGCCAGTCACTCCCTTCAATACTCACCAACTGAATAGCCTGGTCGGCATCCATCAGTTTGGGCAGTTTTTTGGCTTTTGCCGGTGCCTGTAGGCCGTCGGCGGGGTTATTACTTAGCCATTTTTTTTGCAGGGCATAGCGAAAAAAAGCTCGCACTGACGATAACCAGCGTTGCAGGCTGGCATTCGACAGGCCACTTTTATGCAGTGTCGCCAGCGCGCTACGAATGTGCTGAGTATCGATGTCGCTGAGCGTTGCTATGGACGAGTCATTTAGCAGTGACTGCAGGCGAGACAGGTCGCGTAAATAGCTTTTTGTGGTCTGTGGCGAGAGGTTTCTCGCCGTGTCGATGTGCTGAGCAAAACTGGCGAGTTGGGCGTCGTCGGGGACCATTGCCATCGATATTAGCTGATTTTTTGCGGCGCTGTGATGGCTTGTATTGTTGTTATCTGAACCATCATCGGCGGTAAGACCCTGTTTAACACTTCCCCAATATAGCTGAGAAAAAGAGTGCCCATGCTGCTTTTGTAATACTGCGGATCCGAACTGCCAATGGCGAGAACGCCAAAGGTGTTGCCATTGTTTAAGGGCACCACTGCGACCGATTTAATGGCCTCAGCCTGTTCCTCAAATAAGAAAGACAGCTCTTTGTCGCGCAGTACGCCGCAGGTGGCGCGATTGCTGCGCAGTAGGCCGCCAATGGTCTGGTTACCCTGGTCGAGACTAACAATCCTGGCCCGGGTTATCAGGCTGTTTTCGGCGCTGAATAAAATCAGCTGGTAGTGTTCAATCTGAAAATCATTTTTTAGACTGTCATAAAGGGTGTCGATAGCCTTCGACAAACTGTCCGCTTCGAGTAGTGTAAGTACCAGACGCTTGGTTTTTTCAAATAAGGTGTCGTTGGCTCGCGCCGTTTCGAGCAGGTTGTTCAAACGCGAGCGCATTTCAATATTGCGATCACGCAATACACTGATTTGACGCTCAATGAGTGATACCGCCTTGCCACTTTCGTGGGGCAGTTCCAGTGATTCAAGCAATTCGGGGTGGCGGTCAAAAAAATC
>CAYWXW010000047.1:0-7046 GCA_964462265.1 uncultured Porticoccaceae bacterium | reverse complement strand
CCCGGCAGGTTGACTTTGACGGGTGAGTCTAGCAGATCTTGCGCGATGCCAGCTACCGCCGCCGCACAGGCGCCACTGCCGCAAGCTTCAGTCTCACCAGCGCCGCGTTCGTAAACGCGCAAATTGATTTCATGTCGAGAGACCAGGGCCATAAAGCCGACATTGACCCGCTCAGGAAAACGGCAGTGACTTTCGAGCAAGGGGCCGAGTTCGTCGATGGGGGCCTGTTGAATATCACCCACTTGCAGCACGGCGTGGGGGTTGCCCAGAGATAGAGCGGCGATGTCGAGGCTTTTTTCATCGACCTCAATGGCGTGCGTCAGCGCGGCTTGTTCGGCCTCAAAAGGTATTTGTGCCGGCTCGAAATTGGGGATGCCCAAAGTGGCTGTGTAGCTTTGCTGGTCGTCAATACTCAATTGCAGGATACCGGCGTGGGTTTCGACACTAAGGTTCGACTTACCGGTGAGCCGCCTGTCACGCACGAATTTAGCAAAGCAGCGTGCGCCATTGCCGCATTGGGCGACTTCGCTGCCGTCGGCATTAAAAATGCGATATTTAAAATCGATATCGGGGTGGCTGGGTGGTTCAACCAGCAAGATTTGATCGCAGCCAATGCCTGTGTGGCGATCGGCGAGGCGACGGGCGAGCTCGTCCGTCATTGTCACGGCCTGGGTCACGGCATCAATAACCACGAAGTCATTGCCGAGGCCGTGCATTTTGGTGAAGCGAATATACATTTAGAGGGGGTCCGGCAGTAGCGATTCGCCACGCATTAAATCAGCCTTCGTCTCTCTAACTCTAATCACGTGAGCGTCGCTGTTATCGACCATAATTTCCACCGCTCGAGGGCGACTGTTGTAATTCGAGCTCATGGCCATGCCGTAGGCGCCGGCAGAGTGGATGCAGAGCAGATCGCCCTCGGCAATGGCCAACGAGCGTTGCTTACCGAGGAAGTCGCCCGTTTCACAGACCGGGCCGACGATGTCATAAACGCCTGTGCTGGCCTGGGTGTTATTACTCACCGTTTCAATATCAAGCCAGGCTTCGTAGAGGGCGGGGCGCAGCATGTCATTCATGGCCGCGTCGACGATGGCAAAGTTCTTGTCGCCGGCTTCTTTCAGGTATTCGACTTTGGTCAGCAGAACTCCCGCATTGGCGACGATAGAGCGGCCGGGTTCCAGTATTAGGCGTAAATCGTGCGCACCGAGTCGTTGGCGTATGGCCTGAACATAGTCGCCGATGGCAGGCGGTTGTTCATCCTGGTAGCGCACGCCGAGACCGCCACCGAGGTCGAGATGCTCAATGGCAATGCCTGCCTCGGCGAGACGATCAATGAGTAGCAGGACTCTATCCATAGCGTCGATAAAAGGTGCAATCTCGGTGAGTTGCGAGCCAATGTGGCAGTCAACACCTTTAATCGCCAGATGAGAAAGCGAGGCCGCCCGTTGATAGACCGCGATAACAGAGTCGATATCAATACCAAACTTGTTTTCTTTAAGGCCGGTGGAAATATAGGGGTGGGTACCGGCGTCGACATCGGGATTCACGCGAATGGAAATGGGCGCGATGATATCGAGGCTCTGGGCAATGTCTTGAATGCGCTCCAGTTCGGCTGTCGACTCGACATTGAAGCAGTGAATGTCCGTTTGCAGGGCCAGTGTTATTTCATCGTGGCTTTTGCCGACGCCTGAAAAAACAATATTCTCGGGCTTTCCGCCTGCAACGAGTACGCGCTCTAGCTCGCCGCCGGAAACAATGTCAAAACCGGCGCCGAGTTTGGCGAGTATATTGAGAATCGCCAGGCTGCAATTGGCTTTTACCGCATAACAAATCAGGTGGGCTTGTTCGCCCATGGCCTGTTGATAGGCTAAAAACTGCTCGCTGATGGCGGATTTTGAATAAACGTAAGCAGGCGTACCATGTTCGGCGGCCAAACCGGCGAGGGCGACATTGTCGATATGTAATTGTCCGTCACGACGTGAAAAATGGCTCATTCGCTGTTGTTTTCTGGTGTGGTGCTTGTCGCTTCACTTTGCTGCTCGATCGGTGGCGGCGGAATATACAGCGCCCCCTTGTTACCACAGGCATTGAGTGCAGATACTGCCAATAAAAGCAGGGGTAAAAAGAGAAAAATACGGCGGAAGGCAGTGGCAGTCATTAGTGTTTATTCGTCCAGTCAGCAGAGGTGCAAGTATAGCGGTTCACTATACCTGGCCTCAATGTTAGCGCGTCGAGCGGGGGTCGTATTTGGCTCAGAAACTCGTCACCTGCCCCGCGAGTTGTTGGCGCGCTCGGGCGACGGCACGGATGACTTGTTCGGGGGCGGTGCCACCAATATGATTGCGCGCGGCAACGGAGCCCTCAAGCGTCAAGACATCAAATACATCAGCACCAATCATGCCACCGAACTTTTGCAGTTCGCCGATGGACATTTCCGATAGATCTTTGCCAGTCTCAATGCCATAGGCAACCGCGCTACCGACAATTTCGTGGGCATCGCGAAAGGCGACATCTTTGCCCACCAGGTAGTCAGCCAAGTCGGTGGCGGTGGAGAAGCCGCGCCGGGCGGCCTCGTACATATTGTCTTTTTTCACGGTGATGGCGGGCACCATATCGGCAAAAGCGCGCAGACAGTCGCGCACGGTATCGACACTGTCGAACAGGGGTTCTTTATCTTCCTGATTGTCTTTGTTGTAGGCCAGAGGCTGGGACTTCATCAGCGTTAGCAGGCTAATGAGATGACCGTGGGTGCGCCCGGTTTTACCGCGCACTAACTCGGGAACGTCCGGGTTTTTCTTCTGCGGCATGATGGATGAGCCGGTGCAAAAGCGGTCGGGCAGGTCGATAAAGTCAAATTGCGCCGATGCCCAAAGTACGAGCTCTTCGGAGGCTCGGGACAGGTGGGTCATCAAAATACTGGCAAAGGCGCAGAATTCGATGGCAAAGTCTCGGTCACTCACGGAGTCGAGGCTGTTGGCCGTGGGGCCTTCAAAACCGAGCAATTTGGCGGTGTACTCTCTATCGATAGGGTAGGTGGTACCGGCTAGTGCCGCAGAGCCCAGCGGTGATTGATTAAGTCTTTTTTTACAGTCGGCCAGCCGGCCCTGATCGCGCACCAACATTTCGTACCAGGCCAGCAAGTGGTGGCCGAAAGTCACGGGCTGCGCCGTTTGCAGGTGGGTAAAGCCGGGCATGATGGTGCTGGCTTCACGCTCAGCGATAAACAGCAGGCCCTCTTGTAAACGGTGTAGCTCACGCTGAATAGTGGTGATTTCGCTGCGCAGCCAGAGGCGAATATCGGTCGCCACCTGATCATTGCGCGAGCGACCGGTGTGAAGCTTTTTACCGGTGATGCCAATTTTGGCAGTCAGTGCCGCCTCGATATTCATGTGTACATCTTCAAGCTCTACCGACCATTGAAAAGTACCTGTCTCGATATCACTGAGGATTTCGTCGAGCCCGGCCTTGATTTGCTGGTGCTCCTGTTCGCTGAGAATGCCGACTCGGGTCAGCATCGCCGCGTGGGCCTGGGAGCCCTCAATATCTTGCTTATAGAGGCGTTGGTCAAAGCTGACTGAGGCCGTAAAGCGGGCAACGAAGGCATCGGTGGGTTCGCTAAAGCGCCCGCCCCAGGACTGGTTGGATGATTTTTTGTCGCTCATTGTGACCTCAAGTGGCTTTTGGCGGCTTTCTTGCCTGTGGCGAAGGTGCCTAGTGTGTAAAAATGACGCATTATAGCGAATTCATTGAATGCACTGGGTGAGAAAGCTGAAAGTGGAGCGAAGAAAAGACAAGCCGAGAGATAATAGCCCGGCTACCCCGTCACTCAGACCTGAATTGCCTCGGGTCGGCTTCTGGAAAAGCGGAAGCTGGCTGGGTGTTTTGCTCATTGGTCAGTGTTTGTTCCTTGCTATGTCATGGTTAAGCGGTAGCCAGTCGCTAATTGGCTGGCCAGATCTGGCTCAGATGTGTTTGTTGGCGTTGCTAGTTTCTGCACTCGCAGGATTACTGGTCTGGCTTGTCGAGCGGATGGTGTGGACGGCCTTTAACGCCAATGAAATGGTACTCAGCTACGCGGTGATGGTTGCAGTTCTGGTGATGGCCGTACTGGCTATCGAATTGAGTTTGTTTGTCGCGTTTGCCCCTCTGTTTCAACATTTTACTCTGGTCGAAGCTGTTGTAGCTGCTTTGCTACTCAGTGCAATGATGTTGCGCTATTTGCACTTGCAGCG
This sequence comes from uncultured Porticoccaceae bacterium, assembly GCA_964462265.1. GTDB lineage: Bacteria > Pseudomonadota > Gammaproteobacteria > Pseudomonadales > Porticoccaceae > Reddybacter. The sequence goes on along the minus strand of CAYWXW010000047.1, from coordinate 2,814 downwards.
TCAGGTCGGAACACTACATGCCCTGGCGCAAGCCTCACGCATTCAGGAGTTGCAAGCCCGAATACGCCCGCACTTTTTATTTAATAGTATGAATATTATCGCCAGCCTGATTGCCACAGACCCAGGTAAGGCTGAGCAGGTGGTGGTTGATCTTGCCGACTTATTCCGCCGGGTTCTCGACGATGCCCATACCCTGGTACCGCTGCGCGAAGAATTGGCGTTGTGTCGTAGTTACCTGGCTCTCGAAAAACTGCGCCTGGGTGACCGTCTGCAAACAGAGTGGGAAATCGGCGACTACGGCGAAGTGCAAATCCCCAGCCTCACTTTGCAGCCAGTTTTGGAAAACGCCGTTTACCACGGTATTCAATTACTGCCGGAAGGTGGGCTTATCAAAATCAGCGTGAAGCGTGTGAATAATCGCCTAATTTTGACGGTTGGCAACCCCCGCAGCCAGAGAATGCAGCACAACAAGGGCAGTAAAATGGCCATTGACAATGTCCAAAAGCGACTTGTGGCACATTTCGGGCCGACTGCTGTGGTGCGCGCAGAAAGAATGGACAATCATTACATCACGCATATTAACTTCCCATTAGGGGAGTGAGTTATTTTTTATGAATGTATTGATTGTTGATGATGAGCCCTTAGCGCGCGACCGCCTGCAGAGGATGGTTGCTTCGCTGCCGGATTTTAATGTTGTTGCCATGGCCGAGAACGGTCAGCAGGCGATTCAGCAGGCGCGCGAGACCAGCCCCGATGTGGTGTTGATGGATGTGCGTATGCCCGGCATGGATGGCATTGCCGCAGCACAGCATCTGGCCGAGTTAGACCCACCCCCCGCCGTGATTTTTTGTACCGCTTATGAAGATTACGCCATCGAAGCTTTTTCGTCTCAGGCCATTGGCTATTTGCTGAAGCCGGTGAAGCAAGCGGATCTGGATGCAGCCTTGAATCGAACCGGGCGCGTTAATAAAGCCCAGCTCAATAGTTTGCAGGACACAGTAGGGCTTGGCGAGGGTGGGCGCACTCACCTGGCCTCGAAAAATAGAGGCGAGATAGACTTAATTCCGATTAGCGATGTGCGCTTGTTTCAGGCCGATCATAAATACGTGACGGCTTATCACACCGATGGTGAAGCCTTGCTCGACGATACCTTGAAAGAGCTGGAAGCCGAATTCGAGGGGCGCTTTGTGCGTATTCATCGCAACGCCCTGGTATCGGTCTTGCACATTGAAGGACTGGAGCGCGACAGTGAGGGGCACTGCTTTGTGCGTCTTAAAGATCTGGATATCAAACCCCAGGTGAGTCGCCGCCACATTACACCGGTGCGCCGTTTACTCGAAAAAATCTGATTAGATAGTCGTAAGCTATTCCCTGGACTTCCCAGCTTCTACTAGACACTCTCTTCCCTAAAATAACGTTGCCGACGGCCTGTTTTCAGGTCTCCCCCAATGGCCTGTGCTTCTACAGGCCATTGGCTATTTGGCGTCGCGAATCTGTTATTATCTGCGAGCGTAATTTCCCGCTAGCCCGTATTGCTTACAGCTGTCTTCGAACTTTGACGCTGTGACGGAATGGGGTGGCTTTTCACTGACCCAATGAGTAAGCCCATGCAAACATTGCGTATCGCCACCCGTAAAAGCCCACTGGCACTGTGGCAGGCGCACTTTGTTCGCGATGCTTTGATGCAGGCTCACTCTGGCCTGCAAGTAGACATTATCGGCATGACGACTCGGGGCGATAAAATTCTCGATACCCCCCTCGCTAAAATTGGCGGCAAGGGGCTGTTTGTAAAAGAGCTTGAAGTGGCATTGTTAGAGGGGCGGGCCGACATTGCCGTGCATTCGATGAAAGATGTGCCCATGGCCCTGCCCCCGGGCTTGGCTTTGCCGGTGATCTGCGAGCGGGAAGATCCGCGTGATGCCTTCGTCTCCAATCGCTATCAGAGTATTGATGAGCTACCCGCCGGTGCCCGCGTTGGCACCAGCAGTATGCGTCGCCAGTGCCAGCTGATGGAAGCCTACCCCCAGCTTGAGCTCCTCGATTTACGCGGTAACGTCAACACTCGTTTAGCGCGACTCGATAATGATGAATACGATGGCATTATTCTCGCGACAGCGGGTTTACTGCGCCTTGAAATGGCCGATAGAATTAGCCAGCGTATCCCGGTGAGCCAGTCACTTCCGGCGGGTGGCCAGGGCGCCGTGGGTATTGAATGCCGAGCTGACGATGAGCAAACGCAAGCGCTGTTAAGTGTGCTCCATCACGCGGACACTGCGGCTCGCGTTGCCGCTGAAAGGGCCGTCAATTGTGAGCTGGAAGGTGGCTGTCAGGTGCCGATCGCCTGTTATGCCGAGCTAATGGATGAGCAGCAGCTTTATCTGCGCGCTCTGGTGGGTTCACTCGATGGCAGCGTGATGTTGCGGGAAGAAATCACTGGCGCAGCTGACAGTGGTGAGCAACTCGGTATCGAATTAGCCCAACGCCTGCTGGTGCGGGGTGCGGATAAAATCCTCGCGGCGATTACTGGGCACTAAATATGTCGGCGCTGGATGGTCTACATATTCTGGGTCTGCGAGCGAGTTCAGCTGCGCCAGCGCTAGAAAAATCTGTCGAGCGACCTCCTTCTATTAGCACTCAGAAACAAGACCCTTTATTAGCCAGCCTCGAAGCACTTGGCGCTACGTGCCATAACTACCCCGTAATTAAAATTGAGGCGGCAGGGGTGGATGATGCACAGATTAAGCAGCAGGTGATGGGCTTTTCTGACTACGATAAAGCCATCGTCATCAGCCAGCATGCCGCACAACTGGCCGC
>CAYWXW010000046.1:0-23664 GCA_964462265.1 uncultured Porticoccaceae bacterium | reverse complement strand
CTCCTGCACTACATGGATGAGGTGATTAATAAGAGCCACAAAAAGCACACCCTGCGAGCCATCAATGCGCGCTTTCAGGTACGCGACGATTATATTGAGGTGCTTGACGACACTGTTTTCGTTAAGTACCCCTCTGCCCTGCTCGAAATCTTTGTTCTGCTAGGCGAGGACTCATCCATTCAAGGGCTGCGCTCGACCACCATTCGCCAGATTCGCCAATACCGCCACCAAATTGATGACGACTTCCGTAACAACCCAGCTAATCGCGAACTGTTTATGCGCTTGTTCCGCTGTAAGGGCAAGCTAACCACCCAGCTACAGCGCATGACCCGCTACGGCATACTCGGCAAATACCTGCCCGAATTCGATCGTATTATCGGCCTTATGCAGCACGACCTGTTTCATATTTACCCGGTCGATGCCCACACCATTCAGTTGATTCGCAATATCCGCCGCCTCGGCAACGCCGCCGAAGAGGAAAAATTTCCCGTCGCCTCCCATGTACTGAAAAACCTGCCCAAGCCCGAGCTACTGCTCATCGCCGGTCTCTATCACGATATCGCCAAGGGTCGCGGTGGCGATCACTCGAAACTGGGCGCGGTCGATGCCATCGACTTTGCCCGACGACATGGCTTTACTGAGCAGGAAACGCAACTCGTCAGCTGGCTGGTCGAAAGCCACCTATTAATGTCGAGTGTTTCCCAGCGCGAAGATATCTCCGATCCCGATGTGATCCATAAGTTTGCCCTACTGGTCGGTGATCAAATCCACCTCGACCATTTGTTTACATTGACCATCGCCGATATTAATGCCACCAACCCAACCCTGTGGAATAACTGGAAGGGTTCATTAATGCGCCAGCTCTATTTTCAAACTCGCGATGCTCTGCGGCGCGGCCTGGAAAACCCGGTTAACAAAAAGAAATGGATTGAAAACACCCGCAACGAAACCCTGGTCCTGCTCGAAAAGGAAGGCATTTCGCAGGAGCAAAGCACCGCGCTGTGGAGTGATATGGACAGCGAGCTGTTCTTACGTGAAAGCGCCACGGTGATAACCCGGGGCGTTAAAGCCGTACTCTCTGCCAATGACCCCAGCCTGCCGGTGGTGCTGATTGAGGACACGGGGATGGAAGACAACTGTGTGACGCGCATATTTATTCACACCAAGAACCTGGCCAATGTCTTCCTTATTACCGCCGCAACCCTCGACAAACTGCGACTGGATATTCACGATGCCCGGCTCTACACCGGCAATGAAAATCACACCTACGATATTTTTTATGTGCTCGACGACCAGGGACAACCCTTTGCCACCCGCAGTGAAAAAGTAGCCCAAGTGACGCGCAAAATAACAGAGGCATTGCTGGCTAATGACAAAAGTAATATCGAGGTCAAACGCCGCACACCTCGCCAACTCAAACAACTAACCATTGGCACCTCCGCCCATATCGACCACAACTACGATAGCCGCACCACTTATCTCGAGGTCGTCACTCCTGACCGCCCCGGCCTGCTGGCCCAGCTCGGGCAGATATTTGTGCGCTTTAACATCAACTTACACAGCGCTAAAATTGCCACTTTGGGTGAACGTGTAGAGGATGTTTTTTACCTCACCGACAACAACGACCAACCCCTTAAAGACCTTGAGCTGTGCCGCGAAATTGAACAAACCATTTGTCGCGAACTCGACACTCGTAATCTCGAAGACGAGGCCCCGGGTAGCCCCATGGAATTACTCGAACAACGTGATTGAGTGAGCCGTCAATTAATCATTTATTAAACCGTCACGCCGTGACTTAACAACAGTCACCACCGCAGACGAGCCGGAACGAGAGCCCAATGAACCCCAGCCTACAAGCCCTACAGCCCTACCCCTTCGAAAAGCTAAAAGGCCTGCTCGCCGACACGGTAGCGCCCGAGGCGATGACAGCCATCAGTCTCTCCGTTGGCGAGCCCAAGCATGGCGCACCGCAATTAGTCATCGATACACTGATCCAACAGATCGATGGCATCGCCCAGAACAGCGGTCTTAGCACCTATCCCGGCACGAAGGGCATCCCCGAGCTGCGACAGGCCATTGCCCAGTGGTTGACCCGTCGTTTTAAACTGCCGGCAATGCCCAAGCCCGAACAACATATCTTGCCCGTCAACGGCACCCGCGAGGCCCTGTTCGCCTTTGCCCAGGCGGTGATCGACCCCAGTACTAAAGCACAGACAAAACCCACCGTAGTGATGCCCAATCCTTTTTACCAAATTTATGAAGGTGCCGCTCTGCTCGCCGGTGCCGAGCCGGTCTTCCTTAACTGCACAAAGGACACTGACTTTGCACCGGATTTCTCCAGTCTTAGTGATGCTGACTGGCAACGCTGCCAACTGGTTTATCTTTGCTCCCCGGGCAACCCCACCGGCTCGGTACTGGGGCTCGACACCTTAAAAGAACTGATCGCGCTGGCTGACCGCCACGATTTTGTCATCGCCAGCGACGAGTGTTATTCAGAAATCTACGCCGATGAAAAACAGCCACCACCGGGCTTATTACAGGCCTGTGCGGAACTGGGCAGGAATGATTTCAAGCGCTGCATGGTTTTTCATAGCTTATCAAAACGTTCGAACCTACCCGGCCTGCGCTCCGGCTTTGTCGCCGGTGACGGCGACATCATTAAACAGTTTTTGCTCTATCGCACCTACCACGGCTGCGCCATGCCTGTGCAACACCAGTGGGCCAGCGCCGCAGCCTGGGGTGACGAAACACACGTGCTCGACAACCGCAGGCAATACCGCGAGAAATTCAGTGCCGTCACCAAAATACTAAAGCCGGTGATGGCATTTAGCCAGCCCGATGCCGGCTTTTACCTGTGGCCGCAAACGCCCATTGCCGATGATGTTTTCACCCGCGATCTACTCGCCACACAAAATGTCGCCGTGGTTCCGGGGCGTTATCTGGCGCGTGATACCGCAACGGGCAACCCGGGTGAACAACGCATTCGCATGGCGCTGGTTGCACCGCTGGCCCAATGTGAAGCGGCGGCACAGCGCATCAAACACTTTATAGAGAGCCTGTAAATAAATGCTCAAGCAAGAACGGGTGGCCTATATTCTCGATACCCTTGCCAAGCTGTATCCGAGTCAACCCATCCCCCTCGACCACAGCAATAACTACACCCTGCTCGTCGCCGTGCTGCTCTCCGCTCAATGCACCGATGCTCGGGTCAACACGGTGACACCAGCCCTGTTTGCGCTGGCCGATAATGCTGCCGATATGTGTCATGTGCCGGTCGAAACCATTCTCGGTATTATTCGCCCCTGCGGCCTTTCACCTCGTAAATCAAAGGCTATTGCCGAGCTCTCTCACATTCTGGTGGCTGACTATGACGGCGAGGTGCCCGAGGACATGGCAGCACTAGAAACCCTGCCCGGTGTCGGCCACAAAACAGCCAGCGTGGTCATGTCTCAGGGCTTTGGCCACCCCGCCTTTCCCGTTGACACCCATATTCATCGGCTGGCACAACGCTGGGGTCTCACCAGCGGTAAAAATGTGGTGCAAACTGAAAAAGACCTGAAACGACTCTTCCCAAAAGACGCTTGGAACGCTCTCCACCTGCAAATCATTTACTACGGTCGCGAGTTCTGCTCGGCCCGAGGTTGCGATGGCACGGTGTGTGAGATTTGCACCACCTGCTATCCGAATCGAAAGAAAGCGGTCATCACTAAAAAAGCCTGATGCTTGTTTAGCAGCCTATGCCATTTAAAAAAGGCGAACCGTCACAACTTCTGTCACCTTTCAATTTTCAAATTTCCTGAGTCTATCCTGAGTCTATCCTGAGTCTATATAGCGGAGGGTAAGTGTCCTGTTTTCATATAAAGAACACAGCCATCAGCACTATAAGGCTGGTGAGAACTGCCTGCGGGGTTACGTAGCCAGGTGCCTTTGGGATAATGCCCATACTCATCTGAAAAACTACCTTCAAGAACCAATAGCTCCTCGCCACCGGGATGACCATGTTGCTTGACCCGTACACCGGGCGACCATTTCAGCAAAGACACATACTCGGGGTCACGCTCATCGCGCCGATACAAAGGCATGACCCACTGGCCTTCAAGCACCATCGGTAACCAGGCCGTTGATTGGGTATCAATCCGTACTACATTTTGATCAACGGGGGAAAACTGATGCAATTTGACGAATATCTGGCAACCTTCTCGGGTGAATGGCCGATGGCGCGAGCCCGGTGGATTACGCACATACATACCCGTACCATAATCCCCCAGCTCATCACTAAAGACGCCTTCTAGTACAATAAACTCCTCACCAAAATCATGCGTATGCTCAAAAAAACTCGCGCCTGGTTGATAGCGCACAATAGTCGATGCTCGATGTGCGATTTCCCCTCCTTTTCTCTCCAGCATACGGCGCGAAACACCCTGGCATGGGGATTCAACCCAGCTTAGTGATGCTGAATACATAATTGCACGCTGCATTAAATCGCTATTAAGATCCATCGCTCACCTTTCTGATAAAATTTTAAATCGTATTATGCGCTGACGCTTTCGCGAATATTTACCAATAAATACCAGCCCTGTAACGCCACATGGTCCTCAGAAATTGGTATACCGAGCATCGCGGCAAAATCGACAGCACACAGTGCTGTTATATCCGCCATTGAAAAGGTCTCCCCCGCTAGATATTTATTATTTTGTAATTGTTGATCTAAACGTTGCATTTCAGTCGTTATCGCCTCCCTATTGTGCCGCCCCCAGTCATCATTGCGGTATTGATCCGTTGCCAAACCCTCCGTTCCATGGTGAAAAAAACTGGCCACCGCAGCCAGTAAACCGTGCTCAACGCGGCGATCCCACATATCGACCAAAGCCATTTCGGTGCGGGTGTCTCCCAACAAATTACTGCGCTTATTGGCTGTATTCTGGTCAGCCAGATAGCGGCAAATTGCAGCACTTTCGCTAATCGCGGTGCCATCATCGAGCACAAGCGTGGGGACTGCGCCGTAGGGATTGCGTAGCAGGTGCTCAAGCTGTAAATGCTCACCACCCGGTACATCAACTTGCTCACGTTCAAGTTCAATACCCAATTCCGCTGCAAATACTCTTACACGCCGGGGGTTAACAAAAGCTTCATATTCATAAAGTTTCATAAATTAATTCCAGAAACAGTTTTTTGATGTTTAACGTAACACTTACAGGGTAGCTATTAGACAACAGCAGCGATTTGCTTAACCCTGGTAGAGGGATGTTTCTGGCGAAACGGCGTAATAATTACGTCAGTGTTCGATTCATTAAGTGCTGCCCTCTCGTCCACATGAATAGCGGAACCAGTTGCATAAGCACGTTGTGTTGCAGGCCTGCTTTTAATTAATTCTTCCCAGGCCTTCACATGGGGATAGCAATCAATATCAACCGACAAATGTGGATACTCGATAATCCATGGATAGCAAGCCATATCAGCGATAGAGTATTCACCAGCAATATACTCCCTATCTTTTAGGTGCTCATTAAGCACCGTGAAGAGACGTTTGGTCTCATTCACATAGCGATCAATGGCATAGGGTATTTTTTCATTGGGTGATCTAGCAAAATGATAGTTTTGACCCAGCATGGGGCCGAGGCCACCCATTTGCCAAAATAGCCACTGCAATACTTCTGCGCGGCCGGTATTATCAGCAGGATAAAATCGCCCTGTTTTCTCAGCCAAATACAGAAGAATTGCGCCCGATTCAAAGATTGAAATTGGCTGCGTTTCTCCAACTTGATAAGCGGCCCACGGGCCAGATAGTGGTTCGTTGTCAACAATGGCGGGGATACGCTGATTGGGCGATACCCTTGAAAAAGCGTCATCGAATTGCTCTCCTCTGTGAATATTCACCGGGATCAGACGATACGCCAAGCCTGCTTCCTCAAGTAACAGCAGCGGTTTATAGCCGTTTGGGGTTGTCCAGAAATATAAGTCAATCATAGTTACCTCTTAATAATTTAAATGGAAAAAACTAGAAGCTCGAATTTTCGCTATTGCTTGAAAGCGTAACTAATGGCAATGGTCGAATACCTTGAATCATGACCTCATTGCCGATCGCAAATTCATGGTTCGGGGATCTCAAATCAACGTGATCACCATTAGTCTTTCTAATCTGGTAAGTATTGCCAGTAAAATTAGTGGCTTCCTGCATCTTCCCACCAGCCCATGAACCCGCAAGCCCCGCAACGATTGCACCCACAGGGCCACCAGCCGCGCCACCTATTAAAAATGCAGACATGCCACCAAGTGCCTTACCGGCAGTTTTATCGGCACTGTGACCGACAACCGTGTCAGCCATAACGAATGATGAGACGATTAGAGGTAACGTAGCACTTACTAAAACGATTGTTTTCTTAAACATGAACTTCTCCTTAATATCCAAGATTTTGTTATAGGCCCGCTCTATTTGAGCGCTATGGCTTAAGGTATTGCAGAACACATGCCATTTTTTATTTTCTTAAATATCATAAGGTTAGAAACACACGATAAAATAGGACTGGATAATTCACGATATATAAGGAATCATTGACGAAATATCGAACCACCCAATCATCTGACTACAGGGAGTTGACAGATCAATGAGCAAGAAAAAACCTTCTGCCACCAAGCCAAGTGGTACTCAATCCCACAGCCATTCATTGGTACGACAGGAGCTAGAGCTCATTCTTCAGGCAGCTGGCGATGGCATTTACGGTATTGATTGCCATGGCATAGGCACCTTCGCCAATCGAGCCTCCGCGGAAATTCTCGGCTGGAAGGAAGAAGAAGTTATCGGCCATGCCGTTCACGCATTACACCATCACAGTCACGCCGACGGCAGCCACTACCCTAAAGAAGAATGCCCTATCTATGCTGCTTTTAGAGATGGCCGCGTACACCGTGGTGATGATGAAATATTCTGGAAGGCAGATGGCACTTGTATACCTGTCGAATACACCAGTACGCCCATTTACGATGAGGGTAAACTTAGTGGTGCCGTTGTTGTTTTTAAAGACATTAGCGAGCGCAAACGCAATGAAGAGGCTTTGCAAGCAGCTCATTTAGAACTCGAACGTTTGAAGGATCGACTCGAAGAAGAGAATGCATATTTACAGGAAGAATTTAGCGATCAGCATAATTTCAAAGAGATCATCGGTAATAGCTGCGCCATTAATCAAGTGCTCTCACAGGTTGAACTCGTCGCCCCCACCTATGCCAATGTGCTGATTAACGGCGAATCTGGCACCGGCAAAGAGCTCATCGCCCGAGCCATTCACGAGCGCAGTGACCGTAACGATCGACCGCTGATCAAAGTCAACTGTGCAGCTATCCCCCATGAATTATTTGAAAGCGAATTTTTCGGCCATGAGAAAGGTTCCTTTACGGGAGCTATCAAAGAGCGTATCGGACGTTTTGAGCTAGCAGACGGGGGCACCATTTTTCTTGACGAAGTTGGGGAAATACCCCTGGATTTACAGAGTAAGCTTTTAAGAGTATTGCAGGAAGGCCAGCTTGAACGGGTTGGTGATTCGCAAACACGTACAGTCGATGTACGAATTATTGCGGCAACCAATCGGGATTTAAAAGCCGAAGTCGAGGATAAACGTTTTCGTGAGGATCTTTATTTTAGACTTAATGTTTTTCCTATTGAAGCCGTGCCACTGCGAAATAGAAATGATGATATACCGCTTCTTGCACAGCATTTCATCACGCTTATTAGCCGCAAACTGAACCGCCCCGAACCGAAATTAAGCCGCGCAAATGTCAAGCAGCTACAAGCTTATCAATGGCCAGGTAATATTCGGGAACTTGAAAACGTGATCGAGCGGGCTATTATTGTTTGTCAAAATGGCCAACTTGTATTTAACCTCCCCTCAGATATACCAGCTGATGCACCAGCTAATAGCCCATTACTAAAAGCCGCCGATGAGTCAGTCGACAGTGTAGGACTTGATCCAAACACTACTCAGCAACCTTATAACGAAAACCAGCGTTTAGAACGTGATCGGGAGAATATTAGACAAGCCCTCGCCGTCTGCAAGGGAAAAATATCGGGCGCGAATGGTGCCGCACAATTACTTGGCATTAAAGCAACAACACTTTCATCAAGAATTAAAAAACTTGGTATGGACGATATCTAATCCGCTTGTTAATCCGGATCTTAAAAAGAAGTACTCGATTCTACACCACACTTAGAAATAAGGTCTAATGTAATGTTGGAACACTAATTAAACGAAGCGTGCTAAGGATATCGTTCAGCAGATCCATTATGGCTTGTCTCAGTAAAACCCCTCATCCTAAGAGCTTTAGAGGTCGACAATTGATCTAGCATCCATCTTTATTCACCTTACGTTTAAAAACGTCTTCGGCTCAATTAATCTTTCAAGCCTTGGATTCAATTTCCAAGCGCATTCCTATAGAGGGTATTGGTGATAACCAAATATGCGCTGTAAACCACCCACACTCTTAACTTACAACTGATTAAGCGGAAGAACTCAGTACTAATCTTCCCCCTTGCGAATTATTTAGAGCCTGCCCGGTTGCTTCGTGACCTGCTTGTCATCGCCTTTATTCAGTATGATTTACTCGTTGGCCATGACGGGTAAAGAACCACAGAGGCTTCAGCCTTTGATAGCAGGCTCGCTAACGATAACCCGCGCTTCGTTGCCGGGTTTATCCCGACAACAGGAAATGTTTTTTCTCTATCCAACACGAACTCAGGGTAGCAGGATAATTTTTTCTTTTGAGAACCCGGTACCCTCTCCCGGATAACCTAACTGGTTACTGAAAAGTCGTGTTTCGCCGTAGCGGTCTTCCCGTGAATAGTGATTGTGGCCGTATAGCCACAGCGCTGGCTGGTACCGATGTACAAGGGATTCACAGTCGGCCTGGAAATACACACTGGGCGTGTCCACAGCAATCCCCGCGTGCCGAGCTTCCATGGTTGGGGGAAAGTGGGTGACCACGATGGTCTTTTTCCTATCCAATATCTTTAGCTGCGCCTCCAGCCAGCGCACCGACTGCCAGTGCAGGGATTGCATATCCCGCGGGTGGAATGGCCTGATACCAGTCGGGGCATCACCGTCTTCATAGCCGATCATCGAGAAGTCGCGGATTAGTGCGCTGCCATTTCCAATCATCTCAGCCTCAACCTCCGGTCCCAGCCCGTTCAGCCCGCTCCACAGAGTGCAACCGAGGAAGGTATAACCATGCAGCTCCAGCGCATCCGTTTCCAGAAAGTTTACCTGGGCGTGCCCTTGATAGGATTCGCGTAGCACCTTTAGGGTATCCCAGTAGTGGCGGCCGAAAAATTCGTGGTTGCCTGCCACATAGATCAGCGGTGTAGCGGGAAACATGGCGAGCAGGCGGTCAATACCCATGAACGCGTCAGGTAATTCGCCAATATCACCCGCGAGTACCAGCACGTCGAAATCGCCTGCGTCTGGTAGTGGCGGCAGGGCCTGGTCGCGAAGAAATTCGAAGTGCATATCCGATGCAACAAAGAGACGTAACATGACTCTCCTCCCCACTAACCTGGCGATCACACTAACTGGGGCTGGTGAGTGGTCTAAAAAATCCGCCAACTGCCGTAGCGACACGCCCCCCTGCGGGCTCCGCGACCTCTCCCCGAGCATCTGCAACGAAAACCGGGGTAAATAATGTGCAAGTAAGCAATAGCATGCTGAGTGCATATTGCCACGGAGTGATTCCCTGTGGTCTATAGTGACAAACCAGATTCATGACTGCCTCCCTGGTAATCCTGGTGATATTCGATAGGGTCAATCCACAAACGGAATAAGTTGCCATCGATCCAGATGTTCTAGCGGGCACGGTGGGTCCAGCGGTCAATCGACAATAAACCACCGCCCCAGATACAGACCTGCAGCAGCAGAATGCCCCAGATGTAGTGGAGATAAAGTGCCGCCGGTGCTATCTCCTCCAGACTGATCATGGCGACGATGTTGATAATGAACAAACCGATGGCGGCAAGGCGGCTGCCCAGACCAAGCACCAGGAGAACGGGCAGCAGGATCTCGCCAAAGGTGGCCAGGTAGGCCGCCGCTTCAAAGGGCAACAGGGGCACGCTGTATTCGTACTCAAACAGGAACAGGGTGGTCTCCCAGTCCCGTAATTTGGTCAGCCCCGAGGCAAAAAACACCCAGGCCACGTACAGCCGCGCCGCAGCCTGTGCGAGGAACGAGAGGTTCACCAGAGGTTCTGAAAACTGATAGTAGTGTCTTGAAAGTGAGCGAAGTGTGAGTTGCACGGTAATACTCCTGGTTTTAGTTTGGGTTGAGATAAAAATGACTGATCAAGTTATGACCGAGAGCCTGTTCGATCCAGTTGGGGAAGTCGAAATCCTGGTCGTCCAGCGCATCGAGCAGGCTGCCAACCGAACGACCGGCATGCAGCCCGGCCATGAAGCTGTAGTTCACCGGGGTGATGTAACGCTGATCCACGCGATACTCGCGGCGGTACACCAGCACCGGGCGCGGTGAATCTGAGATCTGAATTTGCTCCGCGGCGGCCGGGTCAGCGTGCCAGTCGAGTATTTCCACCAGTGGATAAATTGAGCAGGTCAGGCCAACGTGCCGGGCCATCGCTATGCCGATGTCATCCACGCTGTGGGCTTGAAGCAGCTGCGCCGAGTCGGAATCGAAGCGGTTGTCAACAGCTCGGTTGGCACGATGACGTAACCAGTCAAGTTTGGCGACCGGGGCGACAAACGAAAAATCTCTGCCCGGCTTCGAGCTATCAATTAAGGCGGGGAGCGCTTCTCCCCATTCGCCCCAGTCCCCCTGGGTGGGCGGGTAGAGCGCCAACAGCTCGGCCACCAGCGCCTGAAAATCAACTTGATCCAGCAGTCGCCGAACGGTCGGATAAGTCACGCCGAGGGCAGCCTCGGCCACCGCCAGCAGGTTGCGGCGGTAGACCGCAAAGCCCTCTCCGCGTTTGATGGGGCCGACGGACGCCGGTTGAATGAGAATATTTGTCAGCAACCGCGACTGCTGTTGGGCCAGTGTCAAAGTGGGGGCATTCAGTCTGCTATCCATAATCTACACTCCAACGCTTGCCGCGGCCTGAGCGATGCGCCGGGCATACAGCGCCTCGGCCTGTAGCTCGCTCCATTCCGGCAACGCGGTGTCCCACTCCACCAAAGTGGGCACATCGCTGAGATGTTCGAGTGCGTATTCGTAGACCTGCCAGCCGAGTGCCGATACCGGGGCCGCGTGATCGTCCACCGCGATCTCGCCGCGAGGCACCGGGGTGTAGCCGGCCAGGTGGATTTCACCCACCGCCTCGGGCGGGATTTGATCGAGCCAGGCCATCGCATAGTCAGCGGGTGAGGGGCAGTCCAGGTTATGGGCGTTGACCAACAGGTTGTTGATATCCACCAGCAGGCCACAGCCGGTGCGTTCTACCAGGCGGCACAGGAATTCAGTTTCGCTGTAGTCCTGTGCCGGCTCATTAATATAGGCGGTGACGTTTTCAACCAGCAGCGGGCGGCCGATGGCCTGCTGTACACGATCGACGTTGGACGCCAACACCGCGAGGGATTCCCGCGTACGCTGCACCGGCAGCAGATCGCCGGCATGCATGCGTCTGCCATCAAGGTTCACCCAGCAGAAGCACAAGTGGTCGGAAACCAATAAGGGATCGAAGCGCTCCACCAGCTCGGCAAGCTTTGCCAGTGCCTGCCCGGATAATCCGGCAGCGGAGCCCAGCCCCAGGGCGGTACAGTGGAAACTGAGGTCGTAGAGTTCCCGCGCCCGCTCCAGCAGAGCCAGGTTGGCACCACCGTCCATGATGAAGTTTTCCGTGTGTACCTCGACGAAGTCGATATCCGCGGCGTTGGTAAGCGCCTGCTCATAATGGGGGTGCCGCAGGCCGACCCCGACTTTGGGCGGTGCTGATTTGATTGGTGCTAATTCGATTGGTGCTAATTCGATTGGTGCTGCGTGTTCGGTCATTAACATGGTAGCTCTCCAGTGGCTCTACAGCTTGTTACCTCAGTGCATTACCCGGGACGCCCAGGCGCCTCGGGTAATGGCACCAAAGGTGAGGCTTATCCTGGCCTTCACCTATTTGTTGGCCTGATAGCGTGCCTTGGCTTCAGCCTTCAGCATGCCACCGAGGCCTTCGCAAGTGCCTTTTGCCACCAGCTTCCATTCGCCGGGATCCTTGTCGACCGTGGACTGGCCGGCGCAGGAATGGGTGCCAGCCAGGTTGCCGCAGTCGTTCTGGCCAATGCCGGCTATGCCGTAGCATTTCTCTTTGCCAGCAGCATTTACCGGGGCTACCACCACGGTAGAAAGGGCTGCCGCCAGTGCGGCGCTTGCAATCAGTTTCTTGTTCATGGGTATTTACTCCATTAGTTTATTTAAAGGGGTATGTTTAAAGGGCTCTGGCTAAAGGGGCTTGAACGGAGGGGGTGGGTTAATACCTCCCGCTTAAACCAACCCCATTGGCCAGAAAAAGGTGCTGCTACTCGTCGTCGAGCTGAGCAATAGTCAGGTTATGAATGCCGAACCAGTTGCGCTCAGCGGTGGCGATGTTGCCGGGGACGTCTTCAAGCCACTTCTTTTGTACCTGCTTGTTGAGATTCAGGTAGAGTTTGCCGTCCACCAGGCGCCAGGCCAGGGGATCAACATCCAGCTTCTTGTTCAGGGCAACTCCCATCGCGCAATAGCCGCCATACTGAGGGGCGTACTTTTCAGGATTCGCCCGAAAGGCGTCGCGGTTGGACGCACTGGAGAAGTGATAAATAGCGTCTTTATAGGACGCGCTGTACTTCGACCTACCCTTGGCCGGTCCGGATTTAGAAAAATAGGAAACCGCATCGTAGCCGTGGATAGCCAGATCGTTGGCGTCCGCGTTGATCTTAATGTCAGCCCCAAAGCTGCTGACCGAAAAAGCGATGGCGAGAATTGCGGTAAAACGTTTAAAGATAGTGATTAGTTTCATATCGTATAACTCCTGATTACTTGATTAAAAAATGGGTCATTTAATTACTTTAAATACCTAGTGTTGATGGCCGTTAACCACCCTTGAAAGAAACCAGATTTAAGTACTTTGCATACGCCACCTCCTGTGAAATTCCCATTGATAGTCGCTTAGGGTTTGCTCGCCACAAGTAACGCCGGACGAGTTATCGAAAAAAGGGAGACAGTGAAAACGCAGTGGCTATGTCCTGACGTCTGACTGTGACCCGTTATTCGAATAACACAGTTACAGCACAATACATGCCAAAAATAATTCTGTTATAAAACAAAGACTTATTAAATTTACGGCATTATTCAATTGTGGAGATCACAAAATATCGCTAATTAATCCTCGAATTTTCGCGAAAACATATCCCGATTAGATTCTTCAGACGCTGATGATTTTTTCTGACACACAATTGTCGAACGACATTCTTGTGTAGAGTAATTTGTGCGTAGCGGAATTTGATCTACTTGTATGCTTATTTTTAGGAAACCCCGATCAATGTAAGCAAGGCAGCCAATGCCAGCTAAAAAACAGGTCATTAAGGCTGGGTTTGCTGGTGGGCAATTATGATAGAGCTTGACCCGTAAGCACTCTGGGTAATTTGAGTTTTTATTGAAATACCATTTTAGCAGCGCAAGCCAATGACAATGCAGGTAGCCAATCAGTGCTTCCTAAGAATGGTACTAATTAGGAAACTATGATTAATCTCATGCAGAGAACAATCTATGGTGGGATCACTCAAATAAGAAACAATTACATACACTAAATACCTGGCTTCACGGACAGTGGGTAGGACTGGCGGCCATTTCCATTATTGTAGTAAGCGTTTGGACTGTCTTTTCCAACATTCCACTGGAAATAAACGGCTCCATCTACCGCATCATTTTATGGTCAGGGGGTGCGGTATTTACGGGTGTATTCGGCATCGGCAAAGCTGATTTGATCCCTTGTTTATCCATAATAAGAATTAGCTTATGTTAATAGCTTAGTGATAATAATTTATAGGTTCCCTAGTTTTGCCAATGGCCTCATTGAATCTAATAAGCCATACCTTCTAATCACTAAATACCGTTTATTAACGAAATATCAGAAACATTTTCCCCAAAAATCAGTGACTTGATTGGCGATAATCTTGAAAGACCAGTAATTAGATGGTTTTTTTAAAAAATAAGATGGCATGCAGCTTGCTGTGAAACCAAACGAAAGGAAACGACTAGCGACCTTTCTAATTTAATTACTCACAGGAGATTACCATGACTCAATTTGCCGTTCATAACAAAAATACCGCATCCGATAAAGCACGAGACTCATTACAAAATGCCGAGATAGCATTTGGTTTTGTTCCCAATTTAATAGGTGTCCTGTCAGAATCACCGGCAGCAGCCAAAGCTTATCTTGAACTAAATTCAATTTTCGGCAGTACCTCATTCACGCCATCAGAGCAACAAGTGGTATTGCTTGCTATCAGTCGATATCACGAGTGTCATTATTGCATCGCGGCGCACAGCACCGTTGCGCAGATGCAGAAAGTGCCATCTGAAGTACTGGATGCAATCCGCAATGACCAGCGAATTCCCGACGATCAGTTGGAAGCACTTAGAACATTTGCTACTACAGTGGTCGATAAACGCGGATGGGTCAGTCAAGAGGATTTAGATTCGTTCTTTGCGGCGGGATACGACAAACACCATGTACTCGACGTTATTGTAGGTGCTGCACAGAAAACTATTAGCAATTACACCAATCATATTTCGGAAACACCAGTTGATAAGGCATTTGAGGCTCATCGATGGTCACCACCTACTGAGAATTTGAAGGCAGTGTAAAACCAGGGCAAATATTTTCCAGCGCACTGCTTAGCTCTAGATTAGAAGTGGGGATAGGGTGCGGCGCTAAACGCATTGTTTGTAAATTCTATACATCACGTTGATCGCCGTATCCTAGTACCACAGCTAAAACTAATGCAGTAATACAGAGCAAAACACAGGTGCAAAGAAAATGCTGAACCCATTAGCCTGGCCTCAGGCTATTAAAACTTCAACAAGCGGAAACAAACAAAAGAGAATTCCCCATGGACTTACAGTTAAAAAATAGATTGTGCCTTGTTACCGGCAGTACAGCCGGTATCGGTTATGCAATTGCTCAGGCTCTTGCCTCCGAAGGCGCTAGAGTTATTATCAATGGACGCTCTCAGAGCTCTGTCAATAATGCGATTGCAAAACTAACACCCATTGTTGAAGGCGAATTAACGGGGTTTGCCGGTGACCTTTCCAGGCAAGATGCAGCCGAGAAGCTTGCCCGAGAGCATCCCAATGTAGAGATTTTGATTAACAGCCTTGGTATTTTTGAGCCCGAATCTTTTGAAAATATTTCCGACGATGATTGGCGCCGGTTCTTTGAGGTTAACGTTCTTAGTGGAGTGCGCCTTAGTCGCCTGTATCTGCCCGGTATGAAAGATCGTGACTGGGGGCGCATTGTTTTTATCTCCAGCGAAAGTGGCGTCCAGATTCCTGCCGAGATGATTCACTATGGTATGACCAAAACCGCCCAGCTTGCCATTTCTCGAGGGCTCGCAGAATCCGTTGCTGGTACAGGAATTACCGTTAATAGCGTGCTACCAGGCCCAACCAAGTCGCGCGGAGTAGGTGAATTTGTCGAAGAGCTTGCAGCCCAGGAAGGTAAGTCTTTCGATGAGTTTGAGAGCGAGTTCTTCAAAAAAGTGAGACCAACATCGTTGATAAAACGCTTTGCAAGGCCAGATGAAGTTGCCTCATTAGTGGCTTATATCGCCAGTCCATTAGCCTCAGCAACAACAGGGGCTGCTTTAAGAGCGGATGGTGGCGTAGTAAAAAGTGCTTTTTAAAAAGCTAAGGAACCTCTGATCAACCGGCGCATTCAACCCCGAAGTGCATAACAATTTAGGCGACTAAAGTAGCCATGTGTTCAGCCATTAACTTGGCTGGAGTTTGTTAGTTTAATGTCTTTCTTGGTCGGTTGTTGAGCTTTTCTATAACCGCATCGACATCGCTCGCCAGCACTTGTTTAAAGTCAGTTTTCTTGGGCCAGTTTTGGCGTAGTAGGCCGTTAGTGTTTTCATTTAACCTTCGTTGCCACTCGCTGTAAGAACCTGTAAGGGTCGGCAATATAGAGCCGAAGATGCGTGTACAGATCGCCACCTTTATGCTTGTTAGCCCAGACGTGAAGATAAATGGTTGCCAGGCTGGTAGTAATACCGCATTCCACCTCAAGTCCGCCAGATACTTGCTCTGGGCTCCACTCTTGTTTGCTCTTCGCCTCTATCAAAGCAATATTAACGGGGCTCATTTTGTGTGGCTCTACGGCCTGTTGGCGACGATCCTGAGACTTTTTCTGAGCCTGTTTATATCGGTAGCCCCGCTCACCCACACTGCGCTTCAGCTCGCGACTGATCGTGGATTGACTGACACGAACGGCGTTGGCAATGGCCTGTTGACCACTGCCTTCTTACTTTCATACAAAAATCTGGCAGAGCCTGCCCCGCTTCACCGAGTATCGTTGTTCGTTGGTTCCCTAATTTTGCAAAAGGCCTCATTGAATCTAAGGCAGATAAACAGAATGTGCTCGAGTGTCGCTTTTGCTATCCTAGCCAGCGTTTTTCAGCACACCATTGTTTTCAAGAACACGGGGGATAAAACTTGTGACTGTACTTTTCGGCATTAAAAATTGCGACACCGTCAGGAAGGCGCGCCGCTGGCTGGAGGAACACGATGTTGCCTTCACCTTTCACGATGTGCGGAGCGATGGCTTAACGCAAGAACAGGTCGCCCAATGGATAGACGCCCTGGGCTGGGAAGTGGTGCTCAATAAGCGCAGTACCAGCTGGAAAAAAATCGACGTCTCAAGGCGAGAAAACCTCGATAAAGACAGTGTTAACGCACTGCTTGTCGAGCTGCCAACACTGATCAAACGCCCCGTGCTCGAATACAACGGCGCGGTGTATGTCGGTTTTAAGGCTGACACCTACAATTCAATTTTTGCAGTCAGTAGCTAAACCAACAACTAAATTAGACAACTAAACCAGACAATCATATCAAGCACGAGGAATAACAAATGACCACGCTTTATAGCATCGGCATCGGTGTCGGCACGCAAAATCAAAAAAATGAATGGCTCGAGGTTTTTTACCCCGCTCCTCTACTCAACCCCGACGCCGCTATTGCAGCAGCGCTCGGCGACACACTGGGCTACAGCGAAGGCAATGCCGTCATTGCACTCGATGATAGCAAACTGCAAAGCCTTGCCGATGCCCTGGACAAACAGCAGCAAAGTGTCCAGGCAGATGCCGCACGCTCACTACTCAACAGCTCTCGCCCCTGCGTGGCAACCATTCTCGCCAGTGACGACGAGCCCGCTTCGGTGCCCGAAGCCTATTTGAAATTACAGTTAATTTCCCACCGTCTGGTCAGGCCCCACGGCATTAACCTCAGTGGTATTTTCGGCTCCCTGCCTAATGTCGCATGGACCAATGAAGGCGCTATCGATCTTGCCGAGCTGCCCACACGACAGGTACAGGCACGCATTAAGGGTCAAAACCTCAGTATCGACAGCGTCGATAAGTTCCCTAAAATGACGGATTATGTCGTCCCCGCCGGGGTACGAATTGCCGATGCCCGCCGCGTACGACTCGGCGCCTACATTGGTGAAGGCACGACCATCATGCACGAGGGCTTCGTCAACTTTAACGCCGGTGCGGAAGGTCCGAATATGATCGAAGGCCGTATCTCCGCCGGTGTTTTTGTCGGTGCCGGTTCCGATCTTGGTGGCAGCAGCTCAACCATGGGCACCCTGTCTGGCGGCGGCAATATTATTATTTCTGTCGGCAAAGAATGCCTGCTCGGCGCCAATGCCGGTATTGGTATTCCCCTCGGCGATCGCTGCATTGTCGAAGCTGGGCTCTATATTACAGCGGGCACAAAAGTGGTGATGCTCGACGACAGCAAACAAGTCGCTGGTGAAACCAAAGCACGAGAGTTAGCGGGTAAGTCCGATTTGTTATTCCGTCGCAACTCCGTTAGCGGTGCCATTGAGTGCTTAACTAACCAAACCGCCGTTGAGCTTAACGAAGCATTGCACGCCCACAACTGATCCGCGTACTGACATACTTAAGCCGACCCGCAATGCAGGTCGGCTTATTAAAGAGCACTTAAATGTTACGCTTGCCAAGTAATACCGCGAAGCTTGTAAAGTAAAACAACGAAAGCAGAAATATGACGCAAAACAGCGAAACAGTATCGGCCACTTTGCAATTGGCCTGCGAGCTTATCAGCAGGCCCTCCGTATCACCGCTTGACGGTGGTTGCCAGGAGGTAATGATTGCTCGCCTGCAAGCTCTCGGCTTTACTATCCAGCGCCTGCCCTTTGCCGATGTCGATAATTTCTGGGCAGTAAAGGGCGAGTCCGGCCCGGTGCTGTGTTTTGCCGGACACACCGATGTGGTGCCAACGGGCAAGCTCGAAGACTGGCAACATCCCCCCTTTGAGCCATTAATTGCCGACGATATTTTATACGGTCGCGGTGCCGCCGATATGAAAGGTGCATTAGCGGCAATGGTTACCGCCTGCGAGCGCTTTATTGAGCAACAGCCTAATCATGCAGGGCGCATTGCTTTTTTGATTACCAGTGATGAGGAAGGCCCGGCCATTAACGGCACCGTGAAAGTTGTCGACTGGCTGCGGGAACAAAATACTATTCCCGACTGGTGTGTTATCGGTGAGCCATCGAGTCATCAACGACTGGGCGACATGGTAAAAAATGGCCGCCGTGGCTCCCTCAATGCCAGGCTCATTATTAAAGGCACACAGGGCCATATCGCCTACCCTCACATGGCTGACAACCCCATTCACCGCGCCGCCCCTGCGCTAGCTGAATTGATGGCTCAACATTGGGACGAAGGCAATGATTTTTTTCCGGCCACCAGTTTTCAGGTATCGAATATTAATGGCGGCACCGGTGCCACCAATGTAATTCCCGGAGATGTGAGCGTTGTTTTTAATTTTCGCTTTTCAACAGAAGTGACTGCGCCACAATTGCAAGCAAGGGTCGAAGCCATTCTCAAACGACACCAACTGCGTTATGACATTGAGTGGAATTTAAGTGGCGAGCCTTTTATTACCGAACCCGGCGACCTGGTTTCAGCCGTCGTTGACAGCATTAAAACGGAGACCGGCATCGACACAGAACTGTCGACCAGCGGCGGCACCTCCGATGGCCGCTTTATTGCCAGGCTCGGCACCCAGGTGATTGAGCTCGGCACGCTTAACGCAACGATTCACAAAGTGGATGAGCAAATTGT
This sequence comes from uncultured Porticoccaceae bacterium, assembly GCA_964462265.1. Lineage (GTDB taxonomy): Bacteria > Pseudomonadota > Gammaproteobacteria > Pseudomonadales > Porticoccaceae > Reddybacter. The sequence goes on along the minus strand of CAYWXW010000046.1, from coordinate 4,337 downwards.
CGCCAGTGATCTCGACAAGCTCAGTAATATTTATCAGGGCATACTCAAGAACCTGCTCTGTTAGCCTTTACCCTTTTCACCACAAAAATAATTAATAGCAGGAAAAACCTTGCAGGTATTTTTATTATTTAGTGCCACGGTATTAATTTGGGGCTCCACCTGGATAGCAGTTAAACTCCACCTCGGCGTGGTCGACCCTAGCGTGTCCGCCTTTTATCGCAATGCCATTGCCGCACTGGTGCTGTTTGCCTGGTGTCGCTATAAAAACCTCTCCCTGCGCTTCCCCCTAAAAGATCATTTCAGTTTTTTACTGCTCGGCCTGTTTTTATTTTCGGGCAACTACTACCTGGTTTATCAGGCAACAGGCATGCTCACCAGTGGCCTGGTGGCCGTGGTTTTTTCAACCATCGTGTTTTTTAATATTTTTACGGCGCGCATTGTTCTCGGCAATAAAACCAGCTTGCCCGCCATGCTCGGCGCACTGGTTGGTGTCGCTGGCATCGCTCTGGTTTTTTCGGCGGAACTGAATGATATTTCTTTGGCCGACGACAGTGTTCGCGGCTTATCTCTGGCCTTACTGGCTACCCTTTTAGCCTCTATGGGCAGCATTACTGCCACCTGGATGAGCACTCAGCGACAACTGCCCGTGGTGCAATACAATGCCTGGGGCATGCTCTACGGCTGCGCCCTGCTGTTTCTGGTCGCTCTATTTAGCGGCAAAACCTTTAATTATGAATACACACTGCAATATTCTGCGGCACTCATTTATCTGGCCGTTTTTGGCACGGCGCTAGGCTTTGGCTTTTACCTGCGTTTACTCGAGCTTATCGGCCCGGATAAAGGCGGCTATACCTTTCTGATATTCCCTATCGTTGCGCTGATAATTTCCACCGCCTTTGAAGATTATCAATGGACACTGCATGCCTTTATCGGCCTTGGCTTGATTGCTGCGGGGAGTATTTTAGCGCTGCGTAGTAAGACGCCGGCGCGAGCAGAAGCCCTATCGAGTAAGGCTTAACAGAATAAAACAGCTAAGAATAAAAAGGGGATTACGCAGGCATTTTTTTCAGTGGGTAAACATCAAAGCGCGTCGATTTACCTTCAAAGCACAGCCCCGGTTTTATATCCGCCAGAGGCGGCGCATGACGTGGCCGCTTAACCACCACCCGGTAGCGTGCCGTTGCCAATGCCAAGGGTAAAAGGGCCGCTGCATCATCGTCACTACCCACCAAATGATGAAAAAAAGCCATGGCCTTTTTGACCTTCGCCGTTTTGCCCCGCTCGGGAAACATGGGATCGAGATATATCACATCTGGAGCCTCTTGCTCGGCGAATGCGGCCAGACAATCCAGACTATCGCCCTGATACAGATATAGGCGTTGAGCAATGGCTAATTCCTGTTCATCACCGCCACCACGCAAACGCCGCAAACCATCGGCGAGCAGTGCAGCAACAATAGGCTGGCGTTCAAACATCGTCACCCGGGCCCCGGCTGTCGCCAGTACATAACTGTCGCGACCCAGGCCAGCCGTTAAATCCATTATTGAAGGTTTGTGTTTATTCAGGCCGGTCGCTTTGAGAATCATCTGGTTTTTACCACCACCGTAGAGACGGCGATGGCGCAGTTCACCGGCAATAAAATCACAGCGGACATCTGCTTTTACTTTATTAATTTCTTTATTTTTGAGTTTTTTAGGTTTGCCAGCGTCTCTTTGAACGGACTGTTCACGTAGTGAAAGTCCTCCGCTGCCCAATACCAATTCAAAGTCTACATCTGCTGGAAGCCGCTCATCACTCGAGATAAGCGGTATTTGCAGAGACTTTGCCAGGATCTGTGCCTCTGCCTGGTAGCCAGTATCAACCCTTAATACGACGCGCAAAGTATGCGGACTTCTTTGTCAGTCGTATTGAATCGCAAAACCCTAAAACGACACCAGCTCAAGTTCAACACGACGGTTGGCTTGTCGACCCGCAGCGCTATCATTACTGGCAATGGGGTAACGCTTACCATAACCCGAGGTCGAAACACGTCCAGCCATTACACCCTGGGCAATCAAAAATTGACCAACACTGCTAGCTCTACGCTCGGAGAGGGTTTGATTATAGCTATCGCTACCCGTCGAATCGGTATGACCACCAATGCGAATATTGGTCTTGGTGAACTCCTTCAAAATCAGCGCAACGGACTCGAGTGTGCCGTAAAACTGAGATCTGACATCGTAGCTGTCAACGTCAAACGTTAAATCTCCAGGCATTATCAGACGAATGTTATCACCTTCACGTATGACACGAACACCAGTGCCTTCGAGCTTGGCGCGAAGTGCGGCCTCTTGCTTGTCCATTCTAAAACCGACACCACCACCGATTGCTGCACCACCGGCAGCACCAATTAAGGCACCCTTACCACGATCAGATTTACTGGAAACTGCCATTCCCACCAAAGCGCCCGTAACAGCGCCAATGCCAGCACCCTTGGCGGTGTTACTGGTTTTTTGCTCGCCTGTGTAGGGATCTGTTGACATGCAACCGCCTAACACCAGGGCAAAACATAGGATCGCGATTTTATTCATCATTAACTCCTCAGTACATTAAAAAAACATCTAAATATATCAAGCCTGAAAAATGGCTTTACTCCAGGGACAGCTCTATCGAGCCGCGCATCCATTGGGCTGGGAATGATAGAGGCTTAACCATCACTGTTCAATTCTGCACGCCAACAATGAGACAGCCTAGACCTTCCCGGTAACTAAACAGAAACAACGCCCATATAAAACCCCTGGATTCAGATCCTATCAACAACGCTTATATTGCCGCTTTGGTTGACGTGATCGGAAAAGTTATTATTTGCCACTAAAATCAAATGAATACCTTTTTCAAACCGAACTACAACAGGAATAATTTCTATCAATATTCCTTTATTTTGGAGCGGTAAGCCGCTTCACCAATGGCCCTAAAGTTAAACCTTGCACCACGATGGAAAACACCACAACCACATAAGTCACGGTCAGTAGTAAATCGCGCATTTCACCGTTGGGTAGCGACAGGGCCAGAGCCACTGAGATGCCGCCACGCAAACCGGCCCAGGTCAAAATACTCACTACGCCGGGGGTAAAGCTGCGAAAGGAGCGCATCAAGCCAATAGGCAGACCGACACTGATTAAGCGCGCCAGAAGTATTAAGGGTATAGCCAGTGCGCCGGCCAGTAAATAATCTTCGCGCAGTGAAATCACCAACACCTCAAGGCCGATCAGCACAAACAGCACGGCGTTAAGTATTTCGTCAACCAGCTCCCAGAAAGTGTCCAGGTGTTCGCGGGTTTTCTCAGACATCGCCGCACGACGCCCGTGGTTGCCAATTAATAAACCGGCGACGACGATGGCGATGGGGGCCGACAAGTGCAGATGTTCCGCAGCAGCGTAACCGCCAGTCACCAGCGCCAGCGTTATCAGCACTTCAACTTGATAGTTGTCGACCCTTTTCAGCATAAAAAATGCGAGGCTACCGGCTAGCAACCCAAACACCAGTCCGCCAATGGCTTCCTTAGAAAACAGTGTCGCGACCGATGCGGCACTGACTTCAGCGTCGCCAGTGGCGATATCCGCCAGTACTAAAAACACCACTACGGCAACACCGTCATTAAAAAGTGATTCGCCGGTGATTTTTGTTTCCAGTGTTTTTGGGGCACCGGCATTTTTGAGAATACCCAACACGGCAATGGGATCGGTTGGCGAAATTAATGAACCAAATAGCAGACAGTAAATAAAGGGAACGTCGATAGAGAGCCAGGTAAATAAATAATAAACACCGCCACCAATTAAAAAGGTGGCACCAACAACACCGACGGTCGACAAGATAGCAATCACCCAGCGCTGCTGAGCCAGGTCATTAAGGTTAACGTGCAGAGCGCCGGCAAAAAGCAGAAAACTCAACATGCCGTGGAGCAGGGTTTGGTCAAAGTCGATACTCGCCAGCATCGCCTCTGCCTGATGTTCAAGTCCACCAAACAGGGGCAACTGCAACACCAGTGACATTAACAGTGCGCTGAGCATTAAGCCGATGGCCGTGGGCAATTTCAGCACACGATAATTAAGCCAGCTAAATACCGCTGACAGGCTAATAAGAATGGCGATAATGTCGAAGAGACGCATAGTGAATTAGCCGCTGATTACACTGTTTTTAAAATTATTATTTACGCTCAGGCTATAAACCGTTACGGCCTAAACTTTTTACTCAGGCCATAACGGTGCCCGCTATTTTTTATTTTTCATCGCCTGTTGCAACAAAGCACCCATGCTGCCCACTTTTCCCTTTGCCTCGCCTGCTGGCTTGTTCTGCCC
>CAYWXW010000045.1:0-24094 GCA_964462265.1 uncultured Porticoccaceae bacterium | reverse complement strand
GATCAGGGTGGCCTGCTCACCGATGCGGTAACTCAGCATCCTCACTGTGTGGTGCTGCTCGATGAGATCGAAAAAGCCCATCCGGATGTTTTCAACCTGCTGTTACAGGTAATGGATCATGGTACGCTCACCGACAATAATGGCCGCAAAACGGACTTCCGCAATGTCATTTTGATAATGACCACCAACGCCGGTGCCCGCGAAATGAGCCGCGCCTCGATGGGTTTTACCACCCAGGACAATAGTAGTGATGGTATGGAAAGCATCAAAAAGATGTTTGCCCCGGAGTTTCGAAATCGTCTCGATGCCATTATTCAATTTCAGTCACTGGGCAGCGATATTATTGGCACCGTGGTCGACAAATTTCTGGTTGAACTACAAGCGCAGCTTGACGATAAGTCGGTGGCCCTTGAAGTGGATGAAGGTGCTCGCCAGTGGCTCGCCGAGAATGGTTACGATGAAGATATGGGCGCACGGCCCATGGCTCGATTGATTCAGGAAAAACTGAAGAAACCACTGGCCGAAGAAGTGCTTTTTGGCAAGTTATCCAGCGGTGGCGGTACGGTTAAAGTCAGTCTTGAAGACGGTGATATTGCGATTGAGATTGTTGCTGCTTAGTGTAATGGGCTGGACGAGAGCAGTTGTAGGCCCATTAGAGAAGGCTCGTTAGAGGAAAGAGGTAAAGGCCGGTAAATAAATCACCAGCATAAAAAAACCGGGCAATTGGCCCGGTTTTTTTATGCTTCGCACTATCTAACGTGGTGGCTCAAAGGTAGTAGGTCTAGCGCGCCCGGTAGGTGATTCGGCCTTTGCTCAAATCGTAGGGCGTCAACTCAACCTTGACCTGATCACCGGTCAAAATTCGAATGTAGTTCTTGCGCATCTTGCCAGAGATATGGGCGGTTACAACGTGGCCGTTCTCCAGCTTTACGCGGAATGTGGTATTGGGCAAGGTATCAATCACCTCGCCGTCCATTTCGATATGTTCTTCTTTCGCCATACTACTGCCTGATTCCAACTTTGCTTGTAAACATCGGGGCGGCATTGTGCACTATTAAATTGCGCTTAGCAAAAATAACCACCTTTACAGTGGTTATTAGCTGGAGATAGAAGAATTGGCGCCGCTTCAAGTGAATAGCTTGAGGGTAAAGCGCTTTAATACTGTTCTTTACTGGGGCTAGATGCGGCTTGCTGTGTAAGTCTGCTGACTTCACGGTCGATGGTATAGACGCCATGGCCTTCAGCGGTGATCATCTCGATACGGTCAAGTGTTGACTTGAGTTTAAACTCTTCTTCATGCTGTTCTGCGACGTACCACTGCAGAAAGTTATGGGTGGAAAAGTCCTTTTCATTGAGCGCGATTTCTACCAGAGAGCTAATGTCGCGTGATATTTTGACCTCGTGCTCAAGGGTATCCTGAAAAAGATCTTTCACGGTGTCCCATGATGTCGGTGGTGCGGCTATTTGCCCAAGTAGAGGCAAGGCGCCGGTTTCTAGCATGTAGTCAAACAACTTTTCCATGTGCTGCTTTTCTTCGTTGGCCTGTAAGCGAAAGAAATCGGCACAACCGTCATAGCCCTTGCTTGAACACCAGGCGCTCATTTGCAGATAAAGCACCACCGAATAGCTTTCGGAATTTATTTGCGCATTCAGTTTTTTTGTCAGGTCATCGCTGAGCATTGTATTTCCTTAATTACAACGTAAGATGCGGAATTTTATCATAGCTGGGGAGCCACTTTTAAGCGAAGGTGCTTGCTACCGATCAATAGACTTTGAATTAGATAATTGTTTTTTCGTCGGCAGAGGGAGTCTTGACAGTTTCAGATCCGCAACCAGCGATTTTCAATATACAGCTCGCCGGGGCGAAACTTTGACTTATAAGTCATTTTCGCGCTGTCCCTGATCCAGTAGCCGAGATAGAGATAGTCGAGCGCCTGTTCACGGGCCATTTCAATTTGCCGGAGGATGGCGAGAGTACCCAGGCTGCGCTCTGACAGATCGGGGTCGTAATAGGTGTAAATGGCTGACAAGCCGTCATCGAGCCAGTCACTCACGGCACAGGCGACTAGCTTATTGTCGAGCCGAAACTCGATAAAGCGCGTGCACTCCCAGGGCTTACCGATGAAATCTCGATACTGGGTCATGGTGGCGGGGTACATATCGCCATCGCTGTGGCGGGTGTCGATATATTTTTGGTAGAGGGTGTAATGCTCATCGAGGTTTATATTGGGCTCGATCTTCGCGCTGATGTCGCTATTGCGTTTCAGGCAGCGCTTTTGGCTGCGGGTGGGCGCGAAGCCATCAACCGGGACACGTACCGGAATACAGGATTTACAGGACGCACAGCGCGGCGTGTAAATATACTGCCCGCTACGCCTAAAGCCCATTGTCGACAGGTGGCTGTAAGTCTCTGTATCCAAGGGGTATTTTGGGTCGACAAAGGCGGTGGTGGCCTGCTTGTCTGAGAGATAGCTACAGGCGTGAGCCTCGGTCAAATAGAGCTGTATTTTGTGTAAGTCCGGCGTGATATCTCTGCTCATCTGGCGCCCTGTGAGTGTTGTCTGCTAATTTTCGAAAGCGATTTTGCGGGTCGTGTTTGCCTCTGCAAGAGCTAGACTTTAGTTGAAATCAGGCTGGCAGGCCAGTCTATTGTGATGTCGCTTGCCGCGTTAAGGGTGGCGATAAAATCCTCGCGGGCCATGTTTTGTGCGCCGAGGGAGTTGAGGTGTTCGTTTTCAATCTGGCAATCAATCAGCACAAAGCCCGCTTCCTCCAGCCCTTTGGCGAGATGGCTAAAGGCGATTTTGGAGCCATTGCTGGCACGGCTGAACATCGACTCGCCACAAAATACATTGCCAATCGCCAGGCCGTAGAGTCCGCCGCACAGTTGATCGTCAAGCCAGTATTCAACGGAGTGGGCATGACCGGCTTCGAACAGGCGAATATAGGCGGCGATCATCTCGGCACTAATCCAGGTGTGGTTTTCGCCGGGTCTGTCCAAATGTTCGGGACGGGGTTCGGCACAGGCTTTGATAACGCTTTCGAAGGCCTGGTCGGTGGTGACGCGATAGCCACCCCGGCGCAGGGTTTTAGCGAGGCTCTTTGAAATATGGATTTGCGCGGGGACGATAACGGCGCGCGGGTTGGGGCTCCACCAGAGGATGGGTTGGCCCTGCTCGTACCAGGGGAAGATGCCCTGGCGATAGGCGCTGAGCAGGGTGTCGACGGAGAGGTTGCCACCAGCAGCGAGCAGGCCATCGGGGTAGTCCAGCGCCGTGGCGGGGTCGGGGAATACCGGGTGGTGGGGGTCGAGATAGGGCAGGTCCACGATTTAAGTCTATGCCTTATTTATTCGTAATTGGTAATTGGTAAATAAACGTAAGCCTGCCCATGTCTCTTTATTGCTCGTCTTATAGTTCGACTTGCTTATAGTTAGTTAGAGCTCGTCGAGATATTTCTCGGCATCCAGCGCTGCCATACAACCAGAGCCGGCAGAGGTAATTGCCTGACGGTAGGTGTGGTCGGCAACATCGCCAGCTGCGAAAACACCCGGCACGCTGGTCGCCGTGGCGTTGCCGTTGAGGCCGCCCTGAATCGTAATGTAGTTATTGTGCATCTCTAACTGCTCGCTAAAGATCCCGGTATTGGGCACATGGCCAATGGCGATAAAAATGCCCGGCAATTCCACTTCGCTGGTCGAGTCGTCGATGGTGCTTTTGACGCGCATACCGGTCACGCCGGCTTCATCGCCCAGTACTTCGTCGAGGGTGTGGTTCCACATAATGGTGATATTGCCATTTTCGGCGCGCTCGAGGATTTTGTCCTGCAGGATTTTTTCCGAACGCAGTTGGTCGCGGCGATGCACCAGCACCACTTCGCTGCAGATATTGGCCAGATACAGCGCTTCTTCAACCGCCGTATTGCCGCCGCCGATCACCGCAACTTTCTTGTCGCGATAGAAAAAACCATCGCAGGTGGCGCAGGCGCTGACGCCCTTGCCCATAAAGGCCTCTTCCGATGGCAGGCCTAAATACTGCGCCGAGGCACCGGTAGTGATGATCAATGCATCGCAGGTATAGGTCGAGCTACCCTGCAAACGAAAAGGCCGTTGCCTTAAATCAACTTCTTCGATATGATCAAAAATCACTTCAGTTTCAAAGCGTTCGGCATGTTTCTGCATCCTCGACATTAACTCTGGGCCCTGCACACCATCGGCATCGCCGGGCCAGTTGTCGACATCGGTGGTGGTGGTTAACTGGCCGCCGAGTTGTATGCCAGTGATGACCACAGGGTTGAGGTTTGCCCTGGCCGCATAAACAGCGGCAGTCCAGCCCGCTGGGCCCGAACCGAGAATAATCAAACGATGGTGTTGTGCGTCCGCCATAATGCCTCGCCAATGAAGAGATGGGTGGGAAAGGGCGCTATGATAATGAATCTAGCCTGTGAGGCCAAACAAGTACGCAAGATGGTTGCTTTACACGTAAGATAGGGCCTGAAAAATATCCAGCTGACAGGCTGTTTTAGCAGTGAATAAAAGTTAGTGAATCAGGCATAAATCGACAAACCGGCGACGAGAAAAACATTGAGCAAAGCTGCCCCTAAAAGTAAAACCAGTACTCGCGCCACAGCAGATGAGCAAGAGAAAATGTCCCTGCGCAAACGTCTGCTGCGGCAAGAGGGTGCGTTGATAAGCTGGATCGTGCTCTGTGCCTATTTGATGATTGCCTTCAGTTCCTATTCAAAAGACGATGCCAGTTTTTCCTACACCGGTAGTGCCGAGGGTATTACCAGCAATGCTGCTGGCCCCGCCGGTGCCTGGCTGGCCGATATCTTCTTTTCTCTCAGCGGTTACGTTGCCTATCTTTTCCCCCTGCTGCTTGCGGCTCGAGCCTGGAATGTTTTCCAGCAGCGTAAAATAGAAGATACCGGCTTTGACGGCGTCACTTTTATATTGCGCCTAATTGGTTTGGTGTTGGTGATGGTCTCTGCCACCGCGCTGATGGAGATCCACCACGGTGGTCAATCGGCCCTGCCCCACGGGGTGGGCGGTATACTCGGTAGTAGTGTCGGTGAGGCCGCAGCATCGGCTTTTAGTTACCTGGGTAGTACGCTGTTATTACTGGCAATTTTTCTCTTTGGTGTAACCGTTTTTACCGATTTGTCATGGCTGGCTTTGGTCGATAGTTGTGGGCGCTTAAGTCTGCTGCTCTATAACAAGCTGCGGCCAATGCTCGTTGCGTTTTACGATCAGCGCCGTGATAAACGCAATTCCCAGGCCGCATCAAAGTCTCGCGAAGAGGTGTTCCAGCAGAAAAAACAAAAATTAGACAAGCGCAAAGAGCCGGTTATTTCTAAGCCCCTTGTCGCCCCCGCGCCGAGCAAGCGGGTTGAGGCTGAAAAACAGGCACCGCTGTTCAAAGATGTGCCCAACGGTTTGCTGCCTCCTTTAAACCTCCTCGACAAGGTATCAGAGAATAATAGCCTCGGTTTTTCTCACGAGGCTCTGGAGGCGATGTCGCGCTTGCTTGAGTTGAAACTACAGGATTTCGGTATTGGCGCCGAGGTAGTCGAGGTGCTGCCCGGGCCGGTAATTACTCGCTTTGAGGTACAGCCCGCTGCGGGCATTAAAGCCAGCCGAATCAGCGGCCTGTCGAAAGATTTGGCGCGCTCCCTCGCTGTCATCAGCGTGCGTGTGGTTGAGGTCATCCCCGGCAAGTCGGTGATTGGCATTGAAATACCCAACGAACACCGTGAAATGGTGATGCTTGGCGATGTGCTTTCTTCTCGAGTTTACGATGAAGCCAAATCGCCGCTGTCCATGGCGCTGGGGCACGATATTTCTGGTGAGCCGGTGATTGCCGATCTAGCGAAAATGCCCCACTTGCTGGTTGCCGGTACCACGGGCTCGGGTAAGTCGGTGGGCATTAATGTCATGCTGGTTAGCCTGCTGTTTAAAGCCTCCCCGGAAGAAGTGCGGCTGATTCTGGTTGACCCCAAAATGCTTGAGCTGTCGGTTTACGATGGTATTCCCCACTTGCTGACCCCGGTGATTACCGACATGAACGATGCCGCCAGCGGCCTGCGTTGGTGTGTCGGCGAAATGGAGCGGCGCTATAAATTAATGGCCGCGCTGGGGGTGAGAAACCTGGCGGGCTACAATCGTAAAATTGAAGAGGCCGAAAAGGCCGGTGAGCCTCTCACCGATCCCCTTTGGCAGCCCGACGAGGACCTGGCCTTGTTTACCCAGCCAGCAACTGAGGCGCCTGCGTTAGAAAAGCTGCCCTACATTGTGGTGGTGATTGACGAGTTTGCCGACATGATGATGATCGTCGGTAAAAAGGTTGAGCAGTTAATTGCCCGTATTGCCCAGAAGGCGAGGGCGGCGGGTATTCATTTAATTCTTGCCACCCAGCGCCCCTCGGTCGATGTCATTACCGGCCTGATTAAAGCCAATGTGCCAACCCGTATCGCCTTTCAGGTCTCGTCCAAAATCGATTCGCGCACTATTCTCGACCAGGGTGGCGCCGAGCAATTACTCGGCCACGGTGACATGCTGTATCTGCCTTCGGGCACCAGCGTACCGACCCGGGTTCACGGTGCTTTTGTCGATGACCACGAGGTTCACCGCGTGGTTGCCGACTGGAAGGCCCGTGGTGAACCGGAATATATTGATCAAATTACCGACGAGGCCACGACTAGCTCCATCTCCGTGCCAGGCTATAGCACCGATGAGGATGGTAGTGGCGACCCCGAAGCCGACCCTCTTTACGATGAAGCTGTCGACTATGTACTGACCAGCCGCCGTGCGTCAATCTCCTCGGTGCAGCGTAAATTGCGAGTGGGCTACAACCGTGCAGCGCGTTTGATTGAGGCGATGGAAGCGGCAGGTGTGGTCAGCGGAATGAACACCAATGGCAGTCGCGAAGTACTGGTGCCCGAACGTGCAGGTTAAATGGATGGCTAAGTATTTCTCTCTACGAGGGCGTCGCCCTGCCTGTTCACTCTATCTCTATCTGGCGCTGGCTTGCCTGTTGCCGTCAGCAGTGCTCGCAGAAGAGTCCGCCGCCGCACAATTAAAAGCCTTGTTGCAGCCACTCAGCACCTTGCGAGCAGATTTCAGCCAGCGCATTTTCTCCGCCGACGGCTATGAAATACAAAACTCTCAGGGCGAGATGCACGTGGCTCGGCCAGGTAAACTGCGCTGGATTATCGCCCCACCCATGGAGCAGTGGTTGATCAGCGATGGCAGCACGCTGTGGCTTTACGACCCCGATCTTGAGCAGGTGATTATTCGACCCTTCCAGCAAAGCGTCGCCGATACGCCGGCCATGTTATTTGGTGGTGGCGCCGATCAACTGGAAGAAAACTATTCCGTAAGCGTGAGTAGCTCTGGTGTTGCCACTTCCTACTCGCTCAAGCCGCTTGTCTCAACTGGCTTGTATGAGCAAATCACTCTGGTATTTGCGGGCGAAACGCCGACACAAATTATTATTGTCGACTCACTGGCCCAGCGCACCGAAATTATTCTCAGCAATGCCCAGCGCAATACGCCCTTAAGTGCCGAGCAAATAGACGCACTGTTCAGTTTTATTCCGCCCCCCGGCGTCGACATACTGCAAGATGACTGAGTCTCTTTTTTCGTCGTCGTCGTCATCATCAACATCGGCTGAAGAATCCTATCAACCCCTGGCGGCGCGCATGCGGCCGCGCCAGCTCGACGACTTTTTTGGCCAGCAACATTTACTGGCACCGGGTAAACCCCTGCGCGATAGCATTGCCGGTGGCAAGCTGCACTCGATGATTTTCTGGGGGCCACCGGGGGTGGGTAAAACCACGCTGGCGCGCTTGATTGCCGAAACTACCGATGCCAGTTTCCAGTCGATATCAGCGGTCTTGTCCGGGGTGAAAGATATTCGTGCGGCCATTCAGCAGGCCGAAGCGCAGAGAGCGCAGTACGGTCGCAACACTATTTTATTTGTCGACGAAGTGCATCGCTTTAATAAGTCACAGCAGGATGCCTTTTTACCCTTTGTCGAAAATGGCACCATTGTTCTGGTCGGTGCCACCACCGAAAACCCTTCCTTTGAATTGAATAATGCACTGCTGTCCCGCTGTCGGGTGTATGTCTTACAGGCGCTAGATAAGGAGCAAATTGCCGGTGTTATTCAGCGCGCACTGCTCGACACCGAGCGCGGCTTTGCCGGCAAGTTAAGCATTAGTGATGAGGCTTTGACCTTATTGGTTAGCGCCGCCGATGGCGATGCCCGCAAGTCCCTTAACTTGCTCGAAATCGCCAGTGACTTTGTTTCGCTGGCCGATGAGGGCGAGGCAAGGATCATCGAACGCGCCCAGGTCGAGCAGGTCATTACCACTGACACGCGGCGTTTTGATAAAGGCGGCGAATATTTCTACGACCAGATTTCTGCCCTGCATAAAGCCGTGCGCGGCTCGTCCCCCGATGGGGCGCTGTACTGGTATGCGCGCATGATCGATGGCGGTTGTGACCCACTTTATATTGCCCGTCGCGTGGTGCGTATGGCCAGTGAAGATATCGGCAATGCCGACCCCCGCGCCCTGCGCATCGCCCTCGATGCCTGGGAGGTGCAGGAGCGCCTCGGCAGCCCCGAGGGTGAACTCGCCATTGCTCAGGCCATCGCTTACATGGCTGCCGCGGCCAAGAGCAACGCCCTGTACAGCGCCTTTAATGCGGTGGTGAAAGATGTGCGCTCAATGCCCAGTCACGACGTGCCGCTGCATTTACGCAATGCGCCGACCAAACTGATGAAAGAGCAAGACTACGGGGCCGAGTACCGCTATGCCCACGATGAGCCGGAAGGCTTTGCCGCGGGCGAAAACTATTTCCCCGAAGCCTTAAAGGACAAGCAGTATTATCAGCCCGTTGAACGTGGGCTAGAGCTGAAGATTGCTGAGAAACTGCGGCATCTGCGCAGTTTGAATAAGGCGAGTTCTATCCAACGCTACACTGATAAGGGTGAACCCATATGCAATGGTTAGCCGTCGCCCTCGGCGGCGCTTTGGGCGCAATGGGTCGCTATGGCGTGGGCTCAATACTTTTCCCCGTCGAGGGCAGCCGTTTCCCCCTGTCGACACTGGTCGTTAATGTGCTCGGCTCGCTAATTATGGGCGTGGCCTATGTCATCATCGTTGAGAAATCCCTGCTTGGTGGGCAGTGGCGCGAACTGCTGATGATCGGTTTTCTCGGTGCCTTTACCACCTACTCGACTTTCTCCCTCGACGCCCTGGCTTTGTGGCAAAATGGCCACCTAGCACTGGCGCTGTTTTATGTCGTGACCACCTTGTTTTTGTGCCTCGGCGGCACGTTCACCGGGCTTGCGCTAACACGTCTTATTTAAGCTGTTCGATATAATTGTTGATTCAAGCTGTTGATTTAAATTATCGATTCAAACTGTTGATCTAACTTCAGGAAAACCCCGTCATGCTCGACCCGAAAACCGTCCGCTCTAATCCCGAGCGCGTTGCTGAACAACTCAAAGTCCGTGGCTTTACTCTCGATGTCGCGGCCATAGAAGCCCTTGAAAACCAGCGTAAATCGCTACAGATTAATGCTGAGTCATTGCAGGCCGAGCGCAATAGCCGTTCGAAAAATATTGGTAAAGCCAAAGCCGCCGGTGAAGATATTGCCCCGCTGCTAGCTGAAGTTGACCAGTTAAAAAGTGACCTCGACGTGGCGGAAAAAAGCCTGCACGAGGTTCAGCTTGAGCTTGAAGCTTTGCTAAGTGGCATCCCCAATATCCCCGATGCCGAAGTGCCCGCCGGTAAAACCGAAGACGACAATGTTGAAATTAATCGTTGGGGGGAAGCCCGTAGCTTCGATTTCCCTATTCAAGATCACGTCGATCTGGGCGATAAGCTGGGCCTGCTCGATTTTGACGTGGCGGCGAAAATTACCGGCTCGCGCTTTGCGGTGATGCACGGCCAGCTGGCGCAATTACACCGGGCCTTAATTCAATTTATGCTCAACACTCACACGGTGAATAACGGCTACAACGAAGTGCATGTGCCTTTTATCGTCAACAGTGAGTCGCTTTATGGCACCGGCCAATTGCCGAAGTTTGAAGAAGACCTGTTTAAACTGCGTGCCGACAATGAATTTTATTTAATCCCCACCGCCGAAGTCCCCGTGACGAATCTTTATCGCAACGAAATTGTCGATGCCGATAAATTGCCGCTGAAGTTTGTCTGCCACACACCCTGTTTTAGAAGCGAAGCGGGCAGCTATGGCCGCGACACCCGAGGCATGATTCGCCAGCACCAGTTTGAAAAAGTCGAGCTGGTGCAGTTTGTGCGACCCGACGACTCGGAAGAGGCACTGCTGGGTTTATTGCGCAATGCCGAAGTCATTCTCGAAAAACTCGGTTTGCCCTATCGCACGGTTATTTTATGCGGTGGCGATATTGGTTTCTCTGCGGCGCGCACCTATGACATTGAAGTCTGGTTGCCCTCGCAAGATAAGTACCGCGAGATTTCCTCCTGCAGTAATTTCCGCGACTTTCAGGCGCGCCGCATGAAGAGCCGCTGGCGCAACCCCGAAAGCAAAAAGCCCGAACTGCTGCACACCGTTAATGGTTCCGGTCTGGCCGTAGGGCGTACATTGGTTGCAGTGATGGAAAACTATCAGCGCGAAGATGGCCGCATTGATATCCCCGAGGTACTACAGCCGCTAATGGGCGGTCTGACAGTTATCGGTTAGGGAGGGAGCGTTAGCCCGTGGATTATTTACCCCTGTTTCATCGCATCGCAGCGCGACCCTGTTTGGTGGTGGGTGGTGGTGATGTCGCCCTGCGCAAGGTGCGCAGCCTGTGCGAGGCCGGCGCTCATATCAGCCTAGTGGCCCCGAGCATTTGTCAGGGCATTGCCGATATGGCGTTGGAATATCCCGCCCTGTTAAATTTGTGCGAACGTGAGTATTGCAAAGACGATCTCGACAATGTGGTGCTGGCAATAGCGGCCACCAGTGACCAGCCCTTAAATGCGGCGATATCTGCCGAGGCTCAACAACGCAATATTCCGGTTAATGTGGTCGATAATCCCGAACTGTGTAGCGTTATTTTCCCCGCCATTGTCGACCGCTCGCCTATTCAAGTGGCGATTACCTCCAGTGGCACTAGCCCGGTAATGACCCGATTGTTGCGGGGGCGTATTGAAGCGCTTCTGCCCGGTAATTTAGGCGCCCTCGCTAAACTGGCTGCCCGCTATCGTGGCAAAGTGAAAACCTTGTTAGCCAGTGAAAATCAGCGCCGGCGCTTTTGGGAGAGCGTGCTCGACGGTGAAGTTGCCGAAGCCGTGTATGCGGGCAATGACACGCAGGCCGAGCAACAATTATTAGCCCAGCTTGAAACGATAGCGGTTGATGCCGGTTCAGAGCCTCAAGCCATTGGTGAGGTTTATCTCGTGGGCGCGGGGCCGGGTGACCCCGACCTGCTCACCTTTCGTGCCCTGCGTTTAATGCAGCAAGCCGATGTGGTACTGCACGACAGGTTAGTTTCACCTCAAATATTAGCCATGGTGCGCCGCGACGCCGAGCGCATTTATGTCGGCAAGCGGGCCGGTGACCACGCGGTGAGTCAGACCAATATTAATAGTCTGCTGGTCGATCTGGCGAAACAGGGTAAACGCGTGTTGCGCCTCAAAGGCGGCGACCCTTTTATCTTTGGTCGTGGCGGTGAAGAGATTGAACGGCTGGCCGAAGAGGGCGTGCGTTTTCAGGTAGTGCCGGGTATTACGGCGGCCTCGGGCTGTGCCAGTTATGCCGGAATACCCCTGACCCATAGAGACTTTTCTCAGTCGGTACAATTTATTACCGGGCACAAAAAGGATTATAAACTCGACCTCAACTGGCCGAGTTTAGCGGTAGCTAATCAAACACTGGTTTTTTATATGAGCCTGATGAGCCTCGGTGATATTTGTACCGAGCTGGTTAAACATGGCCTGGCCAGTGACACGCCGGCAGCTCTGGTTGAAAAGGGCACCACGCCCGAGCAGCGCGTGGTGATTAGTGACCTCGCTAATCTTGCCGCCAAAGTAGCAGAGCTAAAAGTGCGAGCGCCGACTTTATTAATTATTGGTCATGTCGTTAGTTTGCAAAATAAACTGGCGTGGTTTAACACCGAAAGTGTCGAAGATAAAAGCAAGGAGTTTATAAATGAGTGAGTTCGATGTCGATTTATTTGTCATTGGTGCCGGTTCCGGTGGTGTGCGCACGGCCCGCATGTCGGCCCAGTACGGGGCCAAAGTCATCGTTGCCGAAGAGCAATATCTCGGTGGCACCTGTGTCAATGTAGGCTGCGTACCGAAAAAGCTTTTCGTTTATGCCTCCGCCTTTGAAGAAGAATTTCGTACTGCCGCCGGTTTTGGCTGGACAGTACCGCCACAAAGTTTTGACTGGCCAACCTTGCGTGATAATAAAACGCAGGAAATCGAGCGGCTCAACGGTATTTATCGCAATTTATTAAAACAGTCCGGCGTTGAGCTGATTGAAGGCCGTGCGAAAATCACAGGCCCTAATAGCGTTGTGGTCAATGATCGGGAATACACTGCGCGCAATATACTGGTGTGTACAGGTGGGCGACCCTTTGTGCCGGACTTCCCCGGTAATGAACACGTCATCACCTCTGAGCAGGCCTTCTATCTCGACACTTTACCTAAGCGCATGGTCATTGTGGGTGGCGGTTATATTGCCGTAGACTCATTTACTGTACCGTGGCCCCTTGTTTTTAAGGGGTTTTGATGAAGATGTGCGCAATCACCTCGCCGAAGAAATGGCAAAGAAGGGCGTGCATTTACATTTTGATACGGACATTCAGCAAATATCCAAAGACCCTGGCAAGCAGCAAAATCAGTTAACGCTGAGCTTGGCCGATGGCTCGACAATGAGCGTCGATAGCGTCATGTACGCCACCGGCCGCAAGGCCAATACGCAAAACCTGGGCCTTGAAACAACCGCCGTTAGCTGTGATACACGGGGCGCGATAGAGGTCGATGACTTCTTTCAAACGGCCGAGCCCTCCATCTATGCCCTCGGCGATGTGATTGGTCGTGTCGAGTTGACCCCAGTGGCAATTCGCGAAGGCATGGCGTTGTCTGAGAATTTATTTAAAGGTGGTACCACCAAGGTCGATTACGACTTTATTCCCACCGCCGTGTTTAGTCAGCCGAATATCGGCACGGTGGGTTTTAGCGAAGCTGATGCGCAACAAAAATATGGCGAGATTAAAGTCTTTGAATCGCGCTTCAAACCAATGAAGCAAACCCTCGGTGGTATCGATGAAAAAGTCTATATGAAGTTAATTGTCGATGCAGCCACTGACCGTGTCGTGGGCTGTCATATGGTGGGTGAGTCTGCCGGTGAAATTATTCAGGGTATAGGGGTGGCGATTAAAGCCGGGGCCACGAAGGCTGATTTTGATGCGACCGTGGGGATTCATCCAACGGCGGCTGAGGAGTTTGTGACTATGCGCACAGAGCGTTCAGCTTAAACTAAGACACTACTTCGCCAAAAGAAAGGCTGTAATTGAAGCCTTTCTTTGCCGGTTTACTTGGGCATTGTTTTGTTAAATCAATAGGTTGTTGGTATTTTGCGAATATTAGAGTTGGCAAAATACGCATGCGCAGTATATAAATTTTATGACAATACATTGTTAAACCAAACAATTAAGGTAGAAAATGGAAGATATAGACCTGAATAAAGTTATTTTGGAATTGGTAAAGCAATTTTCCAAGCCAGTTTTAGACGGTGCTAAAAGTATTGGGAAGGATTCTTTTGACAAGTTAAAAGTTAATATGGATGTTTGTTATACGAAATATATAGAGCGCAGCTATGATAGATACTCTAAGACGAAGACTCTTCTATATCGTGAAGCGCCAGTAAGTTTAAAAGACTTTTATGTTAGAACTGATCTGTCTTTAGGAGATGAATGTTAAGATACATGAATCAGGCTTTATAGAAGAGATTGAAACAAACAAAAGAGTAGTTGTAAGTGGAATGGCAGGTTCTGGTAAGTCTACATTTTGTAGGAGTATCTTCCTAGAGCTGATTGAAAACCCAAGAGGTATATTTCCTATTTTCATAGAGCTACGGCACCTTAACAGCGAGAGTGAAAAAAGTCTATTTGATTTTGTATTAGAAACTTTAAGTGACATTGAGCCGACATTCTCAAAAATTCAATTAGAGCATTCACTTAAGCTAGGCAAGGTATTATTAATTTTTGATGGATTTGATGAAATTAATAATGACAAGCGTGATCTCTATGAAAAGGAAATAGTATCTATTGCTGGAAGGTATCATAATATTATGATTATGGTATCTAGTAGGCCCGACGATAGGTTTACTTCGTGGGATGAATTCTTTTGCTATAACATACTTCCGCTTGATAAAGAGAAGGCAAAAAGCCTTATAGCTAAGCTCAATTATGATCGCAAAGTAAAACTTCAGTTTTTAGCAGCTTTAGATGCTGATCTTTATGATAAGCACATAAGCTTCTCTCGAAACCCTTTGCTATTGACAATGATGCTTTTAACATATGAGCAAATAGCGGAAATTCCAAATAAAATCCACTTGTTTTATGAGCAGGCATTCTTAACGTTGTTTAACAAGCATGACTCCCTTAAAAGTCTATACAAAATAAAATCATTTTCAGGGTTGCCCCTAGATGATTTCAGAAAACTATTAGCTTCTTTTTCAATTCTTAGCTACTCAGATCGTAAATATTCATTCACTGAAGCTGGTGTCATCATCTACATAGAAAAAGCAATTGGTATAAGTGGGATAGTAACTGAACCCCAATCTTTTCTTAACGACTTATTAGATAGTGTATGCATCATGCAAAGAGATGGTCTTGGGTTTACTTTCACACATAGATCATTCCAAGAATACTTTACTGCTATGTATTTAGTGAATATGGCGAATAAGAATCGGTTTGAGATATTTGATAAAATCGCATTTACGAACGATACGGATGATGTGATACCAATGATCTATGATGTTAATGGAGACCTTTTAGAGCAGGAATGGTTGATTCCAAAGGCAGAAGATTTTGTTAGAGAGCTGTCGGTCATTCCTAATTCTAAAGAAGGCGAGTTAGTTGCATTCTCAAAGGTATTTAATGGATTAGATATTCATAAGTCACCAAGTGATGAGATTATGATTGCATATCAAATATCTGAAGAAGATAAAAATAGATGGGAGTTTATCAATTTAGTTACAAGGATTTACTCAAGTGAATTCAATGATTACCTAGAAGATAAAGATTCTGAAGCCAATACTGAGCTATTCAAAAGTTTATTTGATAATGATTCTAAAAATGGACAGTTTATTAACTTAACAAAAATAGATGAGATAGATGATAAAACTAAGTCAATAATAATAGAGTCAGGCATTCTTGGATTCATAACACAAAGGTTGAATTTTATAAAAGAAATGTTAAATAAATTACAAGGAAGGCACAAAGAAAAACATAGTGATATTGCTGACTTATTGCTGGGGGGGTAAATGCTATATTTGCCACAGCCACATTCAATCTGCAAGTGCACCACAATATTTAAAAAGGACATTCATCTGAAAAAAAACGGGGTCAGATACCGTCTTAAAAATCAAGAAAATTTCTCATCAAATGGTACGCCATTTTTCAAAACGCCATAAATTAAGTGAACTAACTTGCGCATAGCAGCCCCAACAATAAGCATTTTTGGCTTACCCGCCGCTGTCAGTCGGACATTCATTTTTTTGATAACGGGGTTGTAGCGTAGTGCGACCAGGGCAGGCATAAAGAACGCCTTGCGTAGTTTAGATCGACCAGTCTTTGACATCATTGAGCGCCCTCTAAGCGAGGAGCCAGATTCGCGTATTCTGGGTGCGACGCCGATAAAAGCGGACAGCGCTTTAGCATTTTTAAATTGATTAATATCACCAAACTCAGACAATATCACTCGGATAGTTGCATCACCTATACCGGGAATAGTTTCCAGTAAGCACTTGCGATTTCTTAAGTCTGGATGATCGTCAATGTGTTGGTCAATTAGGCATTTAATCTCTTTTATCTTTGTATTCAGAAAGTCGATATGGCCTAACAGCTGATTTTTTATCGCCTCGCTAGCGGCTTCCAATCGATTTTTTTCTTGCTGGTGCATACCTTGCAGTGCATCTAAATGCCGTACAAGGTCGCGTAACAGCCTTATTTCCTTGGGTTGAGGCGTCCAGGCCTGCGGTTGCATGGCGTAACAAAAGCGTGCGATTAACCCGGCGTCGATTTTATCAGTTTTACTGCGCAGTAATTCACTTTGAGAAAAACCTTTAATACGAGCTGGATTAACGACGCTGATAGTGAACCCTGCGTCAAAGAGGTGTTCTGCCAGAGCCTCACCATAAACCCCTGTCGCCTCCATACAGGCGTGGGGGGTTAAAGCGCCATGTTTTTTTAACCATTGCCCTAAATCTACGAATCCCTGCAAGTTGTTGGTAAACTTTTTGTTTTTTGATTTGCCATTATCAAGCAGTGCTACGTCAAATTTCTTTTTTGAAATATCAATGCCAAGTGTTTTAAGAGTTGTCATTATTGTTCTCGCTAACCTCGTGATGCAGGCTCACTATAATTAGGGCCTAAGATACCGTCCGGCGTAATAAACAAAACGATTGGGGCACCTATCTGACCCACAGGTTCGAGACCTAAAGTCTTGTCGATGTCACCCAACCGTGCCACTCTCAATTGATTGTATCGGCAGTGGCTGTATCAAGATACGAAGTCTTTTATTTATGATTTTTAACAATGCCACTCACCGTCGAATAATGCAGCCCAAAATAATCACCCACCTCCTTCAGACTATAACCTCCACCCCGATAGGCACCAACTATCGCTTCATTTCGATTGTTCATCTTAGCTTCATAATACGATAGCGCTTTGGGCATCGGTCGTCGTTGCGATGAGGGTATCTCGCTCAACTCTTTATCCTCATCAATCAAGGCTTTCATTTGTAGCATGAATGCATCACCACCAAGATAAACTTGATGGCGTAACTGTAACCAGGGGGAGGGTTGCCTTTGACCATCCGATACAAAGGTTTTATAGGCATTCACGGCCTGGTGCTTACGTTTGCCAAAACTAGCCAATAGCCAATCTGTATTCAACCAGCCAGGTTTTATTGCTTGCCCAACGGTGGCGCGGTAACTGCTCCATGGCCATTGGTTAGCAGACCGTACCATGTTGGCTCGAACGGGATTAAGAACAATGTAGCGCGCCAGCTCCAGCAAGTAACTCTGCTTTTCAACCATAATGGCTTTATAACGCCCCTGGAAGACATGTCCTGCCCGAGCATTGGCACGATTAAAGGATTGGGTGTAAACCCCATTGAGTTGGCGCATGCCTTTGGATAGGTTCGCATCGGGTGTTTCAATCAATAGGTGGTAATGGTTGCTCATGAGGCAATAAGCATGACACACCCAATTGAAGTGCTTGCAGACGTCACCGAGTGTCTTCAAAAAAAGCTCTCGATCAGCATCAGAATCGTAAATGTCTTCTTACCGGTCACCGCGAGAGGTAACGTGATATAGCGCCCCTGCAAATTCAAGACGAATGGGTCTGGCCATCTATATCTTACCTGTGCAGTAAAAATACCACTGGTATAAAAATATAGGTATCGTTGCTCGTATCACCTTCAAGTTAATCGGTGCTTTCTGGCCCTGTCATTTATCGGTTTGTGCATCTCAAGCAGCAATTAAACCCAATTTTTTTACAAAGGGCTCGAAGTCTTTATCAGAAAAAAGAAGGGGGATTTTTCTTTCAATACAAAAGGAAGCGATTATAATATCGACGGTTTTGCGAATGGTAATACCTCGTTTGCGTAAAGTCCGAAAATTATCCGCACTTTTGATCGCCATATCTTTTCCCAGTAAATCGAAAACCACCAGCTCATTAAAAAGTGATTTCGCCGTCTTGTAATCCTTGTCCTCTCTAAAACCTTGCAGAACTTCTGCCAAAATCAAATCACCCACGGCTACTGGCCTTACCCCAAGCATATCGTTCAATGTAGTTGTCTGTTTATTTTCAACACCATTGAAATAATCAATCCAAACGCCTGAATCAACCAGGATCATGAGTTGGCTCTCATATCATCCAGGTCACCCGTCCATTTAAGTCGGCCACGAAAATCTTTTATCCTCTCTTGCTTTCTGAGTCTGATCAATGTTTTAAGGCCTAGCTCTACCACGTCTTTCTTTGTCTTAAGTCCTGTGGCCTTGAGCACGTCATTCATTAGCTGATCGTCAATTTCAATGTTTGTTCGCATCATCTCACCTGCTGTGTGTATTATTTTCTATGTGTACATACTTTATATTACATACACACTTTAAAGCAAGCAACGCTGAGTTTTGCTTCCGTTCATTGTCTTCTTCTCTTCCTTAAAGAACAGGCAACTATAATAGCTAACCCTGTTAGTACAATATTGACTTCTAGCACCCATGAATGCGAACCTGCTGCAACAAATTATAAATAATAATAGTTAACACACCGATAGGTAGCACAAGCATGTCACCACAAAAGCATTACGATGCAATCATTATTGGCGCTGGTGTATCCGGCCTTTATCAACTCCACCGCTTGCGTGAGGCGGGCTTTTCTGTGCACACAACTGGGGTCAGATACCGTCTTAAAAATCAAGAAAATTTCTCATCAAATGGTACGCCATTTTTCAAAACGCCATAAATTAAGTGAACTAACTTGCGCATAGCAGCCCCAACAATAAGCATTTTTGGCTTACCCGCCGCTGTCAGTCGGACATTCATTTTTTTGATAACGGGGTTGTAGCGTAGTGCGACCAGGGCAGGCATAAAGAACGCCTTGCGTAGTTTAGATCGACCAGTCTTTGACATCATTGAGCGCCCTCTAAGCGAGGAGCCAGATTCGCGTATTCTGGGTGCGACGCCGATAAAAGCGGACAGCGCTTTAGCATTTTTAAATTGATTAATATCACCAAACTCAGACAATATCACTCGGATAGTTGCATCACCTATACCGGGAATAGTTTCCAGTAAGCACTTGCGATTTCTTAAGTCTGGATGATCGTCAATGTGTTGGTCAATTAGGCATTTAATCTCTTTTATCTTTGTATTCAGAAAGTCGATATGGCCTAACAGCTGATTTTTTATCGCCTCGCTAGCGGCTTCCAATCGATTTTTTTCTTGCTGGTGCATACCTTGCAGTGCATCTAAATGCCGTACAAGGTCGCGTAACAGCCTTATTTCCTTGGGTTGAGGCGTCCAGGCCTGCGGTTGCATGGCGTAACAAAAGCGTGCGATTAACCCGGCGTCGATTTTATCAGTTTTACTGCGCAGTAATTCACTTTGAGAAAAACCTTTAATACGAGCTGGATTAACGACGCTGATAGTGAACCCTGCGTCAAAGAGGTGTTCTGCCAGAGCCTCACCATAAACCCCTGTCGCCTCCATACAGGCGTGGGGGGTTAAAGCGCCATGTTTTTTTAACCATTGCCCTAAATCTACGAATCCCTGCAAGTTGTTGGTAAACTTTTTGTTTTTTGATTTGCCATTATCAAGCAGTGCTACGTCAAATTTCTTTTTTGAAATATCAATGCCAAGTGTTTTAAGAGTTGTCATTATTGTTCTCGCTAACCTCGTGATGCAGGCTCACTATAATTAGGGCCTAAGATACCGTCCGGCGTAATAAACAAAACGATTGGGGCACCTATCTGACCCACAGGTTCGAGACCTAAAGTCTTGTCGATGTCACCCAACCGTGCCACTCTCAATTGATTGTATCGGCAGTGGCTGTATCAAGATACGAAGTCTTGCAATCAAGCATTTTGCTGTGGCAAGGCACGTTCTTAGGTTACCCGTTCAAGCCTTTGAGTTTGCAATAAGCTTTTCGATAGGCGCAAGGGCATAGCACAGATATGAGCGTTAACAGCCCCGCAAAACCCTGAGCAATGTCGCCAGTAGTATCGCCACCCCCCACGCTGGCTAAGCCCTGTTTTAGGCTCCCCGGCCACCACTTACAAAGGACACCCACTCTAATAGAACATTTAAT
The DNA here is from genome assembly GCA_964462265.1 of uncultured Porticoccaceae bacterium. GTDB lineage: Bacteria > Pseudomonadota > Gammaproteobacteria > Pseudomonadales > Porticoccaceae > Reddybacter. The sequence continues at coordinate 4,019 of CAYWXW010000045.1, read as the reverse complement.
CCAAGGGTCTTACGACGGGTGAGCAGGTAGAGCCACGGTGAGACCGAGCCCCTCACTTTCTTGCCTTCATTAAAACAACGACTTTTAGAGGTGCTTTATAGCTACAGGAGGAGCAGCACGGCGGCTAAGGTGTCGTTTGTCAATATGTCAAGCCTGTCAGGTTGATTAAGTTTCGTAAGAATCTATAATCCCGTAGGTTTATCTGTGTGCTACCCATATTCGAGCAGTTACATACGCGCCAGTATGTTAGCGTGTCGTATCGTATGGGTTTGACTATATTGCTAGAAAAAATAAAAGATTAGCTATACGCAATTGAGTTTGAAGATGCGATGGCGGCCATCGATGCCCTCCACTAAATTTGCATTTAGCAATGGTGTCGGTGTTGGTAGGCTTGGGAATGGTTCGGGCCACGGAAGCATGCGAACATTTTACGGCACGTCTGGAAAGGTATTCGTTTTGAGCAGAGTGCCCTGGCAGAAAAGCCGTGTTTTCTTTCGGTTTAGTGCTGCCCCCAGTTTGATTAGCCAAGGGCTTTATCCCTACGGGGTGCGTGAGATCTTTATGAGGTATGCAAGGACGAGATATCACTTGTCAAAAACTTTAGTATTGAGGAAGAACAATGGATAAAGAAAAAGTATTAGCCCTGGTTACGAATAAAGCGAAGATGAAAGCTTTTAAATCGATCATGGGTGTATTGCCTTCAACACCGGGTCCTTTGACCTTTGTGGGCTCAGGTAGTACGGCAAAATTATGCGCTCACATTGCTGGTCTCAATGTCTCAAAAATCCTGATTGTTACAGACAAACCTTTGGTTGATCTGGGTATCGTCGCCAACGCTACCGACGTACTTGAGGAGAAAGGGCTAGAGGTCATAATGTTTGATGGTGTAAAGCCTGATCCAACACTAGACCTTATTGAGGATGGTCTGGCTTTACAGATGAAACATAGCTGTGATGCTATTTTGGCCATCGGTGGTGGTTCTTCAATCGATGCCGCGAAAACGATTGCTGCTGCGGCCACGAATGGCGGTAAGTCGAAAAATGTTATCGGCTACTACAAGGTTAAAAAAGCACCCATTCCCCTGTTTGCCATTCCAACAACCTCGGGTACTGGCTCAGAAGTCACTTTTGGTGCGGTCGTTTCCGATGCCGTGACTCATGAGAAGTTTTTTATTGCCGATCCTAAAGTGACACCGAAGGCGATTGCACTTGACCCTTGTTTAATTACGGGTTTGCCGCCGTCAATTACTGCGGCAACGGGTATGGATGCCTTGACTCACGCAATTGAAGCATGGATAAGCACCTGGGCAAATCCAAATAGCGATAGCTATGCGAAACAATCCATACAAATGCTCTTCAAATATTTGCCTGTCGCTTATGCCGAAGGTAGCAATTTGGAAGCACGTGAACAGGTTTCGGTTGCTGCTTACTATGCCGGTATTGCCATTAATACGGGTGCAGTGGGCTATGTCCATGCCGTTGCCCACCAATTTGGCGCCTGGTACAGCACGCCGCATGGTTGGGCCAATGCCGTGGTATTACCCGAAGTGCTGCGTTTTTCAAAGGATAAAATAGAAGGTCGTCTGGCTGAGCTAGCGGATATGCTTTCTTTGTCTTTGCCCAGTGATTCGGTTGGCACAAAAGCGGATAAGTTTATTGAAGCGGTGGTTCAACTTAACGTGTCATTCGGAATCGGTACTACCCTTGAAGCGATTAAAGCCTCAGATGTTTCTGCTATCGCGACAAGGGCTGTCAAAGAAGGCTCCGGTATGCCCGTGCCGAAGATGATGGATCAAAACGAATGTGAAACGCTCATTCGTGCTTTGATGGTCTAATTGCAGAGGCCTGCTAGAGTATAAAAAAGTTTTATTGTTTTAAAGTAAGTATTAAATAACTTGGATGCAAATCTGAAGTGCATAACTTGTTGGAATAGAAGAAGCGGCTAGCTGCTTGCAGGCTAATCGTTTTTTCTCCAGCAAGAAATGCAACAATGAAGCACTACCAGCAGCTAACCTATGAGCAACGATACTCGGTGAAGCGGGGCAGGCGCTGCTAGATTGATCGATTAAAGCAAGTGTTTAATCAGGACACCCACCCAAAAATCTCCACCTAAAAAACCTACGCTCGTCGGTTCTCGATAATCAGGCGCTCAACATGGGCTCCATAATGCGGCCGCCATTTTTGCAAAAACACCTAAAAAACTGCCATCATTACTCCTCCAGTTAACACGGTGTTAAGTTGCCAGGGTCGACAATAATAGAGTGGCGCTTATATTTTTGCGGTAGTAGTTTTTGCCACATCAGCATTTATCACGCTAGTGATAGTTGGAGCGGCTGCCCCAGTTGTTATCTTACTGAAGATTTTTAGCGATTTAGTCTTTACTACAAGCATCGTGTTATTTTCTTGCGGTCTGTGGATCAGGCGTATTTGAGACTTTAATTAAAACTCCTCACAAGCTGCTCAAACATTGTTCTTGCGATAAAAACACGGCCTTCACTGTGCTGACGTGTTGTTTTGCTCGCCGTTTAGCAAGGTGCTACTTGAATCCAAGCTATGCCTGCATGTACTAGAGTTCGATCTACTAACGGCCCCAGTAGTCTATCCAGCTGGCGTATAATGATTGCGAATCCTTTTTGACGGCGGCACAAACAAGCGGCCGTCTTGTTTCAATTCTCCCCCATAGTAGGAGTAATACTTGAGCGAATCCCGTTCCACGCGTCATGGGTTGATTGTTATTGTTACCCTGTTTTTGACCCTGGGCTTGCTCTACGGCATCTGGTATTCCTATTCGGTTTTTCTGGTGGCATTAATTGATCACTTCGGTTGGTCGCGTTCAGTAACTGCCGGTGCGATGTCGGTGTTTATTCTCAGCCACGGTCTGTTTGGCCCCTTTGCTGGGCGGTTAGTTGAGGTCTTCGGCCCGCGACGGTTGATGATGAGCGGTTCCGTGGTGATGGCTGCTGGGCTTTTATTAACGTCGCAGGTTAATCAGTGGTGGCAGTTGTATCTGTCATTTGGTGTGCTCAGCGCCCTCGGTTTGGCGGCCTGCGGTTGGGTGCCCTCGGTGATTCTCACTGAAAAGTGGTTCCCCGATAAAGTCGGCACGGCACTGGGTTTTGTGACGGCCGGTATCGGCGTGGGCATTTTTACCATTGTTCCGCTGAGTAATTTGGTGATCGAAAGTTACGACTGGCGCCTCGCTTTTCAAGTGCTTGCGGCGCTGGTGCTGTTGCTGATCCTGCCTGCTGCTTTCTTTATTTTGCGTGAGCCGCCTGTTGCAGAGGACTCTGCTGGCAGGCCGCTGGGTAGCGTGGCATCTGACGCTTCTGTGCAAGCAGACTGCGTTATTCCGGCCCATGACTGGACGGTGGCAACGGCTGTACGCTCGCGCAGTTTCCGCTTTGCTGTGCTCGCTTTTTTTGCCGGTGGTTGTCTGTCGCAGTTGCTGATCATGCACCAGTTCGCCTTTATGGTGGATCACGGTGTGGCGAAAACTATGGGCTCGATTATTGTTGGCATTATTGGCGTCACCAGCATCCCCGGTAAAATGATGTGGGGTGCCTTGTCTGACCGCGTGGGTCGCGAGCTGGCCTTTACCGGCGGTCTGGTTTGCATCCTGATTTCGCTGGGTGCGTTGGCGTTGGTGGGCAGCGTACCGGGGCTGTTAATGCCCTTTGCTTTTGCCTTTTTAGTCGGCATTGGTTATTCGGTGAATGCGCCGATTATTCCCGCCGTTGCTCGAGATCTGTTCGCAGGGCCGCGCTTCCCCAGTATTTTTGGCACCTTATCGCTATTCTCAGCGATGGGTGGTGCCATGGGTTCATGGCTGGGCGGGGCGCTTTACGATTGGTCGGGAGGCTATCAATTAATGTTGTGGGTGGCTGCTGGTTTGGCTGTCGTTGGCCCGGTGATGCTCTGGTTTGCCGCACCCCGTAAGCCTGAGGTTCCACCGGCACCTTAACAAGCTGTTAAGCCTTGCTGCCTAAATGCGCTTAAAAACAAGGCTTATTCAGAGACTCC